>CALWKV010000023.1 GCA_944381355.1 uncultured Christensenellaceae bacterium | reverse complement strand
GACCTTCGTCGTCAGTTCTGAACCAGTTGACGTTGAAGAACTTGGGCTGCTTGTCTACGTCTACGCTCTTGCCCATGTCGAGCCAGTGCTGCCAGTAGTCGCCCATGTTGTAACCGCAGAACGGGAGCATAGCCATAGGATCGCGTCTTACAACGCCGACAGCTCCTGCCGCCGCAGCGGTGGTCTCGCTCGCCATGATGGAGCCGACGAAAACGCCGTTCTCCCAGTCCTTAGCCTGATATACGAGCGGAGCGGTCTTTGCACGTCTGCCGCCGAAGATGAACGCGCTGAGCGGAACGCCGTTGCCGTTCTCGAACTCGGGGCTGATGCAGGGGCAGTTTACAGCGGGAGCGGTAAATCTGCTGTTCGGGTGAGCGCCCTTCTCGGTAGAAGTCTTGCCGTTCCAGGGATTGCCCTTCCAGTCGATAGCGTGCTCGGGCGGATTCTTGTCGAGACCTTCCCACCATACCGTGTTGTTCTCCAGATTGTGGCAAACGTTGGTGAAAATGGTGTTCTTTTTGGTAGCCGCGAGAGCGTTGGGGTTGGATTTCTGGTTGGTGCCGGGAGCAACGCCGAAGAAGCCGTTCTCGGGGTTGATCGCGTACAGTCTGCCGTCCTTGCCCTTTCTGATCCAGGCGATATCGTCGCCTACGCAGAATACCTTGTAGCCGTTCTTTCTGTAACCCTCGGGCGGAATGAGCATCGCGAGGTTGGTCTTGCCGCAAGCGGACGGGAATGCCGCCGCCATGTAAACGGTCTCCTTGTTGGGCTTTTCGATGCCGAGGATGAGCATGTGTTCAGCCATCCAGTTCTCGTTCTTACCCTGGTAGGAAGCGATACGCAGAGCGAAGCACTTCTTGCCGAGCAGAACGTTGCCGCCGTAAGCGCTGTTGACGGAGATGATCGCGTTGTCCTCGGGGAACTGGCAAATATATCTCTTTTCGGGATCGACGTCGCATTTAGCGTGCGTGCCTCTGACGAAGTCGTTGCTGTCGCCGAGCGCCTTGAGTACGTCTGCGCCGACGCGGGTCATTATTCTCATGTTGAGAACGACGTAAATGCTGTCGGTGACCTCAATGCCGATCTTGGAGAGAGCGCCGCCGACGGGACCCATCGAGAACGGGATAACGTACATCGTTCTGCCCTTGTATGCACCGTCGAGAATGCCGTAAAGCGTAGCATACGCTTCTTCGGGCTTCCACCAGTTGTTGGTGGGGCCGCAGTCCTCTTTGGTACGGGAGCAGATGAAAGTTCTGCCCTCGACGCGGGCTACGTCGTTTTCCTTGGTGCGGTGCAAGAGACAGCCGGGAAGAAGCTCTTCGTTGAGTTTGATCATCTCGCCGGTAGCGATAGCTTCTGCGGTCAGTTTGTCGTAGAGTTCCTGAGAGCCGTCGATCCACACGACTTTGTCGGGCTGGCAACGCTTCACTGTTTCTTCGACGAACGCAAGCACTTGCTTATTGGAAGTCAAATCTGTCATATATGATTCTCCTTATAAAAATATTTCTGAATAGGTCGCGGAACGAATTTTCACCCGGTCCCGCAATTGTTAATATTATATCAAACAATGTGTTTTTTGGCAATTAAAATAAGATCTTTTTTAAACCTCGATTCAAAATGCGCAACACCTTATCCGAAGAAATTATTATTGATTTAATTTTTTACACGCATTATTATGCGCATAGATTTTATAAAAATCCGTAAAGCCGACTTTGCGGTCGCGTCCGAGAAAAAACCTCTGCCGACATGAGACGATCTCTCTTTCGGCAGAGGCTGAAAATTTTGTCGCCGACCGCAAAGCATCGCGTCATTCCGATGCCTTGAAGTTGTAGACGCTGAATATTCTCTTTTCTATTTGTACTGTATCTTTTACAAGTTCGACGATTTCTTCCGAAGGCTTGTATGCCGACGGAGCTTCGTCAAGAGTGCCGTCGCACACGGTGGAGGAATACACTCCCTTCATGCTCTCCTTGTATGCCTGAAGATCTATATTCGCTCTCGCGGCGGCTCGCGACATAAGTCTGCCTGCTCCGTGAGGCGCAGAATAGTTCCAGTCGGGATTGCCCTTGCCTATGCCGATTATACAGCCGTCGCGCATATTGAGAGGTATCAGCACTCTCTGCCCCTCTCTCGCGCATATCGCGCCTTTGCGCACGTAGCCGTCGTCGCCTATGCAGTTGTGCAGAGTCGTAAACCCGTCCTCGACTTTAACGCCCGGGCAGCACGCGGCAAGAATCGCCGACGCGATCTTCTTTCTGTTGAGATCGGCAAAGAGTCCGCACACATTCGCGTCGTACAGATAATCGAGCATAGGCTCTCCCTCGAGGTAATTGAGCGCCTCGGGCAAAGTGTCTCCTGCCTTAAGCTCTGCAAGCGCGGAGGCGATCTCCTTGTCTCTCCCCTCGCTCTTGTAGCGTTCTATCAGTGCCGCACTCATCAATTTCCAACGCGACTTGATCGCCAGCTTCTGATAATAATTGGCGACCTGCACGCCGAGATGGCGCGACCCCGTATGTACTATAAGATAATATCCTCCTTCGCCGTCAACGTCGATCTCGATAAAATGGTTGCCGCCGCCGAGAGTCCCGAGCGACGCTTCTATTCTCGCCTTGTTGCATATATTGTCATAACAGCGCAGTTGCATTATAATATCATGCGCCTCGTCGGAAAACCCTCCGACTTCACGTCCCGAGGGCACATAACGTCTGATCGCGTCGTCGACTGCCGCGAAATCGGGCGCTGCTTTGCCGAGCGGCACACAGAGCATACCGCAGGAAATATCCACGCCCACGAGATTGGGGATCACCTTGTCGCCGAGCGGCACGGTAAATCCTATCACACAGCCGTTGCCGGCATGAACGTCCGGCATAATGCGTATGGGAAGCCCGTCGAACACGCCCGTACCGCAGAGCGTGCGAAGCTGAGCCAGCGCGTTTTCACCCACCCTGTCTGTAAATATTTTGACGTTTTCGAATTCTATCATAAAGCCTCCTTCAGCTATGTCGCATTTTTGTTCCGTGACTTTGTAAACGCTATTATAACCTTTAGTGCAACGCCGTGTCAAGCGTTTTACAACCTTATATTATAATTTTTTATTTTTATTTGCCTCAACTTTTCTTGCGCGTCAAACGAATTTCGTGGTAAAATTATCGTTGATTTTAAGATTTATTTCATAGACTAGGAATATACTTTTTTTTGAATTTCAGGGAGGCATATTATGAAAACACGCAAAACTCTGATCGGCATCGTAATAATAATTGCGATAACGGCGCTCGTGGCGACCTTGACGGCGTCGTGCTTATCGACGGAGACCAAAGGTGACTCGGCATACGACATCGCAGTAAAGAACGGATTTGAAGGAACTGAAGCCGAATGGCTCGAAAGTCTGAAAGGCACAGACGGCACTGACGGAAAAGACGGTACCGACGGTGTCAACGGTACTGACGGAAAAGACGCTTTTACCCTCGATGAACTTGTAAACTATTATCTTGAAAACAATCCGAGATCGACAATCGAAGATTTCTATGCGTCTCTCGGACTTGACGTCACCCCCAGCATAACGTCCACGGTTCAGCAGGCTCTCAAAAGCTCTGTCGGAATAATCTGTACAAATGCGCGTTCAACGTCGTCCGGCTCGGGCGTAATATACAAGCTCAGCGAAAACAAGGCATATATCATTACCAACTATCACGTTATTTTCGACAGCTCGACGGGCGGCTACAGCAACGACATAAAAGTTTATCTTTACAATCAGGTACAAGAGGAGGATCTGATAACCGCTACCGTAGTCGGCGCTTCGCGGAGCAACGACATCGCGGTCATAGAAGCCCAATCGGACATGTTCCTCACGGACACGGTCGCCGCGGTTAAAGTAAACACGTCGACTCCTACGGTCGGTCAGGCAACTTTTGCAATCGGAACGCCCTCTCTCTACACGTTCTCGGTAACGTCAGGCATAGTTTCGGTCGAAACGGAATATATCGCGACCAAATATTCTTCCAGCGTAAGAGTTTACCGCACCGATGCGGCGCTCAACAGCGGAAACTCCGGAGGCGGTATGTTCAACGAATACGGCGAGCTTATGGGGATTTCGGACGCAAAATCCTCCGACACGACCGACGACAACGTATGTTACGCGATTCCGGCTTCCCTTGCGGTTGCGGTAGCCGACAACATCATTGAAAACGGCGGGCAGCGTTTTGTCCTCGGCATAAGCCGTCCCGCCGCTGCAAACACATACCCCAACAATGCCGAAGACGTGGTCGACATCAGCACGTACGTTGACGAAAACGGCGTGATACGCACCGCTTACACGTACAAGATATATTCAGTCGGAGAAGGCACGGCGGCTTACGGCAAACTCATCGAAGGAGACGTGCTCGTATCCATATCCGTCAACGGCGGCGAAGCCGTGAAGATAGACGCGTTCTACAAGGCGCAGGAGACTCTGATGGGCGTCAAAGCAGGAGACTCCGTCACGGTCAACGTGCTCAGAGACGGACAGCCCGTAGCTGTGACCATAACTGCGGAATCGGCACATTTCACGGCGATCTGACGGTCGGACATGCCGCATAGAAAAACCCTTTCCTGAACACGGGAAAGGGTTTTTTGCATATTGCGACGATGTAGTCAGAAGGTTTTTTTCAGCTTTATTCTCTTTTTGTTTATCTCGACAAGTCCGTCCGCCTGCATACGCGAAAGTTCTCTCGTCATCGCGCTCCTGTCCGCGCATATATATTCCGCAAGGCGCGTTACCGACATAGGCAGATCGAATTCTCTGCCATGCTTCTTTGCAAGAATATTGAAATAATACATCAGCTTTTCCCTTGTCGTCTTTTTGGAAAGTATCTCTATCCTCTGACTCAGCGAAAGCGTCTTTCTGGCAATGAGTCCGAACATATTGGAGACCAGTCTGCTGTGATGTTCGCAGGCGTTTTCGCATCTCTTGGTTATCTGCCCGTATTTGATGAACATAACCTTGCAATCGCTTTCCGCTACGACTTTTACGCTGTCTCCCGCCGCATTGGAAAACGCAAGCACCTCTCCGAATATATCTCCATCCGAAAACAGCTCCATTACCGCCACTTCACCGTTCTCGTCCGTGCGTATCATCGACGCACTCCCCTCTAGCATGACGCCCACGTCGTCGCCCGTATCCGAGTAATCGCAGACCACCTCTCCCTCTCTGAGACGCTTTATCTTCGCACCGAAGCAGGTTATCATTCTCGCAAGGTCCGCCTCGGAGATGCCTTCAAACAAATTAATTTCTCTATATTCCATATTTTTCCTCAAAATGTTGCAAATGCAACATAATTATTTGTCGTAAATATGTTATAGTAATAACGGTTAAAAGTAAAGCGATTTTAAACACTATTTAAGGGAGGATACAACAATGGTAAAAGTTAACGTAAACGGCGGCAACATCGATCAGAAAGAAATCGACGCTTATATCGACTACGGCAAGAAGAAATACCCCGACAAGAACATCGTCGCAATGGACGTAAACGTCGACGGCGACTACGTGGATCTGAAGTACACTTTCGGCACGGTCCCGTTTGAGAGAATACGCCGCATCACGGGTTATCTCGTCGGCACTCTCGACCGCTTCAACAACGCGAAGCGCGCAGAAGAAAGAGACCGCGTTAAACACGGAATAAATTAAGTTCATAAGAGGAGAAATACTATGGCGGCAGACAAGATCACCGACAAAATTTACAGCGTGGGAGTTCAGAATCCCGACCTGCGCGTGTTCGACATCGTAATGGCTACGGAGTTCGGCACAAGCTACAATTCTTATATCGTCAAGGGCAGCGACGCAGTCGCGCTCGTAGAAGCGTCGCACGCGGACTTCGGAGGCGAATACGAAAAAAATATCCGCGAAGTCGCAGACCCCAAGGATATCAAATATATAATCCTTAACCATACAGAGCCTGATCACAGCGGCGCTCTCGCCGACATACTCAGACTGTGCCCCGACGCCACAGTGCTTGCAACGGCAGTCGCACTCAATTATCTGAAAAATATCGTCAACGCGCCCTTCAATTCCAGACCCGTCAAGGACGGCGAAGTGCTCGACCTCGGCGGCGTGACGCTGACGTTCGCGCCCTCTCCTCTCCTGCATTGGCCTGACAGTATGTTCACCTACTGCCCGGAGGAAAAGGTTTTGTTCAGCTGCGACGTGTTCGGATCTCATTACAGCAGCAAGAAAATCATTGATAAGGATATCGAGGACGTCGAGGGTTACAGAAGGGCTTTCAAGGGTTATTACGACGCGATTTTCGGACCTTTCAAACCCTTTGTCGTCGCAGGTATGGGCAAGATAGCGAAATTCCCGTTCGAGACGGTTTGCCCCAGCCACGGTCCCGTGCTGACCAAGGACGGACAGCTCCCCTACGTGCTCGAAAAGTACCGCGAATGGAGCAAGGTCGTCAAAAACGCGGTCAAAACTATCCCCGTGTTCTATTGTTCGGCATACGGCTGCACCGCAAAACTTGCCGAAGCGATAAAGGCGGGCGTACAGGAAGTCATTCCCGACGCGGCGTGCGAGACCTACGACATTATCAAAAACGATATGGCGGACCTGCGTGAAAAGTTCAACAAGTCCGACGCCTGCGCGATCGGCTCTCCCACTCTCAACGCAGACGCTGTGCCGCCGATATGGGATCTGCTCACGGGTGCAGACGCGATCAACTGCCGCAAAAAGCCCGTCGCGGTATTCGGCTCTTACGGCTGGAGCGGCGAGGCGGTGCCAAACCTCATCGCAAGACTCAACTCACTTAAAACTGCCGTCGTCGGCGAAGGACTCAAAGTCTGCTTCGTACCCACCGACGCAGATCTCGAGTGCGCGAAAGAATACGGCAGACAGCTTGCAAGCGCAGTAAAATAAAAGATCTTTCGACTTACTCTTTTATTCACCACAATATAAAAACGCGACCCTTTCACGGGTCGTGTTTTTTATATACCCTATCAAAGCCGCATTCTTGAATCCGCGTCGGCGGAAGGACGCTCGGGACGAAGCGCCTCGCGTATTCTCAAGTCCGTAAACGCTCCGACCGCCGTCAAAGCACGACCTTTTTTTGTCGCCGTAGTCCGCTCCCGCAACACGGCGAAAGCTCACCGACGAGACGATACGCAACAAGTTAAGGTCGTCGCGGGCTGAAATCGCGGTAAAAAAATCCGACCTTTCGGTCGGAAATTTTTTCGTTATTTGCGTCATTCTTTTGCCGCCTGTCTGCAATACTCAACGACTTTTTTCGCTATATCCGCACGATCGATGACTTCCTCGAAGCGCACGGGTCTGTCCTTAAGTCCGTCGAGCGGCTCGGGTATCTCCTCTCCCGTCTCCGCGTTGAGTTTTTCGGTGGCGAGGAACGCGTCGTCCACTCTCTCTCCGCTGACAGCCTCGTAGACGTCTGCGGGGAACTTGTACGCATTGGCGGTGGAGACTACGACAGTCGGAGTCTCGTCGCCGGTGCTCTCCGCGTAATCGAGATACACGTCGTATGCGACTGCGGTGTGCGTATCCATAAGATAACCGAACTCGTCCATCGCAAACGCGATCGTCTCCTTTGTCGCCGCGTCGTCAGCGTAGCCCACGGAGAACAGCGACTGCAACGTATTCAGCTCTTTATCGCCGACGGAGTATTTGCCCGCAGTCTTGAGCGTTTTCATTCTCTCCGCGGTCAGCTTGTCGTCTCTGCCGCTTACCTCGAACAGAAGTCTTTCGAGATTGGACGAAATAAGAATGTCCATCGACGGAGAGATCGTCTTGTGGAATTCTCTGTTGATATCGTATGTGCCCGTCTTGAAAAAGTCTGTCAGCACGTGATTGACGTTGGACGCGCAGATCAGTCTGTTGATGCCCACGCCCATCTGCATCGCGTAGTACGCTGCGAGTATATTGCCGAAGTTGCCGCTAGGCACACAGAAGTTGACTTTGTCGCCGTACTTTATCTTGCCCGACTCTATAAGGTCGCAGTATGCCGACACATAGTAGGCAATCTGCGGCGCGAGTCTGCCCCAGTTGATGCTGTTGGCGGACGAGAGATTGAATCCCAGAGAGTGTATTTCCTCGTTGATCTTCTCGTCTGCGAAGATATTCTTGACCGCGTTCTGCGTATCGTCGAAGTTGCCTTCGATGGCGCATACGCAGACGTTGCTTCCCGTCTGGGTCTTCATCTGCAATTTCTGCATATCCGAAACGCCCTTGGAAGGATAGAACACTATGATATTGGTGCCCTCGACGTCCTTGAAGCCCTCGAGCGCAGCCTTGCCGGTATCGCCCGAAGTCGCGACCATGATCAGGGTCTTGTTCTTTTCACCGACCTTTTTCCTCGCGGCGGACAGCAGATGCGGCAACATGGTCAAAGCCATGTCTTTGAATGCGCAGGTCGGGCCGTGCCACAGTTCGAGCACATAAACGCCTTCGTCGACGTTGACGAGCGGACAAGGATCGTCGCCGTAAAAACGCGAATACGCCTTGGTCGTATAGTCAAGAAGCTCCTCGTACGTGTAGTCGCTGAGCAAAAGCGAGAGGACGCGAGCCGCACGGGCAGGATAGTCCTCTTTCGCAAGGTTTTCAAAATCTTATTTAGCGAGCCTCGGAAGGCTCTCGGGGACGTATAGTCCGCCATCCGGCGCGAGACCTCTTACGATGGCCTCTGCACCGCTGCATTTCTCGCTTTTGTCGCGAGTGCTGATATAGTTCATTTTATCTCCTCAGATGATCTTGTATTTCAATAAGAAATCAGGCAATTCTTCTGCGGTAGCGCTGACCGTGACCGTCACGGACAATGAGAGTTTGTCTGCGAGCTTGCCCAACTCGTCGTAGAACTTTTTCATCTTGTCGGGTCCGCATCCGGCGATCCTCGAAGCGCCGTCTATGTAGAGATTGGTCAGATCGCTTCTGCTCGCCGCAAGTCCGCACACAAACGCGAGAAGCGCTTCCTCGCCCGCAACGGGGTATTCGGTAACGTCGATCAGTTTGATATTGCGGTCAACGTCGTACATATATCTGTCCGTGTCGTTGACGAAAATGCAATCTCCCTTGGCTGTTTTTACGTCGGCGTTAGCCTTGTCGATGATGCGGCTGGTCTTTCCCGAGCCTTTGCTTCCGCAAATCAGATTTACCATGTTTTGCCCTCCGTTTTGTTTATACTTCTATTTTAGACTAAACAAAAGCGGATTTCAATAGCTTTTACGAAAATTATACCCGAACGCCCGTTCAGTAGGTTTTTACCACGAGTTTTTTATGCAGTTCGGGTGCGAGCGCGGTGATGATCGCATCAAGCTCGTCGTCGCCCATATACGTAGTTCTTCCGCCCTCGTACTGTTTGTCGATGACTTCTTTGATCTTAACCACGATCTCGTCGTGTTTGTCGACCTTGTGTCCCTCGGGAAGCGAATAGAAACCGTTCATCCAATATGCTATGCCCGCAAGACCGCTGTGTGCGTCGACGGATACGAGCGGAGGCTTGCCGAGGAGCTTCTCTGTATTGAATATATTGTATATCTCCTCGTCCTTGAGAAGTCCGTCGGCATGGACGCCCGCTCTCGTTGTATTGAACGATTTTCCAACAAACGGAGTCTGCGGCGGAATGATATAACCGAGTTCGTCCTCGAAGTATTTAGCTATCTCCGTGATGACCTTGAAGTCTATGCCGTCGTCCTTGCCCTTGAGCGAAGCGTATTCTATCATCATCGCCTCGAGGGGGCAATTTCCCGTTCTCTCGCCTATGCCGAGGAGCGAACAGTTGACCGAAGAACAGCCGTAGAGCCATGCGGTGGTAGCGTTGGTGACAACCTTGTAGAAGTCGTTGTGACCGTGCCACTCGAGCAGTTCGCTGGGCACTTCTGCATAATATTTGAGACCGCTGATTATGCCGGGAACGCTTCTCGGAAGTGTCACGCCCGGATAAGACAAACCGTAGCCGAGAGTGTCGCACGCTCTGATCTTTATATCGACGCCGCTCTCCTTGCGCAGTTTCATCAGCTCATAAGCAAACGGAGCGACGAAACCGTAGAAGTCCGCTCTCGTGATATCCTCGAAATGGCAACGCGGAACGATACCCTTGTCGAGCGCCATTTTGACGATGTTGAGGTACTTTTCTGCCGCCTGCTTTCTCGTCATGTTCATCTTCTTGAAAATGTGGTAGTCCGAGCAGCTTACGAGAATACCCGTCTCCTTGATGCCCATCTGTTTGACAAGCTCGAAGTCCTTTTCGTTGGCGCGTATCCAGCTGGTGACTTCGGGAAATTCGTATCCCAGCTCCATACACTTTCTGACAGCCTCTCTGTCCTTCTCGGAATAAAGGAAAAACTCGCTCTGTCTGACGAGACCTTTTTTGCCGCCGAGCTTGTGCAGAAGTTTGTAGATATTGACTATCTGCTCGACCGTAAACGGCGAAGTGGACTGCTGACCGTCGCGGAAAGTCGTATCTGTGATCCAGATATCCTCAGGCATATCAATAGGGGTCTGACGGAAGTTGAACGCGACTTTAGGCACGCTGTCGTAGTCGAAAAGATCGCGGAAAAGGTTGGGCTGCTCCACGTCCTGAAGGAAGGGGCGCCAGTTGCTCTCGATCAACAGATTTTTGTCTTTATTGTATTTGATCATCTCTTTCTCCTCTGATCAGGTATGATCTGAAATTGTTATCGGTTTTACGTTTCAGCGGGTCATTCGCCCGAAGAAAGCAATTCGTTTCTGCTCGCTATCGCAAGCGCGTCCAGCATCTCGAACAGGTCTCCGTCAAGGAATGCGTCGAGCGTATAAAGCGTCAACCCTATTCTGTGGTCGGTGACTCTGCCTTGCGGAAAGTTGTAAGTGCGTATGCGCTCCGATCTGTCTCCCGTGCCGACGAGCAGTTTGCGATTGGAAGCGTACTCCTTCTGCTGTTTGGTACGATAATAATCGTAAACGCGCGTTTTGAGCACTTTCATCGCGCTCTCTTTGTTCTTGCCCTGCGACTTTTCGTCCTGACAAGTGACGACTATGCCCGTAGGCAGATGGGTTATCCTTATTGCAGACTCCGTCTTGTTGACGTATTGTCCGCCCGCGCCGCCCGCACGGTAAGCGTCTATCTTCAGATCATTTTCGAGGATCTCGACTTCGACGTCCTCCGCTTCGGGAAGTACCGCTACGGTAACGGTTGAAGTGTGTATCCTGCCCTGCGATTCCGTCTCCGGCACTCTCTGCACGCGGTGCACGCCGCTCTCGAACTTGAGTCTGCTGTACGCGCCGTGTCCCGATATCATGAACACCGCTTCTTTTATGCCTCCGAGATCGCTCTCGCTGAAGTCTATCTCTTTGACTTTCCAGCGGCAACGCTCTGCAAAACGCTCGTACATTCTGACGAGTTCCGCTCCGAAAAGTCCCGCTTCGTCTCCGCCCGCGCCCGCGCGTATTTCGATAATTACGTTTTTATCGTCGTCCGGATCCTTGGGCAAAAGCGCGATCTTGAGCTGCTCTGTCAGTTCTTCTTTTTTCTTGTTTGCTTCCGACATTTCGTCTTTTGCAAGCGCGACCATCTCTTTGTCAGAGCCGTCCTCTATAATATCGCGGCACTCAGCCAAAGTATCCTCGACCGTACGGTATTCTGCATAAAGGGCAACCGTTTCTTCGAGCTGCGATCTCTCCTTGACGAGCTTCTGCCACGTTGCGGTATCAGAGATAACGGCAGGATCGGAGATCATTACCGTCAGTTCGTCAAACCTTTTTTTCATCGCCTCGAGCTTGTCAAACACTCTTTTTTACCGCCTTTACTATTCTTTCGACGCCGCAATAGTCGAGCACAACCGTACAATCGAAGCCGTCGAGCATTTTTACGATCTCGCGCGCCTGACCCTCTCCGCTCTCGAGCATCAGCGCGCCTTTTTCTTTCAGACGACCTGCTGCCTGCGCAGCTATCGTCCTGTAAAAATCCAGCCCGTCCTCGCCGCCGTCAAGCGCCGCTCTCGGCTCGAAGTCCCTGACCTCGCGATCGAGCTTCTCTATTTCCGCGGCAGGTATGTAAGGCGGATTGGACACTATTATATCGAACTTGCCGTCCACGTCCTCAAAAACGTCGGACAGCACGAATTTCACTTTTGCGCCGCTCCGCCTTGCGTTTTCCTCTGCGACTGCGAGCGCCTTATCGGAAATATCGCTCGCAACGACTTCCGCAGTCGTATTCACCGCGAGCGCCGTCGCTATACAGCCGCTGCCCGTACATAGGTCGAGCGCGCGCGCGTCTTTCCTATCCTTTAAAAACAATATTGCCTGTTCGACGAGAAGTTCTGTTTCCGGTCTCGGACAGAGCACGTCGCCGTTCACGCGTATCTTCAGCCCGCAAAACTCTGTATAACCGATTATCTGACACAGAGGCTTTCCCGTTGCGCGCTCTTTGGCGACAGCCGTCATCTTCTCGAAACTTTCATCGTCCGTTTCTCTTATCAGCTTCAGCGCCGCTCTGCCGCAGCCAAGCACGTGGCACGCGATCCAATCAGGTTCGCTTTCGTCAGCCGCAGTGTCTTTTATCATATATGCCAGCTTTGAAAGCGCTTCTCTGAGAGCGATCATCTGTCTCCGTCTCCGCCGTCTGCGTTCCTGTCGGCTTCTTTTTGCGTTTGATCCTCTTTTGAATCCGCTTCAGAAGCCTGTTCGCTTACGGTCTCCTGAGCGTTTGCCGTCTTTTTCTGCTCTGCCTCGGCATTGAGCTTTCCGACTTCTCTTTCGAGTTCTTCGTCCGATATCTCGCCTTTAGCCGCTTTTAGCATGAGCTGAATGCGGGAATGTCTGACGTGACTTATATTGTCGTATTCTTCAACAGGTACTCCCGTAGCCTTGCATACGAGTTCTTTCACTCTGTCGTCGGAAACGCCCGTCTTTTTGAGTTCTTCCACTGCCTTGCGCTTGAGGAGCTTTGTATCGAAAGTCTGCTCCGGAATAGTCGGATCTTCGTCCATCGCAAGCACGGTTTTAAAAGCTACGATCGCGACTTCGACCATGCTGTCGTCAGGCTGACGCGTCGTAAACTTCTGAAGCAGAAGTCCCGGCGCTTTGAGCGCCCTTACGAGCGGATTGTCGAATTTGGCGAGGAACTTCAGCACCTCGTAACTTACGCCCGAGACAACGGGGATAAGCGCGATCCTTATCAGGAATCTGACCCAGAGCTGACTGCTCCAGCCCGTAAGCGAGAATATCAGCACGCTGACGACCATCGTGATGAACATAAACGTCGTGCCGCATCTGTCATGTACGGTCGTCATCTTCTGAGCGTTTTCCACGGTCAGCTCGAGATCGTGCTCGTAACAACTGATCGTCTTGTGCTCCGCGCCGTGATACATATACACGCGCCTGATGTCCTTAATCAGCGAAGTCAGCGCGATATAGCCGACGAATATCAGCATGCGCACGAATCCCTCAAGGAAATTCATGCCTATCTGTACTCCGACGTTTGCCTGCGTGTCTATTTTGAAAAGCTGTGTGATACCCGTAGTAATCAGCTGAGGCAGGAAGAAAAACAATCCCAGCGACAGCGCGACGCCGACAAGTACCGATATCGCCATCACTACGCTGAACACGTCGACCTTAAAGGTTCTGGCGAACCACTTTTCGACCTTGGAAGGTTCCTGTTCTCCGTCAAAGACTTCGCCTGAGCGCATGAGAGTACCCACTCCCGAGACCATTGTCCCGAAGAAGCTGAATATACCTCTCAGAAAGGGGGCGCGGAACAAAAAGTTTTTTTCTTCGGCAGGCTTAATGTATCTGCTCTCGACGACGATGTTGCCGTTTTCGTCGCGCACCGCGGTCGCCATACTGCGCTTACCGCGCATCATGACTCCCTCGATCACAGCTTGTCCGCCTATGCCCACGCTCTTTTTTCTCATCGCAAAGCCTCCATAAAAAAATACGGTGCGGGATAAGCCCCCGCACCATTATTGCCGATCAAAGACCGTAACGCTTCTTGAACTTATCTACTCTACCGCCGGTATCAACGAGCTTCTGCTTGCCGGTATAGAAAGGATGGCACTTGTTGCAAACGTCTACTTTGATGACGTCGACGTCCTTGGTGGTGCCGCAAACGAACTTTTCGCCGCAGGTACACTGGATGATAACGTCATGATATTTGGGTTGAATGCTCTCTTTCATGTTCTTCACCTCACTGTATTCTTTTACGCACATACGATTATACATATTTATTTTTTGCAAGTCAAGCGTTATACACGGCTTTTTTATCGGAATGAAAAATTTCGTTTTATTTAAGCGTGCAGCTGCGGCAAGAGGCATTTTGCCCTTGCAATCCGCTGATTTTTGTGCTATTATAAGAGCCACTTAAAAGTGTGAGGGAATTATATGAAATCCTTGGTTTTAACAGAGCCGGGCAAACTGGAAACCGTCGTGAACGAAGAAAAAGACGTTCCGCACGAACAGGTAAAGGTGCGCATCGCTCGCGCTTCGGTCACTTCTTCGGACATTTCGGCGTACAGAGGCAAATCGTCTTTTTATCCGATCATGCCGTCAAGAATCGCCATGGGTCTTGTCAGCGAAAGTTCCGACTTTACGCTCAAGACGGGTCAGCGCGTGATGCTGTCCCCCTACCGCAAAGCGGCGGGTACTTTTCAGGTCAGCGGCGTGGATAAGAACGGATATCTTGCCGATTACGTGATTTGTCCTCTTTCAGAAGTATACACCATTCCCGAAGGCATATCCGACGAAGCCGTAGTATTCATAGAGGACGTCGCGCTTGCAGAAAAAATAATAGAAAAGCTCGACGTAGGCAAAACCCGCTACATACTTCTCAACGGCTGCTCCGCACTCAACTATATCGTGGGACAGCTTGCGATCTATTATCAGGCGATACCCGTCATCATAGACAAGAATCAGGAACTTCTCGATCTTGCGCAGGATCTCGGCATATATTATACCGTCAATCCCAACGAAGAAAACGTATATCAGAAGGTCAAAGAGATCACGTCGGGCAAGATGTGCGACTATATGGTCATAGATATGGACACCTTCCCCAATGCCGACGGTCTGCTCACGTGTCTGCGCGAAGGCGGCAAAATGTGTCTTGCGGGTCTCGACAAAAAGACGGAAGCGCTCAAAGCCGACCTCTCCCCCGTATTCGTCAAAGGGCTGGAAATTTACGGTCTCAACAACGGCGACGGTGAGATCGAAACGGGAATAAACATGATAGCGACAGAAGTCGTCAAGGTAGACAAACTCATCGAGAGGATAGCCGACATATCCGTCGCGGCAGAGATTTTCGGGCAAATGGCGAAAGAGCCTCCTCATCCGCTCAAAACGATAATAAAATGCTGAAAGCAAGCCGCCTTAAGGGCGGCTGTTTTAATGTCTCGTTAATTTAGCGGAAAACGCAAAGGCTTTTACCTCCGACCGCCGTGCCGCGGCATTTGCAGCGCGGTACGGACAATAGTCATAAAAGTTGCAAATTTTCCTGCCCGTGTAGGTTATCTTTTGAATAATATGTCTGCTACCGTATCTATACCGCCTGCGCCGAGAAGCAGAATTATACCGTTTTTGGAGAGTCTTGTTTTGATATAATCGGCGGCGGCGCCGTATCCGTCCATATAAAGACATTCGGGCTTTTTCTTTTTCAGTCTCATATACAGATCGTAGGCGCTCCCGCCTTCGATGTTGCTCTCTCTTGCCGCGTACGTGGGCAGGATAACCACCTCGTCCGCCCAGTAAAAGCTGTCCGCAAACCCGTCGATCATCGACTTGGTGCGGCTGTACGTATGCGGCTCGAAAAACACCGTAATATCGCCTTTTGTCATCACTCTCGCGGTATTGATCGCCGCGGCGATCTCGTCGGGATGGTGTGCATAATCCGTTATTACTCTTGCGCCGCCCTCCAGCATTCCCCTGCATTCAAAACGTCTGCTTATGCCGCCGAAATCCGCAAGCGCACTGCCTGCATAGACGATATCCAAACCCAGTCCGTCCGCTACGGCAAGCGCGGCAAGCGCGTTCAGAACGTTATGTTTACCGTATACACACGTCGTATACCTTCCCGTGCAGACACCGTATCTGTAAAGCGAGAATGAGTAAATGCCGTTTTCGTAGCTGACGTCGTCCGCTCTGTAATCGCAACCCGCATTGAAACCGAAGGTAACTTTCCTCACCCCGATATCGTCGAACAGCTCTTTGACGTTGTAATCGACGACCAGCAGTCCCCCCTCCCTGATGTTGCGTGCAAAATCCCTGAACGCTTCTTCAAGTTCTGTCATATCGCGGTAACAGTCGGGATGATCGAATTTTACGTTGAGCACGACGGCTATGTCAGGAGACAAAGACAGAAAACTGCGTTTGTATTCGCATGCCTCGGTCAGGAACACGTCTCTGCCTGTATCGGTCAGACTTATCTCTCCTCCGGGCAGATCTCCTCCTATGTGCCCGATAAAGCGCACTCCCTGCGCACCCATTATGCGCGAAATCATGGCTGTCGTTGTTGTCTTGCCGTGCGTACCTGCAACAGCTACGGTACGTTTGCACAACTTTTCCACGAGCGCGAGAAGCGCTTTTCTTTCCATTACGACCCTGCGCAGTTCTTTCGCCCTGACCAGCTCCGGATCGTCGGACGGAATACATGCGGTATAGACGACGAGCTGCGCCTTTTCAACCACTTCAGGATTGCTGCCGCAATATGCGTAAATTCCGTTTTTACACAGAATTTCGAGAATCGGAGAGTCTGCCTTGTCAGACCCGGAGACAATCATCCCGGCTCTTACACACAGCAATGCGAGCGACTTCATGCTTACTCCCCCTATTCCTATAAAGTGTACATTATGAAAATCTGTCGGTTCAAGCATACCATATTATATGCCGCAACATACGAAATTGTCATGCCTTTCGACCTCGGTTAGCCTCTTAGGGATAATCGCTGAAACTGTTTTTCGGGCATTAATAACGAAAATGTACATAAATGTGTTTATGTATTAATATCAGTAATTTTTAAGTTTTTTTTTATTTAAAATATTGTTTTTTTCATTTTTTTATGATATATTGATATTAAGAAAATCTTAAGAGGTGCAAATGAAGATCACCGCTATAAAAATCAGAATGGTCACTAAAGAAAACGACAGGCTCAAGGCTGTCGCTTCGGTCGTATTCGACGAATGTTTCGTTCTTCACGATATAAAGATAATAGACGGCAAGCTCGGACTTTTCATAGCCATGCCGAGTCGCAAGACTCCCGACGGAGAA
The DNA here is from genome assembly GCA_944381355.1 of uncultured Christensenellaceae bacterium. GTDB lineage: Bacteria > Bacillota > Clostridia > Christensenellales > UBA3700 > Ornithoclostridium. The sequence goes on along the minus strand of CALWKV010000023.1, from coordinate 20,537 downwards.
TACAAAGACATCGCTCATCCTCTCAACACCGAAACACGCGACTGCATCAACCGTGAAGTGCTCGCCGCATACGAAAAAGCCGCGGCAGATGCGCCCGCAGCAGTATAAATACGATTTCTCGCTTTTATAATACAACACCTCAAAAAAGGCAACCCTCGTTGATAGCGGAGTTGCCTTTTTTCTTCGCTTTGCAGATATCAGAGCCTGTCTTTTTCCATCATCTTGTATAATTCGTTGTATATGGGAAGATTTCTTTCATAAATCTTTTTATAGACTCTGTTGTAGTACTGCATATATTTTTCGTGATTTTCGGCGTCGGGCGCAAACGTATCCTTTACCCTGACCATACCGTTTACGGCATCCTCTATCGAAGCGTAATATTTCAGAGAGCTGAAACCGACGATAGCACAGCCCAGACCGCTTGTCTCGTAAGTCTGCACGCGGTAGACTTCTCTGCCCATGATATCCGCCGTGATCTGACAGATTATATCGCTTTGAGACCCTCCGCCCGCGACTGCGATCCTCGTGATCTTGTTGCGGGAGCGTCTCTGAAGATTTTCAAGTCCGTCGTAAAGCGCATAGCCGAGACCTTCGATTATCGCTCTGTATACGTGCAACCGTGTGTGTATGTCCGAAAAGCCTATCATGATGCCTTTCGCCTGAGGCGTCTTGAGACCCGGCCCCCAATACGGCTGAATCATCAGTCCGTTGCTTCCGAGAGGCACTTTGGACAGCTTTTCATCAAGAAGTTTTTCAGGAGAAACGCCCAGTTTTTCTGCCTCTATCTTTTCGTTGAGAGCGAACTGATCTCTGAACCACGACACCATCCAGAATCCTCTGAAAATCTGTATTTCAGGATTGTATTTACCGTTTGCGACAGCAGTATAAGCAGGCATAAACGTCTCGGGTTCAACATATTTGTCTGTAGTTATCTCCACAGAAGCCGCCGTACCGAGGCTTATAGACGCCACCTCTTTCGACAAACAACCGTTGCCGATAGTCTCGCACGCCTTATCCGCGCCTGTCGCAATAAACGGAAGCCCCTGTTTTATGCCGGTTTCGCGACTGCATTTTTCTGTTATGTATCCGATAATTTCGCCGGGATCTACGAGACGACACATCTTTTCTGTCGGACAGCCGAATACCGGATAGTTGAGAGCGTATTTACTCATCCAGTCGCGCTTTTTGTAATCGTAAGGAAATTTCGCCGCCTGACCCGCTCTGCTGTCGGCAAGTTCGCCCGTAAAATTGTAGTTGTACCAGGCTGTCGGCATCACGATTTTCGCCGTTTTCTGCCACACGTCGGGCTGATTGACTCTTACCCAGTTGATATAGCACGTCTTTCTGGATACTTTTGCGGTCTCTCCCATTCCGACCACAGCATAGAGAAATCTGTTGAGAAGCGGCATCGGATCGGGACAATGAACCTCTCTTTTGTCAAGCCACATAATGGCGTTTCTCGTGGGGTTGCAATCCTTGTCCAGAAATACCAGAGAATTTCTGACGCTTGTCGCCGTTACTCCGACGATATCGTCCCATCTTTTTCCTGCCAGTTTTTTCAGATCTCCCGAGACTTTGCAAATGCCTTGCCAGCTTTCTACGGGATTTTTTTCCGCTCGGTTGTCGTTCTGCGAAATGTATGGCGGCTCGTCGTGCTTCGCCTTTTCGACCAGATTGCCCTTGAGGTCGAAAAGCAGTGCGCGAGTACTTTGCGTACCGATATCGAACACGAGAATAAGCGGTTCAGAGCTGTGCATTTTCTCCTCCTCTTTCTTCGAGTTTGCGGTAATCCACTTTTCCTATCTGCGTAAGCGGCAGACGCGAGCTGAATTCTACGACTTTAGGCGTCGCATATTTCAGGAGTCGTGCCTTTATCTCACGCAGGATTTTCTTTTCAAGCGCTTTTTCGTCTGCGCCTTCTACCGGTTGGACTATGAGTTTTACTGCGGGTTTGCCTCCGTCCGTCGTAGCTACCACGCAGCTCCGCTTTACGCCGTCCACCTTGTTGACCACGTTTTCTATCTCTTGCGGGAATACGTTGTTCCCCGCGATCTTTATAACTCTCTTTTTGCGGTCGACAAAATATACGAAACCGTCTTTGTCGATCCTGCCCATATCGCCCGTGCGCACCCATTTGCGTCCTCCGTACTCGAAAAACGCCGCCTTTGTCGCTTCTTCGTCGCCGTAATATCCGCTCATCATCGTATTGGAGCTGATACAAAGATTGCCCACCTCGTCACAGTCGAGAGGCTTGTCCTCGTCGTCAAATATGCCGAAAGTCGTATTCTTGAACGGCTTGCCGATAGAGCCTTCGCGGTAGTTCTGAGGAGTATTGACGCAACATATCCCCGCTTCGGTGAGTCCGTATCCCTCGTTGAGTCTGATAGGATTGCCCGCTGCGGCGGTAGCCGCATAAAACTTCTCTTTTATGCTGTTGCTCAGCTTGTCGCCGCCGCAATAACAATGCTTGAGTTTTTTGACGTACTTGCCCTTGAAACAGCCGCAATCGATCATCTTGGCAAACATATTGGGCACGCCCGAGATAAACGTCGCAGACGTGCTTGCAAGCAACTTGCACGCCTTTTTCGGATCGAACTTCGGCATCAGCACTACCTGTCCGCCCGCACATATCGTCGTGTGCATACATATCCCCAGCCCGAAAGTGTGGAATATCGGCAGCACCATAAGCATGCCGTCCCTGTCGTCTACGGGTTTGCCGCCGATAAGCGCAAGCGCATTGTCCGCTAAGCAGTTGAACGCAGAATTGTCCAGCATAACCGTCTTGGAATCGCCTGTCGTACCTCCGCTGTGCATATATACCGCTATATCGCTGCCCTTTATTTCGGGAAACGGCGCTTGTCCGCAGGCAGTATTCACTTTGCCGTTTATCACGTCCGCAAAGCGCACGACCTTATCCCCGTACGGCACAGCCTTTGCTTTTTTTGCCGTCTTGAGCTTGTAAAACGGTTTATACAGACAAGGCAGATAATCCGCCGCGCTTGCGACGATAATCGGCACCCCGACGTCTTTAAGATACTCGGCGTATCCCGGATAAAATTCCTCGAATATTACCGCCGCGCACGCCTTCATATCCTTAATAAACCCCGCAAGAGCCTGTCCCGTAACGAGCGGATGCACCGCGTTGACTACCGCGCCCGTCTTGTTTATCGCATAAAACGCGACGATCGCGTCGGGAATATTTGGGAGACACAGGACCACGTTTGTCCCCTGTTTCGCTCCCACGGAACGCAGATATTCCGCCAAAACGTCGCAATGACGGAAGAACTCTCCTTTGGAGAGCGTACGCCCGTAATAGGATATGCATTTGTTCGTATCCGGCAGATGCGCTGTATTGTCAGCAAAATGCCGATACATGGATTTATCAAAATACTGCATCGAGCAACCTTTCGAGTTTATTGTCGGTATTGAACGTAATATTTTCAAGTCTCTTGCCATATGCAATACGCATCACCAGACACTCGGTAACAAATGCTATGCCGAATCCTGCCGATACGTCGGACAGATAATGATGACCGTCGGCTATGCGCGCCAGCATCACTACTGCCACAAACAATACGGCTATCAAAAATACCGTTTTTTCCTTGCCCCTGAATTTCTCCGATATACCGCAGAGCGGCAGAAGCAGGAAAAGCGTTCCTCCGAACGCAGCATGACCCGACGGGAAAGAGTCTCCGTCCACGCGCACAAGCTTATACCAGGGAGAGTACTCTGCGTCGGATATCTGCGTATCGACATAACGCGCCCTGCCCCAGATCGTCTTCAGCCCAAAGACAAGCACACCGACGACAGCTACCGAGAAAAGGACGACCAGCGCCCATTTTTTGAGAGCCGCAAGGTTTTCGGCAGATATACGTCTGATTATAGCATAAACTATGCCTGACAAGGGCAATGAAAGAACCGCGCCAAGAGCAAGAGCGATCTTTGTGCTTTCAAACAGCAATTCACCGAGATCGATGAAAGTAACGATCCCTACCAGATACCCGAGAATGTAAAACACATATCTTTTGATATTGTTTTTCTCGTTCTTTGCCGCGTTTTCTCCGAGACCGAAGCACGCGAACACAGATATTACGAAAGCAGGCATCTTTCCTATCGCCTCGTAGATCTTCCCGAACATATTGTCTCTCATATAGAGCAGCTCGGACACTTTAAGATCGAACAGCGTTCCTACTGCGAAAAATACCAATATTGCCGCGGCAACGAATGCCGACCATACGTATAATCTTCTATTGTCCAACGTTTTCCCCTTCCGTTCTAATATTTTCCGCAATGCGGAAATTGTATTTGCCTTTGCCGAAAAAGAGATATCTGCAAAGGACGTATATCAGATAAGTCACGTACCCGCCGACAAGAACGTCCGACAGGAAATGCGCGTCGTCGACTATGCGGGCGATCGCAACGACTGCGGTAAAAGCGACGCAACAACCGTTTACCAGTACGCGCACCCATTTTTTATTCCACTCGGGATACAGGTCGCAAAGCACGCATAGAACGAACACGTGCGCGGCGCTGGACGTATGTCCCGACGGGAACGATGTGTAATGGTAATCGGGATTGGGATTTTCCCTGTTGATATTCACCTTGTACCACGGCGTAAATCCGTCGAAATTGCCCTCTTTGAGCATATCGCGGTAACGCATGCGGCAGAAAATGTTTTTGCTTGCCTGAATAACCGCAAGAGTGACGAGAGTGAACACGATAAGAAAAACTCCGTATTTGAACAGCTTTCTCATAGTCTGCTTGTTCACGAAAGATCCGACCCACAAAGTCAGCGCGCCCAGCCCCGCGGTTCCTACCAACGAAAAACCGAGAAGATGCGGCACGTCAGTAAGTTTAGTCCCCGCATAAAGGAAGAAAAACCAGCCTCCGAATATTGCCAGGCATCCGACGATGCATACTATCACGCGCTGATACTTCTCTTTAGGGATATTCGCGTTGAACAGCACGATAACGCCGCCTACGGGCATTGCGACGTATGCGGGAAATTCCCCGATTATCGCAAACAGATCGGCAAAAAAGCTGTCCCCGTCAGACAACGCGTGGTTTATTTCGAGATCGTATTTCGTCGCAACCGCCATCAGCGCGATAAAAAATGCAAAGCCTATCGCGTTGACGATCCAGAATATTGTTTTAGAAAATCTCTCTTCGTTTTTCATTGTTCCGAAATTGCAGTATCGCACCCTACACTATTATATTATCTTTTGCGCGTATAATCAAGTACTTTGAGAATTTCTTCGCACCCGCGCACGTAACAGATATTCATTTGACCTTATTTTTCAAAAAGAACTGCGTTTTCAGACAAAGCATACTCCTCTCTTTGTCCCTCCTGCGACAAGCAGCCGCTAAGGCTCTCGCCTTTTCTGACCTTGCGCTTAAAACTCCGTTATCCGATCACGCATATTCAGCCTTGCATTTTCTCCCGTCATGACTGCGCCGTACGGCAGATACGGCGCGCAGACTCCCGCATCTCTTTGTGCGTAAAAAAGAAGGCTTTCAAAAATGACCCCGCGCGCAGAAATCCCGCGCGGTACAAATCTCAGACAAAAAAATATCCGCCCTTGCGGACGGATATCTTATCTTTCTTTTTTCTTATCAGAATCTAGCCATATAGGTGTCGAGATCTGCGGGGGTCATACCGGTCTCGGTGTCCTTGTAGGAGATATATCTCGTGGACTTGAGGCTGATCGTGATGTTGATGGTGAAGATGACTTTGAGGGTCATCGTGTAGGTCTCAACGAGGTCGACCTTGGTGATGAAGCCGTTGTCGCTCATCGTTATGTCAAGCTCGATAGCGTCGAATCTGAACGCGCTGGGGCTGATACCGGACTGCTCTTTGAGCATGTACATCATCTGCTTCTGATACTCGGTCGTAGAGGTGTTGGGGTCTGCCACGATCTTAAAGGTGTAGCCGCCGTCAACGGGAGTAGGAGCCGTGCACTTGTCTGCGATAACGGTGTTGGCGTCGATCTCGTACATCCAGATCTTGGTGGGGTTAGCCGCCTTAGCATCAGCGTAATCATTGATGTTGGTGAAAGTCTCGGTTGCCTGGAAAGTCTTGCCCTCGTCAAAGAAGATCGCATATGCAGTCTCGCCGTTTCTGTCGATCGTGCCTGCACCCATTTCCTTCTTCAGACCGCTGTGGAACTTTATGTCCTCGGTGCTTCCGGTCTTGGTATAGCCGGTCTCCTCCCTGATAAGTATCTCGATGGGGAGCGAGGAGTCGTCCTTGATACTGCCGGACTGGTTGTCGCTGAACTGACGGTAATCTCCGTTAGCGCTGCCCTCTCTGATCGTCATAGACTGAACGAACTGGGTAAGGCTGATACCGATAACTTCGGTCGTGATCTTGCCTTCGCTGAGAGATGCGACGTAATCTGCGCCGTAATAGTTGTCAACGCCTGCAAGAAGCATATCTACTGCGGACATATCTGCGCTGATAGCCTTCGTGGGGGTGAGACCTGTGGTATCGCCGAAACCTTCGGCGTAATAAGGTCTGGTCTCCAAGTCGGTAGGAACTTCGTCCTTACAGCCGACAGCGATGACACCGACAAACGCTACCACGAGAATAATTGCAATGATTGCGGTAAACTTTTTCATATTCTTCTCCTTTATAACAACTACCCTTTTTATTATTAATTTCCTCGGGTCAATGTATAGTTTATATTAAATGTGCGTAAAAATCAAGTAAAATGTCGCGGCAAATAAAATTATATTTGAACATAAAAACCCAAATATGTCCATAATTTTTGCATTAAACCGCACTTTTCGATAAAAATAACGCCGTTTTGACATTGTATTCGTGCACTTTTTTGCGTTCCGGTTTTCCCCGACCGATCGGCGTTCAGGCAGAAAATCATACGCGGGTTTCTTTTGTTCCTGAACCGCCGAAAGTCTTTTCCGGATCGAACAATTCCGCCGTGAGTCAACGTCTTTACACTCCTGCCCGACTTAAAAATCAAAAAACCGCCTTAAATAAATTATAATTGACTTATCTTTATTGATAATGTATTATGATATTATCCGTACAAAAAGCGTACGTATTCACAATAAATGTAATAAAAACAACAAGGATGTTTTATATGTGTAACTATTTTATCACGACAGAAGCGACCAGCGACTACCCTTCTTCACTCGAGGAAAAAGACTTTGCGGTTATACCGATGTCGTACAGCGTCTGCGGCAAAGATTACGACGGCGAGAACTCAAAACTTTCCCCGAAAGAATTTTACGACGCCTGCCGCAACGCTAAGTCAAAAGAAGATCTTCCGACCACCGCAATGGTCACGGCATATACCGCGACGGAGTTTTTCATTCCCATACTCAAAGCGGGACACGACATAATCCATATAGGTTTTTCTTCCAGGCTGAGCGGCACTTTCGATCAGATATTTGCAGCGGCGCAGGAACTGATGAAGGCATTCCCCGAGCGCAGGATCACGGTCATAGATTCTAAAGCCGCATGTTTCGTAGAAGGTCTTATCGCATATTATGCTCTGCGAGCAAGAGACGACGGCGCCAGCTATGACGAATGCGTAGCTCTTGCACAGGAGCTTTCGGGTAAAGCGTGCGGATTCTTTACCATCGAGGATATAAATCACCTCTGCCGCACAGGCAGAGTCAGCAAGGCAGAGGCGTTCATAGGCTCCACCCTGCACATAAAGCCGATACTTCACATAGACAGCGAAGGTCAGCTGATCCCCGTAACCAAAGCGATTTCCAAAAAGCGTGCCATTCGCAGCGTTGTCGAACTTGCCAAAAAGAAAATGCTCCCCCCGGAACAACAGAAACTCGTTGCCATAGGTCATGCGGACGCATACGACGACGCACTCGCTCTCGAGAAAATCGTCAAGGAAGAACTCGGCGTCTCAAACACGATGATCTTCGACGTAGGCTCCGTCATCGGATCTCACGTCGGAGCGGGGATGCTCGCTGTGGTACTGTTGTGTTCCGACAGAGAAATATAAAAAATCAAAACTCAAAAAGGACGGGGCAAGCTCCCCGTCCTTATTTATTCCCGTAAATCCCGTCTACCGATCGCTACGCTCCTGCGCGATCAACGCCCGGTTGGAGGATAGTTTTCGCGCAACTTCTGTTTATGCTCCGTCAGAGATCGTTCCGATCTTCCCGCCGCTCTACTCGCGCCTGTCCCGTTGGGTTTTTGCAACCAGCTCTCTCGGCTCGTCTGCGTCGTCCTTTTGCGGAGGAGCCTCGTCCTTGACAGCCTGTTCCCCTCCCCGTCTTTTTGTCTCGCCGTCAGACTCTGCGTCTGCGACGGGAGCGCTTTCTTCTGAAAGGTTCTCTTTGCACTTCTCGTCCGCGGAGTCTTGCCCGGAGCAAACGTCTGCGTCTTTTTTCACGCTTTCAGCCTTTTTGTTCTTGTATATCTTGAAAGCGACCATACAGATATAGAAAACGAGCACCGCAAGCACTATTATCAGGAAAACTGTCAGAATGATATCGACGTAATCCTTGAAGAAATACGTCAGCGTGGTGACAATCGCTCCCGCCGTCAGATTGCCCAGAATCACGCTGACAAGCGCCTTCCAGAACGGCATGTCGAGAAACGCCGCAACGGCAGTGCCCGTCCACACTCCCGTCAGAGGCAGAGGAACGGCAACGAAAGCGTAAACGCCAAACATCTTCTTTTTCATCTTTTTCGGGTCGTTCCTCTCTGCTTCGTTGACCACTTTGTCCGCCCTCGAACGGAAAGTGCCTTCGACCGCAAGAGCGAGCGAACGGAACCACTTCGTCTTTTTCATCCAGTCAAGCACGGGTCTCAATATCAGAAGAAGTATCGGGCATACGAGCGAAGAACCGATCCACGCCCATAAAAACGATTCCCAGAGAGGCATGCCCATCGCGACACCGACGGGAATGCTTCCCCTCAGCTCGATAATGGGAATGACGGCGATGACGATCAGAGTCAGCACGTCGTTCTTAAGAGTATTCTCAAAAAAATTGATGATAGCGTCTGTCATAGTTTTACTCATATATTATATAGAATCTTTCCTGTTAAGTCAACGCTATGCTCTAAATATTATTTTTTGTTGCAATAAACCCGGATTTATTCTATTATATTGTTATGCAAAGACTTCTCAGCCTCACGAGAAAGGCGATAAACGACTACAACATGATATCCGACGGCGACAAAATCGCCGTGGGGGTAAGCGGCGGCAAAGACAGCACGGCTCTGCTCGCGGTACTCGCCGCGTACAAAAAATTCGCGCCCGAAAAATTCGGACTCGTTGCGATCAATATCGATCTCGGATTTTCGGACACGAACAAGTCCGAAGTGGAAAAACTCTGCGCGTATTGCGAAAGCGTAGACGTTCCGCTCGTGATAGAACACACGCAGATCGCGCAGATAATATTCGACGAACGCAAAGAAAAATCTCCGTGCAGTCTGTGCTCCAAAATGCGCCGCGGCGCACTCAACTCTGCGGCGATAGCGCACGGCTGCAACAAACTCGCTCTCGCGCATCATGCGGATGACATACTGGACACGTTTTTCCTCAGCCTGCTGCACGAGGGACGGCTGTCGACTTTCATGCCCGTCAGCGTTATGGACAGAACGGGTATAACTCTGATACGTCCGTTTATATATGCGGAGGAAAAATATCTTGCAGGTCTTTGCAGAAGATACGATCTGCCGATCGTTCACAACCCGTGTCCCGTGGACAAGCACACGCGCCGCGAAGATATGAAAAACCTTGTCGAAGAACTTGACTCCCGTTTTAAGGACGCAAAAAAGCTCATGCTTTCGGCTCTTTACAATCCCGATCGCAACAACCTCTGGGACAAGTGCGTGAATTACGTCCGCAAGGACATGCGCGACGACGAATGAAGTTTTCTCCGTCGCTTGCCTTCTTTGCGTCAATCTGATATTTTTCCTGCCCGTGTCGGTATGACGCGGGTTTTTCTTTGTTCGTACATTCTTTTGGTGCTGTCTCCTCCTCTCAGATGTCTTTGAGACAGATTAACTTCAAGCACCCTCTTTACATCGTCCGCGAGATCTGGGTCGACAGTCCTCAGCTTTTTCGTGACGTCGCTGTGCACGGTGCTTTTACCTACGCCGAACGCCTTGGCGCATTCTCTCACCGTTGCCCCGTTCAGCACGATATATTCCCCTTCCTTTGCCGCTCTCTCGTCAACCAAATCAGACATCTCAAGCCCCTCGTCATTTCTTGTACACAATATTCACCCCGCAGAGGATTTATGCACTAAACGGTAAAAGATTCGTCATATCTACGTCTTTTCATATCTGCATGCGTAAGCTGTCGGAATCATCGTTCAGGAATATTTTCATATTTACATAAGTTCATATCTGCAACCGAAGAATATTTCACGCGTCGCTACACACGATAAACCATATGGAAAAGCTGAAAAAGTTTATTGCCACGCATAAAAAAACCGCTGTTACGGCAACAGTTTTTTCTGCCCTGCTGACGGGAGTCGCCAACGGTCTGTTCGGCGGCGGAGGAGGAATGCTCGCCGTGCCTGCGTACACGCTTTTCTGCGGAGAGGACACGAAAAAAGCACACGCGACGGCTGTGGCGGCGATCTTACCTCTTTCGGCTATAAGTGCCGCGATATACATCGCCAACGGGAATTTTGACCCGTCTTTCGGATATTATGTGGGAGGCGCGGTCGTAGCAGGAGGCATCGTCGGCTCTTTTCTGCTGAAAAAGATATCGTCAGGACTGCTCGAATTTATATTTTACGCCGTAATGCTTGCCGCAGGAATAAGGATGCTGACAAGATGACGCACAATGTGATATTTTATATTCTCGCAGGGCTTGCGGGGGGAATAATGGGAGGCATGGGTCTGGGAGGAGGAACTCTGCTTATTCCCGTACTCACGCTTTTTCTCGACGTCAACGCAAAACAAGCCGCCGCGATAAATCTGATCTCCTTTATTCCCATGAGTATAATCGCCTGCGTCATTCATGCAAAAAACAAACTGCTCGACATAAAAAAGGCTTTGCTTATCGCCATTCCCGCGTCGGCGACCTGCGCGCTTTCCTCTTTCGCCGCTCAGAAAATACCGTCGGACGGTATTTCCAAAGGGTTTGCGGTATTTCTGATATGCCTTGCTTCGGTAATGTTGGTATCGCGCGCGTTTTCGTTTCTTACGCAAATTCGCGCGCTCGGCTTTCACTACCCCGCGGCGCGAGGCAGGAGCAGCAGGCGGTGAACGTTTTTCATCGCAATGTTTTAACTGTGTTTTAACAATATTTTACTTTTGTTTGTAACGCGTAAAGTTTATAATAAATATACGCGTTTTTATTTGATTTTATCTTGCGCGTACTATATAATTATTAGAGTTAGGCAGGCACGCGCCTGTTTATAATAGGAAATCAATAACACAAAGGTGGTTAAATGAAAAGGAACAAGAAAATTTTGCTCACAGTGATCTCGGCAATTCTCTGCATCCTTCTCGTCGCATCTTTCGTCGCTTGCAATGACGACACTACGACGAGTCCGACAGAAGAATCTACTTCCGAACTTTTCACCAACGGCAGTTTCAGCGGCGCTGACGGCACGAGCTATCCTCAGATCCCGACCAACTGGACGGGTGCGGCAGGCTCCTCCACCAGCTCCAGCGACAGCTATAAGACCCCTACCGGCAGCGACAATCTTATCGCGGGCGTCATCAGCACCGAGGACAAGACTTACCGCGCCAACAGCAAGACTTACGGCGGCGCGGCAAACCCGGGCAAGATCGGCGAAGACGACAATATCCTTATGATATACAACAAAGTCGCAACGGTCTACAAGTACACGTCCGCAAGCGTAACGCTGGACAAGTCGTCTTACTACAAGCTCAGCGTATGGGTCAAGACTATCGGCATCGACAAGAGCGACAGCGAGTACAACGAAGGCAAAAGCGGCGCTTATATCTATGTGAACGGCGCGGCTTATGCGGCGTTTGAAGCCATAGACACCGAGGGCGCATGGAAAGAATACAACGTCTATATCGAGACGAGCGACATTTCCTCTCAGACGATCACCGTGGTCCTCTCTCTGGGCAACGGCTCCAAGATGGAGAAATCCATGACCAAGGGCTGGGCGTTCTTCGACAGCGTTACGCTTGAAAACCTCTCCGACGTCGAAGAGGACGAGACCGCATGGACTGCTCAGGATTTCAGCGCACTCAAAGAGACCGAAAGCGTAGCCAAGTATACGATGAAGCTCTCTGACGCAGACTTCGACTATACGACGTCCACCTCCTCCCCCTACACTCCCAGCAAGTACACGGGCGTCAAGGGCACGGGCAACGGTGACGACGCTCCCTCCGCTTCGGACTATATAACCAAAGGCATCCTCAAGACCGCGGAGACCGCTACCGTGACCGACAGCGCGTCGGCTACCGACATAGCTGTCACGACGCACGACGGCTCTCAGGGCAGGATATATTATCAGCAGAACAAGAAAGCGACCGCCTACGGCATAAGAAGCACGGTTGCGACGCGCTTCATCGGCGGCGAAGAATATTACAGGCTCAGCATCTGGGTGAGAACGGTCATCGCCGATCAGAGCAAAGGCATGTCGATAAAACTGACAGACGGCACGACAGATTCCACGGTATATTTTGCGGCTGAAAACATCAACACCGCAGGCGAATGGAAACAGATCGACATTTACGTAGAATCCAATCAGTTCAGATATCAGGACGTATACCTTGAGTTCTGGCTGGGCGAAGGCGGTGCAGACGACACTTCCACGCACGTACAAGGCATCTTCTTTGCAGACGATATGAGTCTCACCGAAATTACCGCTGAAGAATTTGCCGCGGCTACCGAGAGCGAGACGGTATTCAAACACAGCTTTGCAAGCGAGCTGACCGCAGACTCTCTGCTCAATCTCGCCAACTTCGGCGAAGCGGGCGGCGAGGACGCTATCACCGGAAGAAGCTCTTTCGGCGTAGTCGACACGGCAAACTGGGCAAACGGCAGCTACTCCTCTATCGACAACCCCGAGACCCCGACTTCTCTCGCGACCTCTGTGCTCGTGATCAACAACTATCTGCCCTCCGTCTATACTCTTTCAAATATATATGAAAAAGAGGACGGTACGGTCAGCGACGGTTCTTACACGGTACTGCCCAACTCTTATTACACGTTTACGATGTGGATAAAGACAAAGGACATCGACAGTTCTTCCGGTCTGACGGTCTCTCTCGTCAGTTACGACGACGAAAAGGATTTTGAAGATTCCAAGACAACTCTGTCCACCTTCTCGTCTCTGAACACAGAAAATCTCTCCGACTACAAGAGCGCCAACAACGCCGATTACACGGAGATCAGATTCTTCGTTCAGACCGGCTCCGAAGCCGCTAAGATAGGCTTCGACATCAGCCTCGGAAGCGGCACTGCAAACGACTCCTCATCGTTCGTTATGGGATACGCGTTCGTTTCCACCGCGACCGTAGAAAAGATCACCGCGTCCGATTATTCGTCGGCAAGCACTTCGACCGTGCTCAAGACTTACTCCTTCACTTCTACGGGCGGCAGCGCGGAAGTTTCTTCCAACGGCTACTTCAAGAACGTTGACGTCAAGTCCACGATGGAGACCTACGGCGACGATGTTTACAATGCAGACGGCGTTCTGACCGGCGCGCTCGGCGTTCCCACCAACTGGACGGCAAGCAATACCGATTCTCTTAAGAACGGCGACGTTACCGCGGGCGTTCTCGATATCACCAACGCAGATCAGAAGGCTGCCGCGGGTCTTACCGTTGACGAAGCTACTTTCTACGATTCGATGAATATGGCTGGTATCAACGCGACCGACTACCCCAACGTCCTCGCGATAAGCGGCGACGCGGCTTACTTCGGATACAAGTCCAACACGATATCTCTGTCCTCGGATTCTTACTATCTCGTTTCCGTATGGGCAAAGATGGAAGCCAACTCTGTCATGACCGTATCTCTCGATACGACCACAAAAAGCGCCAACTACTCGGTATCTCCGATAACGGCTACCGACATGGGCACCGACTGGCAGCAGTACACCTTCCTTGTCAGGACCAGCGCGACTTCCGTCTCCGCAAACCTCAACCTTTATATAGGTAGCGAAAACGGTCTGCCCGGCGAAGTCAAGACCGCATACTTCACGATGGCGTCGTACACCACTCTGTCAGAGATGACTTACAACGCGGTTCTCGATGCCGCTACTTCTGACGGCTCGCTCGGCAAGACGGTGTTTGAGAGATCTTTCAATACCGACTCTTTCGACAGCTATACGACTTCTGAAGGCGCGGCGTCCACTCCCTCCAACTGGACGGGTGCCAAGATCGACGACGACGCAAGCACCGACGACGTTGATCTGACTGCAGGCGTATTCAACCGCAAAGAGGGCGACTGGTCTCTCCTCGACCTCGACCCCGACAACGCTGAAGACAGCGTGATCGTCAACGCGGTCTACAACAATACCGACACCAACAACGTGGGCGACAACGTACTCGTTATCTACAACAAGAACGCCAACGCCTACAAGTACACCTCGTCCTCTCTGACCCTCAAGGGCGACACCTATTACAGAATAAGCGTATGGGTGCTGACCTACGGACTGGAAAAGGACGACAGCGCGACGATCGCTCTCAAGCTGAACAACCTCAGCTACACCTTCGGCAAGCTGACCCGCACCGAGGACAACGACGTCAAGCGCGCAGTCAACACCTCGACTTACGCCGATGACGGCACCGAGACCGTTGGCAGCTGGACTCAGTACAACTTCTATGTAAAGACGGACGCAGACGTCACCCCGACCGCTACTCTGACGCTTTCGCTCGGATACGAGGACGAAGAAAACTTCGTCAAGGGATATGCGTTCTTCGACAACTTCACCGTTGACGAAATAAGCGAAGAAGACTTCATAGACAGAAAGCCCGTTGAAGGCGAAACCGAGGATACGATCGACGAATCGCTGATCGCTGACGAACTCGTAGCAAACAACTACCGCATCGTATTCACGCAGGACGACGCCGACGCAGAAGAAGAACCCGAAGAAACCGAGCCGACCGACCCGACCAATCCCGCTGCGGATTATCTGTGGCTGTGGATCTCCTCCGGCGTTCTCGGCGCGCTCATCATCGTGGCTGTGATCGTGGTGCTGTTCAGGAAGTTCTCCAAGAAGAGCAAGAAGCTCGTCAAGAGCGGCTCCAGAAAACAGTCCGACGCTCCCGCAAAGAGCAAGAAAGACAAGTATACGAAATAATACTTTTCTTTAAATAAAAAAGACGGCTGCAGACGCAGTCGTCTTTTTTCTCAACACGCTCCTCTCTGCTCGCACGGTATTCCTGACGCATGTCGGTCATATGTCTCGTTTTTCTGCGAAAAATGCGACAACGCCTGTTTTGCAGAACTTGACCTATAAAAGAGCGGCGTCATCGTAAGAGCGTCGCGAGGAAAGCGCCCGATATGTGCAAAGTTGCCATTCGCACCGACAATCGGCTTTGTCGGCTTCTTTGCATATCGTCAAAGAAATCATCTGCTGTCGGACGGCACAAGTATCCTCTGCCCGACAAATACCTCGTCTATTTCGTTAAGTTCCCTGATCTTTTCGCTTGTCGTATTGAATTTTGCGGCTATCACACCCACCGTGTCGAAAGGTCTCACCGTATATCCGAACGCTTCCTGTTCGTCAATAAGAAGTTTCATTCCTTCAAACGGCTCTCCTCTGAGACTGTTCTTCGCCCTGATCGCGGCTTCCGCCGAGTGAAATCTTTCGGCTATCTGACTTAGTCTTTCTCCATCCTTGACCGTATACAAAACAGTTTTCATGAAATTTCCTCCCCGTTTTTCCCTGTTATTAAAATATTGCCGCGATCGGAGTAATATCATATAATATGAAAAAAATATTCAGATCGTTCGCTCTGGTCACTGCCGCAGCGACCATCACTCGGATCATATCTTTTATATTCAAAATATACCTGTCAAGGGTACTCGGCGCAGAAATACTGGGCGTTTACCAGATCGCGATATCAGTCGTTGCAACGCTCGCCTGCATAAGTTCGAGCGGCGTGCCCGTGACTCTTTCTCGTCTCGTGGCGGAAAACAGCGCTCTGAACAGCCGCTCGAAAAGCGACTCCCTGCTTTGCGCGGCAACGACGCTTTCTCTGTCTTTCGCTTTGCTGTCGTGCGCGGTTTTCGCGGCTTTTCCGTCGCTTGCACCAATGCTTTTTTCAGACGAAAGGTGCGTGCCCGTTTTCTATATAATGCTGCCGCTTCTCGCAACGACTGCGCTGTACTCCTGTCTGCGCGGCTGGTTCTGGGGAAATAAGAATTACGGCGTATACGCGGCGACAGAACTGACGGACGAGATCGCGAAGATACTATTTTCCGTGCTTTTCCTCTCGGGTACGCTTCTGGCAATCAACGTACAGGAGGCATATGCCTACGCCATGGTCGCGGGCGACGTCGTGGTGGTTGCAATGCTGATTGCCATGTTTTTCGTTTGCGGCGGCAGAATGCGCAGACCGTCAGGCTTTTCTCAGGTCGTCAAAAGCTCTGCTCCGTTGACAGCAACCAGACTTTGCGGAAGCCTTGTCTCCACGCTGATATCTCTCTCTTTGCCTCTGATGCTTTGCAAAGGATGCGGACTGACTACAGGAGAAGCCACGGCAGAACTGGGAAGGGCAACAGGCATGGTCGTGCCTTTGCTGTTTGCGCCGACGGCGATAACAGGCTCGCTCGCGGTCGTGATAATCCCGGAATTCGCCTCTCTCAATGCAGGCAAAGAACTCAACAAGATCGGCTCTGCGCTGTCTCAATCTATAAAATTTTCATGCGTTGCCAGCGGGTTTTTCTTTGCGCTTTTTGCAAGCGCGGGCGTTGTCCTCGGGCGACTCCTCTACGACGACGAACTCGCGGGTCGCTATATCTGCGTCGCGGCGATAGCGATGCTTCCTATGGGCGCCAACGGGCTTTGCGTATCCGCCCTCAATTCTCTCGGCAAAGAAAACGCGACTTTCGCAAGCCATACTGCGGGACTTGCCCTTCTTCTCGCAACGCTTTTTTCCACGGTATGGTTTGTCGGCGTATACGCTTATTTCATTGCGATCACCCTGTCGCATACTCTTGCCCTTGCGATAAATCTGACCACGCTGTCAAAGAACGTGAAACTCGACAAAAAACAGCTGTTTCACGCACTTCTGGCGTACGCTTTCTGCGCCGTTGCCGCGCTGTGTCTTTCCCCTCTCTCTTCTTTGCTTGCAGAAATATCCGATATTCTCTCTCTTGCAGTAACGGTCTCTGCTCTGACAGCAGGATATGCCGTTTACGTATGGGCAAGCGGCTGTATAGCCAAAGACGATATACAGTTCTTTTCGTCAGGAAAGCGCAAGAAAAAAAGCGCAGAAAAATCGCCTTGCCGAGCGAAATGATACCGCACTTTTAAATACGTTTATTATGAAATTCCCCGCATAGCGCGGGGAATTTAATTGTATACGGGTACTATGCCTGTCATCGTGTCACTTGCCGATCACTACTCCGTCGCAGGCAGACGGCGGATTTTCCTCTGCGGGTTTACCCGCGATAACAACGCCGTCATAACGCGAACGCCCGTTGCCCTGCGCGTTCTTGCGCTCCTCCGACGCAACGTAGCCGCCCCTTTTGAGTATCGGCTGAAGTCTCGCGTAAATCACGTACGTAACCAAAGAATTAAGCACGATCCACAGCGGTTGCTGTATCGCCTTGGCAAGCATCATCTGGAAATAAGGCTCTTTCACTCCCCACCCCTCGCCGATGATGACTTTAGCAAGCGTATAAGGATACATACTGTATAGGCTTGCCGCTTCATACTCTCCGACAGGGATTATCAGCAGGCTGTTTACTTCTCCGATAACGGTGAGAGTAAGCGTGCAGACCACAAACGACGTCGCCGCAGTCGCAAGCAGCTTCCAAACGACTTTCCAGTCTGTATATCTGCCGTAACAACCCGCAATAAGCGCCATAGTCGCGTTGCTGACCGATATAATTATAGAATAAGGTCCCGTCGGAAAAAATATCCCGGGGATAAGATCGGCGATAAACGCGACAGCAAACCCCTGCCACGGTCCAAGAATGAATCCCGAAAGGTAACAAAAGAGATAAACGAGACTTATCCTTCCCAGATACGTGCCGAACGACTGAAATGAACAAAGATTTAACACCACTCCGAGGGCGATAAAAATTGCCATATCAGCTATTTTCTGTGTCCTGCTTCTCATAGCGCAGTCCTCCTTAAAATAGTGATACAGCAGAGCCGTTGCAATAAAATTTTATGGTAATAATATTTTACAGCGGACGCAACACAACACCGCAAACCGCGCGGGATTTTCGTTTGAAGGCGACATCCCATCCTTCAACACTTGACGCGTTGTGCTTACTCTGCTGATTGCATTATATCACCTATCAGCCGCGTTGTCATCTTTTTTGACGTATTTGCGCAATAATAGTGCGATTTTTCACAGACTCAGCACAAAACCGCTTTTCAGAATAAAGCGCGCGCTTTTACGCAGACTAAAATCATGCTGACAGTATTTACCAGAGCGATAATCATATACGTGTTTCTGCTGATCGCGATGCGTCTGATGGGCAAAAAGCAACTGGGCGAACTGCAACCCTTTGAATTTGCGATAACGCTTATCGTCGCAGAACTCGCCTGCATACCCATGTCCGACACACAGGTGCCCGTATTGTACGGCTTAGTGCCGATATTCACGCTGTTCATCATAGAATTCATAGTGACGAAGGCGGTCAAACATTCTCTCAGGATACGCAACCTCGTCAACGGCAAGCCCGTGATAGTTATGAATCCTCAAGGGATAGACTACAAGGCGATATCCTCTCTCGACATGACGGTCAGCGACCTCATGGAAGCGTTGAGAGGGGGCGGCTGTTTTTCTCCCGCCGAGGTACAGTACGCTATTGCGGAGACAAACGGCGACATTTCTATCGTAAAAAAAGAAAGCGGACAAAGCGCGCGCGAAAAACTCCCCTACACGCTGATATGCGAAGGCAAGACGATGAGCAACAACATAAAAAAAGCCGATATGTCGGAAGAAAAGGTGCTGGCGCTTCTGAAACGCAAAAGCCTGCGCACGAAAGACGTGCTCCTGCTGACGGCGGAAAACGGCGGAGATTATTTCCTCCAGCCCATCAAGTCCGCGTGCGAAACGGGAAGCGCAAAGGAGCTTGAAAATGAATAAGATAATCCTCGCCGTCGTACTTGCAGTTGTTATCCTTTCACTCGGAATTTGCGAGCAGGTGTTCATCAGCCGCTCTTTCGACGATCTGAGAAGCGACTGCGAAGAAATCCAGAAACTTCTGCTCTCGGGCGATTACGATGAAGCGCTGAAAATGACCGAGCACGTTGAAAACGACTGGAGAAAAGAACGCGACCTGCTCGAGTTCGCCTGCCCCAACACGGATATCAAAGACATCGCAAAGGAGATCGGAGAACTCAAAGGCTCCCAGATAGCCGAAATGTACGACGACTCGATCACGCGTTGCGAAGTCATCATGGCTATGGCGGAAAACTCCAAAAATCTGCTTTCCTACAAATGGAAAAACGTGCTGTAACGCAAAAGGGCACAAACTTATGCGCTCTTTTTCTTTTTGCGAAAAACTTAAAATCGCAACGCAGTCGACAAAAAAACAAGGCCGTCCTACGGACGACCTCGAGTGTCGATTTTCGGGCTGCCTGTTCAGCCTTGCTGCCGCTGCTATGGCGGTGCCAGAATCAGGTTGTTTTGGCTGCCTGTTCAGCCTTGCTGCCGCTGCTGTGGCGGTGCCAGAATCAGGTTTGTTTTCAACACTTCACAGATATTATAACTTATCGTTGAACCTTTGTCAACGGCTTTCTTTTAAAATATCTGCTTTCCCGTTTTTACTGCCTTCCGAGTTTTTTTCTCAGATACTGTCCGGTAAAGCTGACGGGATTTTCAGCGACCTGCTCGGGCGTGCCTTCAGCTATTACGGTGCCGCCCGCGTCGCCGCCTTCGGGCCCCAGATCGATGATATGGTCTGCGACCTTGATCACGTCGAGGTTGTGTTCGATAACAACCACGGTATTGCCGCCTTCGACAAAGCGTTGCAATATCGAAATGAGCTTCTTGACGTCCGCGCTGTGCAGACCCGTAGTCGGCTCGTCGAGGATATAAATCGTCTTGCCTGTACTGCGCTTGGAAAGCTCTGTCGCGAGTTTTACGCGCTGTGCCTCGCCGCCCGACAAAGTAGTCGCAGGCTGACCCAGTTTGATATACGAAAGTCCTACGTCGTCGAGAGTCTTGATCTTGTTGTATATCTGAGGAATGTTCCTGAAGAACTCGCACGCTTCGCCGACCGTCATTTCCAGCACGTCGTAAATGCTCTTGCCCTTGTACTTGACCTGCAACGTCTCGCGGTTGTATCTCTTTCCTCCGCAGACTTCGCAGGGCACGTATACGTCGGAAAGGAAGTGCATTTCTATTTTGATAATACCGTCGCCCTGACAGTTCTCGCATCTGCCGCCCTTGACGTTGAAGCTGAAGC
>CALWKV010000022.1 GCA_944381355.1 uncultured Christensenellaceae bacterium | reverse complement strand
GAGAATCCCATATATAAAATTTGCCACCCGAAAAGGGTGGCAAACATGTGTTGGTGACTCTGTGGGGAATCGAACCCCAGTAGCAGCCGTGAGAGGGCTGAGTCTTAACCGCTGGACCACAGAGCCATATTCTCTTGCCCGATAATTTTCAGCAAGAAGTATTATTATATTATCATACGATTTTAATTTTGTCTATCGTTTTTTCATCGAAATGAAAATTTTTATCGGCATCCCGTATCCGCCATTCTACCTGAACATCGTCAGACGTCAGGATTTTTATTCTGAGAAAAATTGGCGAGCTGTCTTGCAATATCGTTTATCAGGGTAATGATAAAACATCCGGACAGTTTATCCTCTTCTTCCGGAGTGACTTCTCCGTCCGCCTCGGCACACGCCGCAAGCGATAGCGCGGTGCTTTCTTTGAGTATTTCGAAAGCATTTCCCCCGTTTACCGCTATGGCAGTCGCGAACGCATGACAGAAATTTTCTGCCTGCGAGCGCATATCTTTCTTTATCGTAGCGACCATTCTGCGTACTGAATGCGCCTGCGCTTCAAGAACGTCGTTCCAGCAAAAGCTCCGACTTTCTCCGCCGTAAAGCCCCTGAACCACGTCCATTATGCTTTCGTGACCCGCTTCTTCCGCGATATCGCGTATCATGGAGACCTGTTCTTTCACCACCTTGCAACCCGTGCAAGAAAGCTCCAGCATACTCAGCTGAAGAAATACGTCGTAGAGCCAAACAAAATAATCTTCGGGAGTCTCGACGGGTCTGCCGTTTTTGTCTCGTAAAAACCTGTTGCCGGCGACGCAACCGCCGATTTTGATGAGTTCTTTTTTCAAAAGCGCGTATTTTTCTTCGACCGCACCGACATTTCTTTCTTCGTTCACTTTTGTATTCCTCACAACTTTTTCGGCATTTCTATGACCGTTGAGAATATTTTAGCATAAATATCATGCATTTGCAACCACTTCATTAAAAAACGTTTACAAAAAAAAGAAGCCCGAAGGCTTCTCTTTGATTTATCTGCCGCTCATCAGCTCTGCTATCTCACGCATCACAACCATTATCATGCATTGCGAAACAGCGGTTATTTCTTCTGCAGAATTGCGAGAGTCGGCATTGACGAATGCATTCAGCACCGATTTCAATCCATTGCTCACCTCGGCGAACGAATCTCCTTCCGCATGGGCGTCGAACATCGCAAACTGAGAAACGAATGCGGACTGCAACGGACCTAAATACTTTCTGACCTTGTCAAGCCATTGTCTGACGAAACAGGGATCCGCATTGACAAAATCAGACCATTTATAATTAGAATCAAGAAAACTATTGCCCAAAGACACGACGTTGGCGTATCTTATTATCTTTTTGGAAAGCACTATCTCGTCGAGCGACACGTCATCGTCCGCCTGCGCCAGTTCAATAAACGAATATTGCAACAACGTCTCGAACATCCAGCAAAAATACTCTGCGCTGAAATCTTTATCCAGCAGCTTCATCTTGTTTTCAAACGTTTTTCCGAGACCTTCCAGCTCATCCATCGCTCGTTCGTAATCTGCTAAAAACCTTTGTGTATCCATATATGTACCTCCTCACGGAGCAGAAACTCCAGTCATGGTACATTTTACCACCTATTATTCTTTTTGGCAATAATTTGAAGGCTTTTCGACAACAGCGGCAAATCGCTAACGTTTTTCGCGATTAACTTAAAAACCCGTTGACCGACGCTTTTTTTTAATTTAGAATGTAATTATAGGTGTTTTATGAACAAGACAGTCAAAATCATTGCTACTTGCGCAGTGCTCGTACTTCTGGCTACGGCAGTCACCGTTCCTCTCGTACTTTATTATCTGGGCTATATTGATTACGCCTCCCCCAATCCGACCGACGACGGCGGTTATCTGCTGGTGTATTTCGGAGGCAACGAACCCGAAAACGAAAGCATTCGCTTCGCCGTCAGCGAAGACGGCTACAACTTTACTCCTCTCAACGGCAACAACCCGGTAATAAAACAGACGCTGGGTACGGGTTGTGCACGCGATCCGCACATTACTCGCGGCAGAGACGGCAAGTTCTATCTCGTAGCGACGGATATGAGGAGCGAACTGGGCTGGACCAGCAATCATTCTATAGTCACCTGGTCGTCTAAAGATCTTATAAATTGGGAAAACGAAACGGTGATCGATCTCAGAGATTACGTAGAAGGTACCAACCGCGCGTGGGCGCCGCAGGCTATCTGGGACAACGATAAACAGATGTATATGATCTACTACTCCTCCAGTCAATGGCTTGACGAATCGGCGGGGACTTCCACGGAAACCTGTCTGTGGTACGCGTACACCAAGGATTTTACAAAATTCGAAACGACGCCTCAGGTTCTGTTCCGCACTGAAAGCGGCGCAGATTGCATAGACGGAGATATCGTAAAAAATGACGGCAAATACTATCTGTACTATAAAGATCAGGGCATCGACGACATCTGTTATGCAGTTTCGGACACGCTTAACGGCGGCTATACCGCCCCTGAAAAAAACGTCGTCAACGTGCGATATCAGGGCGTAGAAGGAAGTTTCGTATATAAACTGACAGGCACAGATACCTGGCTGATGATGATGGACAGTTACAAGGACGGCTGCTTCTATCTGCAACAGTCGACAGACCTTGTCAACTTCAAGCGAGTCAAAGCGTCGAACTACGACATGGATTTCTCGCCGCGTCACGGCGCCGTACTGGCGATCACCGACAAAGAACTTCAGACCCTGATCGACGCGTTCGGGAAATAATCGGATAAACTACACGGATAAAAGAATTTCGGGGAATAATTATGACTAAGAAAGCAAAACTCGTTACGGTTTGCGCCGTTACGGCAATCGTCGTTGCCGTTGCCGTGATACTTCCCGTCACGCTGTACTGCCTGGGCATAATCGACTATGCGCAAAAAGCAGAAAGCACGGGCGGCAAATATCTGATGGCTTACTTCACGGGCAACGAACCCGAGCAGGAGCGGATATGCTTCGCGGTCAGCGATGACGGATATATGTTCACGCCTCTCAATGACAACCTGCCGGTGCTCGAACAGACGCTCGGGACGGGAAGCGCGCGCGATCCCTATCTTTTCAGAGCCGAGGACGGCACCTATTATATCCTCGCTACCGATATGAGAAGCGAGGACGGCTGGTCGTCCAATCATCGCCTTATCGTATGGCACAGCAACGACCTTCTCGACTGGGAAGAAGTCGGACTGATAGACATGAGAGAGAACGGTCTCCCCGACACTGTCCGCGCCTGGGCGCCGCAGGCTATATGGGACGAGGAAAAGGGCGCGTATATGCTGTACTGGGCAAACTGCGAAAACAGCGCTGAAAACGGCTGGAGCGGCACGGTGATGTGGTATGCTTACACAAATGATTTCAAAGAGCTTATCTCCGCCCCCGAAGTTCTGTTTGCGCCTCCGGGCGGCAAGGACGCGATCGACGCGGATATTATAGAAAAAGACGGCATTTACTATATGTATTATAAGGACGAAAACGAGAGCAAGATCTGCTATGCGACGGCAACTTCGCCAAGCGGACCTTATACTCTCCCCGACGACCCCGTCGTCAGCGTCTTTTATACCAATGTTGAAGGCAATTTCATATACAACATCACAGGCACTGACAGCTACGTTATGATGCTTGACTGTTACAGCAAAGGCAATTTCGTGCTTCAGCAGACAGAAGATATGACCACTTTCAAACGCGTCAATCCCTCCGATTACGACTTTTCTTTCTCACCGAGACACGGCAGCGTGATGAGCATAAACGACACTCAATACGAGGCGCTTATCGGGCGCTACGGCAAATAAAAGGAGCGGACTATGGAACTTTTTGAAAACTGTACCGTTGGCAAAGTGCGGATGAGAAACCGCATAATAAGAAGCGCGACGCACGACGGACTTGCCGATCCCGTGACCGAAGGCATCACGGACGAACTGATCCGCAAATATGTATTTCTCGCAAAAAACGAAGTCGGCTGCATAATACAGGGCTACGCGATAGTCAGCCCCGAAGGACGTTCCAACTACCCTCGCTGTCTCGCGTTTTTCAACCCCGATAACGCAGACGGTTTCAAACGTCTGACCGCAGCCGTCCACGCCGAAGGCGCCGCAATAGTTGCGCAGATAGCGCATTGCGGCAGGCAGACTTCGGGCAAGGCGATCGGCATGAAAAAAATCGCGCCCACGGCAAAGCGGCATCTCCTCTACCCCGACAAAGCGCGCGAAATGACGAAGGAAGATATCCTGCGCGTTGAAAACGACTTCGTGACGGCTGTCGCGCGCGCCAAAGAATACGGCTATGACGGCGTACAGCTTCACCTTGCGCACGGATATCTGCTACACGATTTCATATCCGAAAACGGCAACAAGCGCAAGGACGAATACGGCGGCTCGCTTGAGAAGCGCATGCGCATAATAAAAGAGATACTGGAAAAAGCTCGTGAAAAAGTCGGCGACTTCCCGATATGGGTAAAACTTTCCGCAACGGACAAGCGTAGCAAAGGCATGCGTATCGAATATGCGGTAAAAATCGCGAAACTGCTCGAAGAATACGGCGTCGACGCGATAGAGGTATCGTGCGGCAGCGTGCAGGACGGCATGAACACAATGCGCTCCAAGCGCTTCCCGATGGACGCGATTTTTGCTTACAGAGAGCCTCTCGCGAGTATGCCGCGCACGCTCAACCGCGCAGTTCTCGCGATGGCGAAGCTGTTCAATCCGCTTATACCGCAACCCAAGCCGCTCGGACTTTACAACGTGCCCGCGGCGTACGCGCTCAAAGAGCAGGTCTCGACCGATCTGATCGTCGTAGGCGGCATAACCGACGTCGCTGATATGAAAAAGCTGATCGCGGACGGGATAAAAGCAGTCTCTATGTGCCGCCCGTTCATCTGCGAGCCGAATTTCGCGAAAAAACTCAAAAGCGGCGAAGCTACGAAAAGCAGATGCATTATGTGCAACTGTTGCGGTCTCGTGATAGAGAAAGAGCCGACGCGCTGTCTTATGGGCAAAGTGAAATACCCTCTCGACAAGCGCTGAACGTCGCTTGCGTTTTACGCGATAATTATCAAAGCCTCCCTTTTCACGAGGGAGGCTTTTCCGTCGGCGTAAAGTTGCGCCCGACTGCGCACACATACGATACCCGACAATACTTCTTTGACTTTTGCAACTTTGCAGCCGCTTTTATATCGGACGTATCGTTTTTGCGGATAAGTATCCTTTTTTTTCGGGTCTGCGTCGTCAGGTAGTGATTATGCCGTCCACGGTTATCATAAGCTGTTTCTCATCGAGCGCCGCTTCTATCGCCTTGTCTATCCAATCTGCGACAGCCTTTGTCTTTTTGCCGTAACCGAACAGCGTGACGACCTCTTTGACGACCGAGTCTCTCGTCATGCCGATATTGGTCTCTATCGCACACTTTACCGCGGCGAGTATCTCGCCCGGATATATCTTGGTGATATCGCGTTTTATCTTCTCGTCGGACGGACGGAAGGTCTCGACAGGCTTGTCCACATAGAACACCTTGCCTGCGACCTCTTTTCTGTAACCGTCGTACGCGCCGATGTATTCCGACAGCTGTGCGATCGCCTTTTTCGCCGTGCCGGGTATATTGTATATGCTCGTCAGCTTGTCCAGCAGATAATGTTCCTCTATCGGCGACTCCTTGTCGATTATCGCGCGGATGCGTTCTTTTATCTTCTCCTCGCTCGCTATATCCAGCACGTAGTCTGTACCCGGCTTGCCCAGAGGTTTGACGGTAAACGACTTGTACGGTACGCGGTATTTGGAAAGAGCCTCTTTGACGGCTTTTTTGCTGAGAACTTTCTTCTGCGTAAGAGCGGCAATGTAATCCTTTATTCTCGCTATCTCGCGCCTCGGATTGTTGTAATAGTTGACAGTCCACAGCTGATAGACGTTCCAACCCAGCTTGCGCAGTATCTTGGTCTGCATCGTAACCCTGTCTTTGACGCCACGCAGTTTGATGCTGTTCTCGCTGTCGGCGAGTATCGCGAGCACGTATCTGTTCTTATTCTTGGGATCGACGACCGCTACGTCTATCTTGAAGTCGGACACTCCAAGGTTGTAATCGCAGACTATACCTTTGTCCTTAAGCTCTCTTGCAAGCATCTCGCCTATGCCGCAGCCCCTTTCCGCGATGTCCTTGGAGTTGATTGCGAGCATCTCTCTGCCCCTCTCGGCATATTCGAGGAAGGCTTTGAGACCCTCGACGCCCTTGCTGTTGGTGCGGCTGAGGTCTATCATATGTCCCGAAATGCCGCTGAACACGACCATCTCGTTCCTCGCTCTCGTAACCGCGACGTTGAGTCTCTTATAGCCGCCGCTCTGGTTGATAGGTCCGAAGTTGAGCGACAGCTTGCCGTTCTTGTCGGGCGCATAACCCACGCTGAACAGTATCAGGTCTCTCTCGTCTCCCTGCACGTTTTCCAGGTTCTTGACAAATACGGGTTCTTCTCTGTCGTATGCCTCGGCGTCAAGTCCCTGCTCGTGTATGCGTTTCGTCAGTTCGTTTTCGATGTAGTTCTGCTGTGCGATATTGAATGTGACGATACCTATGCTGTACTTGCGCTCGTTGGGATCTTTGAGTCGTCTTATGACTTCGCTGACCAGCTCGTCGCCCTCTTTCTTGTTGCACTTGAGACCGCCTCTCTCGTATATGCCGTCCACATAGCGGAAAGACACTTTGCTGTTCAGCTCGTTGGGCGACGGGAAAGTAAGAAGCGTATTGCCGTAATACATCGCGTTGGAGAACGCTATCAGACTCTCGTGCAGAGAACGGTAGTGCCACAGCAGATGATTTTCCGGCATTCCCAGCGCGAGACAGTCGTCGAGAATACTGTCGAGATCTTCAACCTCGTAATGCTCGTCGTCCTTGTAATCCACGTTGAAGAAAGTCGTAGGCGGCAACTGCTTGGGATCGCCGACGATTATCACGTTCTTTCCGCGCGCTATACAGCCCACAGCCTTACATGTGGGGAGCTGCGATGCCTCGTCGAAGATGACAAGGTCGAATTTGTCCATGTCAATGTCGAGGAATTGCGTGACAGAAGTAGGACTCATCAGCATACACGGACAGCAGGTCGCGAGTATGTTGGGTATCTTGGCAAAGAGTCCGCGCAGCGTCGTTCCTTTCATATTGGATTTTTCCGCCCTCAGCAGAAGCACTCTCTCGAGGTTGTGATCGCCCTCGGTATCGGGCTTGGGCACGTTCTCTACCAGTTTTTCATAGAGCAGTTTTCTCGTCTGTCTTTCGTATTCTTCGCTCAGCTCCTTAAAGCGCGCCGCCACTTCCTCCAGGTTGAGTCCGGAGAACTGACAAAGCACGTCGTCGAGAAGAAGTTCGCTTCTGATAAAGTTGTAGTATACGCATTTCTTGAAGCAGCTAAGCACTTCCATTGCGGATATCTCGCCGTCCTGAAGCGGTTCGAGTACGAAGTCGAGTCCGCTCTTTCTGCACGTTTCAACCATCTCCTGATATTTGCACCAGTTGGGTATAAATCCGAAATTCTTTTGCAGACTGCAGACGTACTCCACTTTTGCGTTGAGGTCGTTGCCGCCGCTGTATCCGCCCGTGTTGAATACTCTGCAGAACGCTGCTTCCGCACGCGCGCAGCTCTCGTAGGCGTACATATAGAACCTTGTATAGCTGTTTGCGCCGTACCTTGTCAGCTTTGCGCAGCTGTCGTCGAACACTTCGCCGACAAATTCCGCATAAAGCTGTTTGCCGTTCTCATAAAGCGCGGCGATCTTGTCGGCATTGGAGTCCAACGTGACTCTGTCTCCGCTCTTTACGCCGAATATTTCTGACAATTCTTCGCTCCTGCGCTCGAATACGTCTCGTGTTTGTTCGCATTTGAGAAGATATTCCGCAAAAACCGTTCTGTCCTTTTTGTCAAGTTCGGAGGGCGTAATCCTCTTTACCGCACGCGAGAACACACCCGTCTTTGCCGCGTCGGCGATCTCGCTCATCGCAAGCCCGGAAGGATACGTCCCGTAACGCGACGTGTATTCCGCGATCATGCTGTCCGTCTTGGAACGCGCTTCGATATAGGAGTCGAGTATCCCGTGCGGATTCATGCCTTTTGCGGCAGCAGCAAAATACTTCCTCACGTATTCGCTGTCAAAAGACTTGCATATCCTGTATAGCGCCTTGAGTTTGGGCGTTGTAAGCGCGACCGTACGCATATTGAAAAGCGGAGTAAGCATTTTGGCGTACTGTCTGAGATGTCTGAGTTCCTGCTCGAAAACCTCGAGTATCGCAGAGCCTTCCTCGTTCCACTTCTCGTCGAAGTTAAAGCTGCCGATATGTCTGAAAGGCGATTTCTCTATATCTCCGCACTCCTTGGCGCGCAGAGCAAGTTCTGTCAGTATCTCTATATATTTCTGAAAAGAGGATTCTACGAGCTTTTCGTAAAACATGCTGTCTATATGCAGACAGTCTCTGGAATCCTTGTTTTCGAAGTACCCCATTATCGCCTGATAGAGAGACACTCCGAGATATCTCTTGCGATGCATCGCGTCGAGTTCTTTCTGCAGTTTTTCCACGCAGGTGTTGATTTCCTGCAGTTTCTCATCAAAATTCCCCGTCTCTTTCTGTTCAGGCAGAGACATTGTCTTTACTATTTGCGAAAGCACCGCATTCTTGTTGGTCTTGTTGCTGTGCAATTCGAGACAGAAATCCCCGAGACCTATCTGCTGAAGTCTGTTGTGAACGACAGAAAGCGCCGCCATCTTCTCTGCGACGAACAGCACGCGTCTGCCGCGCACGATATTGTTGGCGATGATATTGGTGATGGTCTGCGACTTGCCCGTGCCCGGAGGTCCGTGCAGAACGAAGCTCTTTGAAAGGCTGTCGTAAATCGCGCTGTACTGAGACGAGTCCGCCGATATCGGCAGATACATTCTCTCCTCAGCCGTGTACGCCTCGTCGCTGCTTCTGGACGAAAGGTCGAACGCTCCCTCGGGAAGCTCGAGTTTATTATTGATGAGCGACCTTACGATCGGATGTTCTCTGAAACGGTCGGACTTGTATTTTACGTCGTACCAGAGCTGATAGTTGGCAAACGAAAGGCTTGCAATGAACACGTTGGAGAATATTTCCCATCCTTTTCTGCCCACGACCTCTTTCTTAAGGCGTGCAATGACTGACAGAATATTCTGCTGCGTGTCGAGAGGCACCTCGGCAAGACCCCTTATATCCTGATTGAATTCCTGATACAAAAATTCGAGAAGCGTACTGTTGAGCCTGACGTCATCGGTATTCACGTCCACGGTATAGACGGGCGCCGCAACTCCCTTTTTAGTCAGCGTGACGGGATAAAGCAACAACGGCGCAAACTTGTCCTCTGCGTGTTCGTTCTCCCTCCACTTCAGAAAGCCCGCCGCAATATACAGCGTGGTCGTGCCGGTCTCCTCCTGTATCGAAGTTTCTTTCTTTATCAGTCTCTGAACGGTAGCGTCGTGGTTTTTCTGATCGTACACTGTCAGGAATCTCTTGTTTTTGTATTCGTACGCAACGTAATCCACAAACGGTTTCAGATAAGAACTTCTTTCAAACCCTTCTCCCAGCTTGTCCGCGTTCTGCAAACCCTCGGCGGGACGACAGTCGACGGTGAAACTTTTCACTTCAGTCAACGCACCCACAAAGTCCTCGAGGGACGGCACGAGAAGTTTTACCGCCGTACGCGAAACCTTGAAATTGAGAAGCGCATTGCGCATGTCCATATCGAGGAGTCGGCGCTCCCATTGCGTCACGCGGTTGATCTCTTTCTGCCCGCCTATTTCGCCCTTATATTCCTTGAACTGCTTGGGTGCGACGCTCGTCATATAATCCGCGCTCTGCACCAGGTCGTATCCCTTAGGTCCGCGTACTCTTTCCGGAAGCGGGAAAACATGCATGATACGCGCGCGTTTGATGTCTACGGCGAAGTCAATGCTGTAAGCGCGTCTCAGAGCCGATACCGCGTTCTTTTCAGCCTTCTCGAAAGACACGCCGTCGAAAAGATCACTTATGCATATCATCGTAAATTCGTTGACGCCTTTCTCCGACTTCTTGACAAGCGCATCAACGTCGTCGGATACCGCATCCTGCGAACATTCGTCGCTGAGAAAAACTCCGACATACCACTTCCCGCCCGCTCTGCCGACAACCGCATTCTGGGCGTTGGCTTCGATAAGAGACGCGTAAACGAGCGACAGCTCGAGCGGCGTAGCGACTCTCGAAGCAAACAGATCCTTATGCGACTGCACGACCTCGCAATCCTCGGCTTTGGGTTCTGCCTCGTCGAAATGCTCGTCCGCAAGAGCGCTGTAACATGCCGCAAAATAATTCCTGACGCCGTTGCGGTTGCCGTTGTAACCTATGCAATGCGCAAGTTTCCAGTCCTTGAGTTTGTTATTGACCTGTGTGATCAGGGTATTGATCTCCGCAGTACGCCTGACGAAAGTCGCAAGCACCTCGGGGGTAGCGCAAAAATTACATTTGTCGAAAGCCGTGACAGTGACCTTTGCCGTAGCCGTTTCGACCACGCGATCTCCGATCAGGACTTCTACGATTATTTCTCCTTCTATATCGCTGTCTACCGCAACCATATACAACGGCGACAGTTTAGCTGTCGTGTCGAATTTTGCAGTAGTACGCCTCGGAAGCACGCTTTGTTCTATCGTGCAAGGCAGCAAAAAATCCGGCTGCGAAGAAATTCTGACATAAAGGTTTTCTATGTCCGCTCCGCTCGTATTCTTGACGTAAAGCCTCTTTATCGGACTCGTATCGTTCTGAATCTGATAATAACTGACTGCGCTGCCGCACTCGAGCGTGATTTCAACTTCTTTACGCTCTGCGACGTCAGTTGCGACCTGTTTTTCCTGCTCCATAAACAACTCCTTAAAGAACTCGGGCGTTTATGCCCTGTAACGAAAGGGGACTTGCCCCGGAACCAAACCCGCATCCACTTATATATTATAACAAAGATTTTGCGCGTTGACAATACAATATATTTTCTTTGCGCGCGTGCGCGCAAGTCTGTATCTTACAAATGATCGCCGTTTTATGCGGCTTTTGTTTTCCACAAACGCCGTTTTTCGGCAAAATTTCCCGTCGCCGCACAAAAAAATAAAGCGTCTTGCTCCCGCATACGTGCGTACGCGTTACGCGCTCCCTCCGAGCGCGCACAGATGCAGCCGATTGATTTGCAACAAAAAAGACGACCCCGAAAGGTCGTCTCTGATTGCGTTGATTTTGCTTTACTGTCTGCCGTGCAGAAGCTCGTCAGCAAGATTCTCGTTGTCCGTCAGCTTAGCGGTCGGCTCGATCGTGATTTTCTGAGGATCGATACCGTAAAGCAGACAGGTCTTTGCGATGTTCTGCGCAAGTTTGGGCAACGGAATCTCCTTGAGCACGAGTCCGACGTTTTCAGCATCGTTTATGGTAGCCTTGTTGGAAGAAAGCGAGCCGGTAGCGAGGATGACTATGCCGAAGTGAACGTACTGAGTGCCGTCGCTTCCCTTAGAGAAGTAGTGGTTGTACTCCTCTTTGCCGAGCTGATCCTGAACGATGCCGTTGACAAGGTCGACATACCAGCCTTCGGTAGCGGGCATCAGCTTAGCGGTGTCTCTGCTCTTCCAGTTGTAGATATCGACGAAACCTTCGAGGTTGAGCGTGCAGTAACCTTTCTCGTTGGCGACTTCGGTCCAACCGCAGAGGATTATACCGCAGACGACCGAGTTTGCGAACGCGGAATTTCTGACCGTCAGATTGACGCCGTCGTACTGGCAGGTCTCCGCAGCGAGGAGCGCGTCCGCGCCGTTTCTCATAACGGTGCCCTCGACAACGCAGTCAACCGCGCCCTTGAGGTAAACCATCTTCTGCGAATTTTCAAATACGCAGTGAGAAATCGTAATGTCGGTGCGCTTGGAGTTGTCGGTGCTTATGCCGTTGACGATCTGTCCGTAACCTTCGCAGGTTTCGAGAATGACCTCAGCGCCTTCTTCATACTGATAACCGTAGAAATAGATGTCCTTGAAAACCGCCTTAGCGCCGTTGGCCACGTTGAAAGCATTGCCGCCCCTGCTCTTGACGGTACCTCCTACGATGGAGTTGACGAGCACGTTTTTCATATTGCCGTAGATCGTGCTGTCGATCATTTCAACGGCATCTTTGCCCTCGGAAACGAGGTCTTTCTGAATCACAACGTCCTTTGCCTCTCCGATAGCAGAAACAAGACCCGCCCAATCGGTAACGTTAACACCGTTTACGGCGTGCATTTTAAGCGTGACGACGCCGTCCTTGATGCCTTCAGCATCTTTATCCGTAGGCTTGTACGTAAGAGTGAAATCGCCCTCTCCGTTTACCGTAAGCGTGCTGCCGCTGAGGGTAGCGTTGGTCGCGGTAATCGCGTAATCGCTGCCGGGAAGCGCGGTGGAAAGATCTACCGTGCCTTCGGTTCCGACATAATAGTTGCAATCCATTTTCATATTGATGGGCGCACTGTCGACAGCGGTCGAAACATCATCTTTACACGAAATTGCCGCAAAGCACATCGTACCGATGATCGCAACGACCATTATTGCCAATACAACTTTTTTCATAATATCCTCCTTAAAGATATCGATGCGTTTGTCGGTTTCCCGACCTTTTACCCTTATATACGAGAGCCATCAAAAGACAATGCTACGCGCAGCCGTCTTAAGACAACTTCACCATCTACAGTATAGCATAAATAAAAAAAATGGCAAGCGATATGCACAAAGTAGCTGTCCATATTTTACATAATTGCTGAATTGTACATAAATAAATACCCGTTTGAGTATTAAAAACGCGATTTTCACTTAATTTCTCTGTTGCAAAATCAGAGCAATGAGTAAAGTTCCGGTTGCACGGTAGACGCAAGAATGCTCTTGCTCTTCTTCTCTGCCGTTGAAAATTATAAAACGTATCGGTTCATCCCGTGCGCAATCAGTCGGGACTATGCATCACACAGGATAATAGATCATATATTATATGCAATGAAAAAGTAATCTCTCTTTCGTTCATACAGCGGCTTTTTCAAAGCGCCTGTTGACGACGTTCCGTTTACGCTCAGTATAATATTTACTTAGATCTCATAGCGTCCTCTATAAAAAGCGACAGCCGCGATGCCGCGGCTGTCGGGAAGGGGGTACCGAAAGCAAGAGTCATAAAACTATTGCCTTCAGATCAGAAAACGTCGAAAGTCTGTAAGTAGCGTAAGGACATTTCGTCGCGCTGCCTAAAGCGGCGGTATCGAAGCCTCCCGTTTTACCCGCCATTATGCCCGCTTCGGCGTCCTCGACGACCAGGCAACGACACGGATCCAACCCGAGAAATTGCGCTGCCATGGTGAAAACCTGCGGATCGGGTTTGGTTCGGGTTATATTGTCTCCGTCGGATATCGCGTCGAAATAATCTGAAAGACCTATTCTCGACAATATAAATTTCGCGTTCTTTGACGACGAACCGATCGCTATCCTTATTCCCTTCGCCTTTATCGCGTCAAGAGTGTCTTTCACATCATCGGCGAGATCTTTTTTGCTCATCTGCGCGAGCATTTGTTTATAATATTCGTTTTTCTCGGTCGCGAGCGCAACTTTTTCTTCCTGCGTAAATTTCTTGTCCGTCTTTTCGAGCACGACCTCTAAGCTTTCCATGCGCGAAACGCCGCGCTGCCTTTCGTTATCCTTTTTCGTAAAATCTTTTATTCCCAGCTTTTCGGCAAGTTTTTTCCACGCGAGATAGTGATATTCGTCGGTAGAACATATAACGCCGTCGAGATCGAATATTATACCGTCGTATTTCATGTTATTTCCTCCTGCGTTCTTCCAGCCATAGTATCGCCAGCCTGAACCATTTCGCAACGTGATTTCCTTTTATCTCTTCTTCGCTTTTCACTACACCGGTGCCCAAAGACATACCGTGCCCGCCTTTTTCGAACATATGCAATTCGCACGAAACGCCCAGTTTTTTGAGACCGGAAGCCAATCCCGTAAGATCTTCTACGGGAATTATCTGATCGTCATAAGTGCCCCATACGAACACAGGCGGCATATTTTTATGCAATTTATTCAGCAGATTCAAAGACGCGTATTCTTCTTCGCTGCAATACGTCTTGCCCAGCAATATCTGTCTTATCGTAGGACCCGCGAAGCGTTTCATGAGTTCAGGATCTATCTTGCATTCACCCTTGCGCTTTACCGGCATCAGCGTGACGGCAGGATAACCCAGCACGATCGCGTCGGGTCTTACTTCCTCAGTACTGCCTATGCCGTCCAGCATAACTTTATCCTCACAATACACCGCAGAAGAAAGCGCAAGGTTTCCGCCTGCCGAAAAGCCTGCGACGGTAACGTCATCCTTAATCACTTTAAGCGCATCCGCATTGTCGCGGACGTATTTTATAGATTTTGCCAGTTGCCTCAGCGCAGTCGGAAACGGATTTTCTATGCCCGTAGAATATCTGAGAACGAACGCCGCATAGCCCTCCTTGAGAAAAGCGAATGCCACGGGTTCTCCTTCGTCCTTAGATACGAACGCGTAACCTCCGCCGGGGCATATCACCGCCGCGGGACGCTTCAAGTCCTCTCTGGGGTATTCGGCGTCGTCTGGTATATATGCGTCAAGCTGTGCATTGTCGTCTATCTTTACTGTAAAAAATTTCATATCTTTTCCTCCTCAGCTGAGTTTTGCATCCCACTTGCCGCAGAACGCGTCTACGGGCGACTTTCCTTTAAACTTCGATTTCCCGACAAGTTTATCGACCAGCAGTCCGAGCGTCGAATCGTTGACGCCATACGTATTTATATAAGTCCTTACCCTCGGCACGTCGAGCAGATGGTAAGGGTTCTCAAGCGATACGAATACGGTAGGAATGCTCTTTACGTATATCGGCACGTTGATACCCATCGGGTTCATCCACTCTATCCTGACAGTAGTCTGATTGGACTTCGTAGCGAGATTGCAAAGGTATATCATCATGTCCGCGCTTTCCTTAACGCTTTCGAACGACGACTGCAATCCTTCGTAAACGCCCGCCGTTTCGAATACCGAGACCTCGAATCCTTCGGCGCGGAGAAGTTCGCAGAACCTGGGTACAAGTCCGTTTTCGCGTGTGTATCCCAGCGCGTTCGCTCCGCCCTCTATGCCGTAAACGGTTATCTTCTTTATCTTTTTCTTGTCTATCGGCAGTACGCCTTTTTCGCACTTCACGAGAGTCATCGACTCGTCCGCGATCTTACGCGCGCTTTGTTTGTTCCTTTCAGTGGCTATTTTCTTCAAAGCGGTTGCGGGATCCGGAACGTTGTTTTTATCGAACAACCCCATACTCTCTTTGAGCGCAAGCACTCTCATTACAGCTTCTTCGAGTCTTTCGGGAGTTATCGCGCCGCGCTCTATTCCCGCTTTCATGAACGCGAAGTCTTCTTTCATGTTTTTCGTGAACAGGAACATATCGCAACCCGCGGCTATCGCTCCAGGCACCGCTTCGTCGCGGCTCATTGCAACGTTGAAGCCCGCCATCGTCGTAGCGTCCGTGATAATCAGTCCGTTAAACCCGAGTTTTTCTCTCAGAAGTCCGTTTAAAAGATTCTTTGAAAGCGACGCGGGTAATATGTCTTCGTCCTTTATATCGGGGCAAAGGACCTTTTCGTAGGCAGGCATCGCGATATGCCCGACCATTACCGTCGGCGCGCCCTCGTCTATCAGTCTTTTGTAGATCGCGCCGTAGGTCTTGTCCCACTCTCCGACTGAAAGAGAGTTGACAGAAGTCACTAAGTGCTGATCCCTTTCGTCCACGCCGTCGCCTGGGAAATGCTTTACCGAATAACACATTCCCCGTTCTCTGCACGCCCTTGCGTATTCGCTCGCGCAATCTGCTACTATCGCGGGATCCGCACCGTAAGTCCTCGTGTTGGTTATCGGATTGCGGAAATTGAGATCTATATCGCATACGGGGGCAAACGCGTAATTCGCGCCTACCGCCGCGCCCTCTTCGGCGCATATCCTTCCCAGTTCGTAGGCGTTATTCTTATCTCCCGTAGCCGCGACCGCCATCTGAGAAGCGACCTTAGTGCCTTCGCTGACTATGCCGTTTGCGCCGGCCTCGAGGTTAGCCGCGATAAGAAGAGGTATCTTTGCGTTTTTCTGCAATATCGAAACGGTGCCCGTGACCTGCTCTGCGCTCATACTGCGGCACATAAGTCCGCCTACGCGCAGTCCGGAAGCCACCTCTTTCAGGAACTCTTCGTCCTGTCTGTACCCTACGACGAAGAAGAGCTGCCCTATCTTGTCATCGATATCCATAGAAGCGTATATTTCTTTTATCTTTTCTGTCTGCTTGCCGCTCAGGTTGAACGGCTTGCGTGAAAAAACCGTGTAGTCCATAGTAGTTAAATTTTTATTGCTGTTCCGCCGTTTTCTTTTTCGAAAGGCGGGCTCTGAGAGTCGCGACTGCGCCGCTCAGTTTATCGCTGTTGGAGGTGTACGCCATTATAAGCACTATTATCACGCCCAGCACGATGGTCTGGATCGAACTGTCTATGCCCAGCACGACCATGCCGTACGACATAGAGGTCATGCCTATCGCGCCCATAAAGACGCCTAAGGGCAGATTTGAATATCTGGAAAGGAAAAGTCCGATAAGCACGGGTCCCATCGACGAGAACATCAGCGAAGTAGAACTCAGGTTGCTGGCAGGGGCAATGTTTCCTTTCGCGGCGTTGAGCATTGCCGCTACGCCGAGAAGCGCGCCGACCATAACGTAAGTCAGCAATATGTTTTTCTTTTCGTTTACGCCGTTGTTTATAGCGAGTCTCGCGTTGGAGCCGAGCGAACGGGTATCGTAACCGAATCTCGTGTGTCCTAGGAAGAAATATACGAGCGCCATTACGACGACGAGTATAACATAGCTCCACGGAGCCTGAGCTATCACTATGAGATCGGGGTGGGTGTACAGCTGAGCGCCCTGTCCGTCGAAGAGCACGTTGGTAAGCGCTTCGTAGATCATTACTACGCCCAGGGATACGATTATCGTAGATACTCTGGTGAAGATATACAAAAGACCTTCTATCACAGCGAGAGCCACGCAGACGATTATCATAAGCGCGAGGATCCCTATCGAGTTTAGCCCCATGGCTATGCCGAGGTTGGTACCTATGATGCCTCCGAGCACCGCTATCGTGCCTGTCGCGAAATCCCATCTCCCGCCGCTGAGCGGTATCGCGATCGCAAGCGCTACCACTGTCGAAAGCACGCTCTGACCGAAAATGTAGTTGAAAGCGTTCGAAGAAAAATATCCGCTCTTACCCGACGCCGTCGTGATTATCAGAAATAAAAGATACATTCCGACCGGGAAGATCAAAGATTTCAAAAATCCTACGCCCGTCTTTATCAGTTTGGTTTTCATAATCCTTACCCTCTTGCCTCTTCATCCGACGGCGGTTTTCCGCCGCCGTCGGTCGTATTGTTTTGCGGTTTATTACGCCGCTCTTGCCTCTTTGATCTCGGCAAGCGTTCTGCCGGTGAGTTCGTTGAGAGCTGCCCAGGTAGCGTTTTCGTTGTACGTTACCATAGCGTTCTTGAGTTCTTCTGCGGTGATAGAGCCGTTAGCCTTGTCGGAAGGAATGATATAGCTCTTGAAATCCGCAAGGTCAGCCGAAGACGTGATTATCGGATATCCTGCGATACCGTTGATATCGTCCTCTCCCTGATCCGCGAAGCTCTTTCCGTTGAGCGCGTCCCAAATACGGACGAACACGCTCGCCACGCACTGAGTATAGTTGTTTGTTCCCGCGGTAAGAAGTTTACCCTGAGAGAGCAGGCTTTCGACCGTGTTGTTGTAACCGAGAGCGAGAAGTTTAGCGTTGCTTCCTGCGTTCTGCAGAGCGGGATAGATATAATCGAGTCCGCTGCCAAGACCGAGTACCGCTTCAACGTCGGGATGATTGGTCAGGAGTTTGGTGACTTCGGCTTCGCAAAGCTCCTGAGTATACATAAAGGTCTGCAGCTCGTATACATTAGCGGTCGGATCGAGTTCAGCCAGCTTGGTCTTGAAAGAATTGTAGATGGTCTCGCCGTCCTTAAACGTGAAGGTCGGGAACGAGATAGCGCCTATCTTCTTGAGTCCCGCTGCGTAAGCCGCTTCAGCGTAAGCTACGCCGACAGTTTCGGGATCGCCGCCGAACTGAGTCACGCCGCCCAGGAAATATTTGCTGTCCATACCTTCGACGAGGGTGGGCTGATAGCCGTTCTCTTCGAGATATTCATATTTGGACACTTCTCCAAGAAGCACAGCATAATAAGCGCCCGCGTCTTCGCACATCGCGATGCTTCTGCTGAGCGCAGTGTCGTAACCGCTTATCACCGCGTTACAACCCTGACTGAGCAGGTTCTGAAGTCCGCTGATGTGAGCTTCGTCGTTTGAGCCTACGGCTTCGTATACGAATTCTACGTCAAAGTTCTTTTCGAGATATTCGCAGTACGACTTTATCTCGGTACCCTGAATATCTGTGAAGTTGTAAAGCATAACGCCGATCTTTGTCTTATTTGAGTTATTGCAGGCGGCAACGGTTACCGCGAGCGATACTACGAGCACTATTATGAGCATTATGCCGATGATTCTCTTTTTCATTGTTTTTCCTCCTGTTTATTTGTTTGCCGCCTTGCGGCAGAAGTTCTTTTTTATCTGGGAAGTTCCCTGATGTTTCTGCTCTGTCTGAGCGTGAGCACGACTATCAGCAGGAAAAGTATTCCCTTTACCAGCGAAATATAATTGGTAGGTACGCCGCTTATTGAAAGTCCGTTTGACAGAAGCACGTAGGTAATGCTTCCTATAACAGCGGCACTGAGCTTGGATCTGGTGCCGCCCGACAGTGTCATGCCGCCCAGGATAAGCGCGATAAGAACGTCCATTTCTCTGCCGCTGCCCATATTCTCGGAAACGCTGCCGACACGTGCTATCGCGAACACAGAAGCTATTCCGACGCATACGCCCGCCACTACGTAGCACAGCATTTTAATAAGGTTCACGTTGGCTCCGCTCTGCGCCGCGCCCAGCGGATTGTCGCCTGTCGCCTTAGCCTGCTTGCCCAGCTTCGTATAGTCGAACAGCACTTTGCAAATAAGCACGATTATCACGCACGAAGCTATCATAAATCCGTAGTTGTCTGAAAACAGCTTTACGAGAGAACTGTCTGAAAATCTTATCGTATCCTCTGTGCGGGATACGTTGTATGTGACTATGCCGCGCGCCGCGAACATTATCGCGAGAGAGGATATCGTGCTCATTAT
>CALWKV010000021.1 GCA_944381355.1 uncultured Christensenellaceae bacterium | reverse complement strand
AAAAATGCAAATTCCTTGCGGTTATTGGACAGTAAGTTCTTACGATAACGGTTAGTTTGGCGACTATCGGAGTTTGCGTTTTTTGTGCGTCTACTTCGGTAGGCGCACGTTTTTGTTTATGGAGGGTTCTTATGAAAAAACTTGTAGTCGAACCGCTATGCCGTTTCCAAGAGATATGTTCAAGCAAACGCTCTTTGTTCTCATCAAAAGAGTAAACTTGTTCTGCATTTGCATTGTTCAGGCATATAGTCCAATCGTGGTATTCGCTTTTTGCGATATTAAGTATTTCATTTAAGTAGATAGGCATAAAATCTCCGTAAAATAAAAAAGTGCGCCTACCGAAGTAAACGCACAAAAAACGCAAACTCCGATAGTCGCCAAACTAACTCGTCATCGTAAGAACTTGTCTGTCCAATAACCGAATGGAATTTGCATTTTTACCAAATTCAATGGTTATTAGACAAAAAAGCATAATATGCCCTAAAAGTATAAAAAGTCCTTACGTCCGATTAAGTTAGTTTTGCATAATGAGTATAGCATATTTGAATCCAAAAATCAATGTTTTACAAAGCCATTTTCAACTTGTGGCACTGTGGCGGGTGCTTGACTATACGAGCGGCTCGGCTACGCCTCGCCGTTCAAGCACCCGCCATAACAACAACGGAACAAGGCGGAACTCAAAGCGCACGGAAACGGGCGGTCGCCGCTGAACCGCTTGGCGATCCGCCCTTATTCTCCGTGCGGCATAATTTTAGTTTTAACGCCATTTGTATGTCGTCAGTATATGTTCAGCGATATGTTTTAATATTCATCGTTAAAAACAAAAAAACCTAAAACGGTTCTCGAAAAAAAGTTCGTTTTAGGTTTGAACTGGTGGAGATAAGGGGAGTTGAACCCCTGACCTCTTGAATGCCATTCAAGCGCTCTACCAACTGAGCTATACCCCCGAGGTCAATGAGTTGTACTTCTATTATACATATTATATCAGCCGATATCAACAATTTTTCGCAAAATAAACAACTCGTAATCACTGCCCCTCCTTTTTCTCCGTCTTAACTCGATAAACTCGTCTCTTACCTCGGCGCAATATCCTAACAAGACGAAACGGTCATTGTCTCAAAAAATCAAAACAAAATTATCCACTGCCCTGACCGTATGCAACGGCAGAGATCATATGTCGGGATAAGCTCGTTATGTCGATTTTTATTTTCAATTTCCAACGTTTAATTGACTGAAGAAATATTGTGTGTTATAATTACATTACAAAATCGAAACGTTTCGATTTGTATTGCAACAATATAATATATTATAAGGATAATAATTATGGAATTTCAACAATACGGTATTTACGGCAAATGCGCGCTGCTCGCTAAGGGCGGAAAAAAGATGCTTGTCACGATCGACGTCGGACCGAGAATAATTTTTTACGGATACGAAGGCGGTGAAAACATATTTTTCGAAGATCTGAACGACTCGATAAACCGGGACAGCGATTTTATACGCGAAAACCTGAAGGACAAAGGTATCTGGCATATATACGGCGGACACCGTCTTTGGAAAAGCCCCGAATACGAAGACTCTTACTACCCTGACAACGCGCCCGAATACAGTCTGAAAGGCTTGCCGTTGACGTAGAATCCGTCTTTTCTGATCTCGAACATAAATTCCCTCA
Organism: uncultured Christensenellaceae bacterium; assembly: GCA_944381355.1. Lineage (GTDB taxonomy): Bacteria > Bacillota > Clostridia > Christensenellales > UBA3700 > Ornithoclostridium. The sequence goes on along the minus strand of CALWKV010000021.1, from coordinate 21,313 downwards.
CAATTTCTCTATAAACTTTATTTCGAAAGGCCTCAGGCTGCCCTTTATCTCGCCTATGCCTAAAATGTCAAAGCGATAATCTTTTTCTTTATCTCCGCTGTTTCTTATCTCTATTGCGTACCTGTCTCCCCTTACTGCGTAATAGCCGTACACTTCGCCTTTTTCGGGGCGACCGCCGAAGAACTGTGAAGCGGACAGCACGTCAAAATTCTTTTCTGCCCATTCAAGAACTTCTGTTGCGATCTCCCATTTGCGTCCGTCCATCATATCGGGCGAAAAATACAGCTCTGCCAACCCGCTGCCGCGCATCATGCAGCATTTAAGATACAAGAAAAATTCTTCGTCCGTGTAGGTTATGTGTTTTTTGTCTTTATCGAACGGCCTCGAAGTGTTGTAATTCTTCAATGCGTAACAAGGCTCGTGATTGTATAAGTGTGCTGCGGGAAACTGCAACTGTCTCTTTTCATAAAAATCCCTGTATTTTCCGTCGCGATAATTCAAACACATCGACAGATCGTCGCCCTTCCCTGCATACCCCATATCTGAAGCGTTGTTCATCCAGACATAATCCGCCCATTTTAAAAACCACGCGGAACAATGCACGTAAGAAGTTATGTTGAGACATACGTCAGGCTTGACTTTTCTTATCTTTTCAAAACCCTTTATCCACTCCTCCCACAAGAAAGTGTAAAAAGCATATCCCTTGCCTACGGCTACCGGGTGGTTGTGGTTTTTCCCTTTGCACGTCTTTTTTGCAAAACCGTCTATCTTGAAATACGACACATTGAACTTGTCGCAGAATTCGCACATTCTGTCGCAAAGATCGCTTATGTATTTTTTGTCTGCCGTGCATATATCTTGCGAACGCCTGTTAAGATGATATCCTGTCTTTTCAAGCAGACGCGCGTACTTCACCGTCTGAGACGTATATCCTCCCCTGGGTCCGAACCATACGCCGAACGTGCTGCCCAAACTTTTCGTCAGCTCCGCTTCTTCTTCAAAACCGTTTTTGAATTTGTCGTTGAATTGCCAGAACAAAGGTCTTTCATACTCCGTCCAGCCGTCGTCGACGACGTAGCAGTCGAGAGGTCTTAAGCCCGCTTTCCCGAACCCTTCGCAAACCTTAGTGAAAGAACCTTTTATCCTTTCAGGCGTTATATCCAGCATATTGTCGTACCAGCTGTTGAACTGTATCCTGAACACCGAAGGACGAGCAAAACTTTCAACATAATTGAAGAATGCCTTTCTCATCGAGTTGAAATCTGCTGCAAGACCCGATCCGACCACGGCGGGAGGCAAGACGTAAACTCCGTCTTTCCCGACTTCACTCATCTTTCTGCCCGTATGATATCGGCAATACGCTTCGCTTTTTTTCACAGAATTGTCTCCTACAGGCGATTCGAGACCGAAAAACATATCTCCGATATAAAGCGGCTGTCCGAGCCTTGCGATCTCGGACGCAAGATAGGTTTTGCCGGCATCCGGCGCCTGCCATAAATACGTATCCTTGCAGACTTTGAGACTTTCGACGGTGACGTTTTCTATAAAAATATCCTCTTGGCAAGATATCTCAACAGTCTTTGCCAACTCTCCGCTTTCACGTGCGTCGTATGTGACCTTCACGCATATCTTACCGCTTTCGTCGCAAACGACGTAACCGTTTTTCAATTCTTCTTTCAGAACTGCTCCCTTCTCTGAAAACAAGAGCTTTCCTCTTTTTCCTTCAAATGCATACCTGATCCCGAACCCCGACGCATCGATGCAGGTCCTTCCCCCGGTGAGCAGATTGCCGTAATAAGCTCTGTCTATTTTTCCGTCGGCAATAACTACGGTCAGTTGTGCGTATAAAGATCTGTATACCGTCTTTTTCATTGTTTCACCTCTTTGTAAATTTCTTCCATATAACCTTGCATCCGATCGCAAAACTCGTCGTTTCTTTCGTCAAGGTCCTGCTCCCAGACCAAAAGATCCGGAAGCGAAACTGCAAAATAATCTATTTTCACGTGCCTGCCTTTGTTTTGTCGTGCATATTCCGCAAACGCGCGGGCAGTCTCTGACGCTCCTGTTTTGTCTCCGAGTTTTATTTTTGCTTTCGCAGCAAAATAAACGTACTCCGCAGGCGTATCGTTGTAATACATGTTGTCTGCGACCTTTAAGTCTCCCCTCAGGGCAAGAGTATACGCGCGTTTCGCTTTTTCGTTGTCTCCGGCAGACGCATACAGCTCTCCTAACATATACCATACATCGTTGTCGAAATCAAGTATCAGTTTGCCTTCTCCGAAATTATCGGGAAAAGACAGACAATCCTTATACAGTTTTTCAGCCTGCGCGAAATCTCCTTTCTCGGCGCATTCGACGGCAAGCGCGCACTTGAGTCTCTTATAAAGCCTCGTCACCTTGCCTTCCCCTCCTTCCCAAGGATGAAATCTGCGTTTTCCGACAAGCGACATCGCCTTGGCGTATTCTCCGCCGTCAGCCAGCAGGTTGAGATATTCGACGTAAAGATCGTCTCGCTCCTCCGTAGCGGCTATATTGTCCCTGAGCAGAGACAGCCTTTGCTCTCTGTCCTTGCCGCCTTTGAGGTCTTTAAGCAGTGCATTGAGCTTGACCGACACCTCGCACCCGGGCATTATTCCGTAATTTTTTGCCTCGATAGTCCGCATGTTTCACACCCTTTCCACGTTTTCGGTTATTGCTTTTTCGTCGAAATTTATGTTTTTTATCATAACTTTCCTGTCGGACGAAACGTAAACCACTCTGCCGTTTCTCCAACTGAAATCCAGTTTTGCGCTATTGACGACCGCTCCTTTCATCTCTCCGTCCGAAATAGTTTCGAAACACGCGGGCAAAAGCGTGATTATGCCGTCGCTTTCGTCTATAAGCAGCTCGTTTATTCCTGCCACGAACCCCATATTTCCGTCTATCTGAAAATAGCAGGGCGGATGAAAATCGAACAGATTGTCCATCACCGACCTCGTTGTAAACGAATCTATTACTTTTTTCGCCGAGACCTTGTCTTTGAATCTTCCCGCAAGACAGATCGCCCATGCGGCGCTCCAACCGATCGACGAAGAAGAATTTTTCAATCTGTAAAGAAAAAGCTTTTTCGCCCACTCGTATTCTGAAGTTCCCTCTTTTATCACGTTGCCCGGATATACTCCGTAAAGCGGAGAAAAATGTCTGTGTCCTTTTTCTGACGAAACCCTGCCTCCAGCCCACTCGGAGAGACCGTTTGCAGCCATTTCGTAAGGATAAAGACGGGGTAAAACCGCCTCGATTTCTGCCTTCAGCCGTTCGTTTGACGAGCATTCGAGACAGTTTTTGAAAGTCTGCCTGATCACGGACATTTCGTAAGCCGACGCTATACCGACAGCGGATCTTCTGCCTTTTTCGGTATAAACTGTTTCCGGCGACGTAGACGGGCATGTCACAAGCCTGCCGTTGTATCCGCACAGACAATCCAGACAGAATTTCGCCGCCTCCTCCGTCACTCCGACCGCGTCGTCTGTTTTTCCGCAATTTTTCTTGTGCGCGAAAGTCTCGTTTGCGAGCCAGGCTCCGCACAGCGGAGAATACATGTAGCACGGATCGCCTTTTACCGGCGAAGTGTTGCGCCATATATCTACGTTGTGATTGCAACAAAAACCTCTTGCGCCGAAATTCGTACGGGCAGTCAGGCGTCCTCTCTCGACAACCTCTTTTACCGCTTTGTAAAACGGCTCCACGCATTCATCGAGACCGCAACGTGTTGCACCCCAGTAATTCATCTGGGCATTTATGTTGGTAGTCAGATTGCTGCTCCAGGGCGGGCGCACGCTTTTGTTCCATTGTCCTTGCAGATTGAGAGGCTGACTGCTTCTGCTACCGCATACAGTCATGTATTTTCCGAAGTCGTACAACAAATTTATAAGTTCTGCCGAAGCTCCGTCCGTACTCGCTTTTTTAAGAAGTTCTGCGACGTCTCCTTTTCCTTTTGCAAGCGTAAGTTTCTGTCTGCCGTATATTTCGCGATAATCTCTGACATGCGCTGTCTCTATCGCATTTAAATCCGAGGGCACGCGCGCAAGATCGTCGATCGCCTTTTTCCGCACTTTAGACGCATCCGAACACGGCATTTTGTCAAAGCCTCTGAATCCCGTCGCCGTAACGGCATAAATTCGCAGATAAGTCGCGTTTCCGACATGCAGTTTCTTGCCCGACTCCTTTATTATTCCATCCGTTTCCGCTCTCAGCGCAAGACAAAATGCAGACGCTTTTTTCTCGTTGTATCTTACAGGAAATAGTTTTGTCCTGAGATAATTGGGAGCGGCATAGTCTGGAGCGTTGCCGCTGATAGTCAGAACGGAGTCTCTCGCTTCTGCGGAATAACGCAACAACGACCTCGCGCTTATATCTGCAGAAAACCTGCATTTTGCGTCAATGCAGTACACCGCAACTTTGTGCGGATAAGAAGCGAAAGTTTTCCTTTGTATCATATCGTCAAATATTTCTATGACGCCGTCGTCAAGATCGAGTTTTCTCTTATACCCTTTTGCTACGGGTGCAAATATCCTTATCTTTACGGTCGCAAGCGGCATGAACGCCTCGCTGTAATTTCCGTCCATCCCGCTCTGCACCAACGCTTCGGCTTCTGATACTTTGCCTTCGAACATAAGTTGTCTTGCCTGATCGAGCGCCGAACGCGCGCCTTCGTTGTCGTGGTTTTTCGGATAGCCCGACCACAGCTCGGCATCGTTGAACCACAGTTTTTCCACGCGCGCCCCTCCCGAAACGGTAAATGCGGTTTTTCCGTTGCCTGCCGGCAAAGACGAATACCAGCTTCGGGCGGGTTTTCCGAATACGAGTTCACTCATTTTTTCACTCCTTCTGTCAGTTTATTTTGTGTTGCAGAGCCTTTTTCAAGACTTTGAGCCTGTCTGTTATTTGCGGAGCACAAATGACGCCTGCCCTCGGAGAGCTTTAGTCTTTATGTGCCGATATCCTGATATTGCGACTTTGCGGCGGTTATGCGCTTCAGAACGCTAAAACGCGCTTTCCGTAAAGCGGCTTCAGCGCCGCAGTCAGGATTTTTCTGTTGCGATATCTCCGCGGCAAGAATGTGCGAAGCTTGGCGCATCATGCGTTTTCCATGTTTTCCGCGATCTCTTTTACCAGTCCTTTCTCTTTCAGCCTTTCCATCTGCCTCCATACGGACATAAAGTCATTGACGAAAAACGGCTTGCTGTCAGCGTTTCTGCTGTTGCCATCGCACCCTTTAGCGTGATAATTGGGAAAAGGCCAATGAACAAAGTAAACGTCGAGATAGCCGACCTTAAGATCTTCTATCGTCTGTCTGCAACTGATTTCGACTTGTCCTTCGCCGTGCATATCGTTCCACACCTTGCTCATCACGACGATATCTTCCCTCTTTACGACGCCTTCTCTGAACGCTTTTTCGAAAACGTCGCCTATCTGTTTCTCGTTGCCGTAAACTGAAGCACAGTCAAAAAGTCTGCACCCCGAACGTAACGCGTGTTCGACGGCATGCGCTACTGTCTCTTCATCGTATTTATCAGAACCAAATGTCCCCATTCCTATTGTCGGTAAATCCATTTATTTGTATCCTGTTTAGTCGCATCGTTTCGACTTCTAAAAAAATTATTAACCCCGTGTCGGGGTTTTGTCGTTGTTTCAAAGTATTTCCGCTTTCAGAACAATGTCCCTTGGGCAGGCTCCTTCGATCATTTCCGTCATAACGTCCGCTGCAACTCTGCCTATCTCCTCGAGCGGCTGATTCACGGTGTGCATTGCAGGCACGAAAGCACTCGTGATCTCGACTTTGTCGAACCCTGTGAACTCTATGTCTTTGCCTATCTTTCTTCCTTCTTCGTTGATTGCAATGATGCTTCCTATGGTCATCTCGTAGTTGGTCACGAAAATAGCCTGCACGTCAGGTATCTCGGCAAGAATTTCTTTTGTCGCAGAATATCCGCCATCAACGCTGAGTCCGCCGTTTTTTACGAAAGATTCATCGTAAACCCCCGCTTTTCTCATAGCGTCTTCGTATCCCGCTTTTCTCTCTTTTGCGGTATACACTTCTGTATCTCCGGTCACAAGAGCTATCTTTCTGCACCCTTTGGCGAGGATTCTTTCTGTCGCTTCCCGGCTTATTTCTCTGTTGTTTATTACGATATGAGAGACGTCCTCCGAATTGGTTTTTCTGTCGATAACGACGACCGGAATATTTTTCTGCACTGCGACGGCAAAGGCTTTTTTATCTGTAGATACGGGCATTATAATCAGTCCGTCCACCATCTTGGAGAGCAGAAATCTTACAGACTCCTCTTCTCTGTGCAGATCCGTCCTGCAATCGCAGACGATTATGCCGTATCCTTTATTTCTCAGACATTCTTCGATCTCTGTAATGATCGTAGTCGAAAAGACGTTGGACAACTCCGGGATAAGCACTCCTATCGTACCTGAGCGGTGCGTCTTAAGTCCTCTTGCGTAATCGTTCCTGATATAGCCGAGCTTTTTAATCGCTTCTTCGATCTTTATTCTGTTGTATTCTCTTACAGGGATCCCGTTGAGATAAGCGCTTATGGTCGCATTTGCCAGCCCTGTTTCCCTTGCAAGATCTTTTATTGTTACAGCCATATTTACCCACTACTCGTATCGTTTCGACTTAATTGTATCACGTTGAAAATCCGTTGTCAATTATCCTTATCAAAATCGATCAGCAAGTTTTTTCAGAAAGAGAAATTCGGTATACCAGACCAGAATAATACGAACAAGGTTTAAAGCGGCATATTTCCGTAGCTACCGTGAAATGCCTTGCCCGTGTGACGGGTGCATATACAGGCTTTGCATTATGCGACTCCGTCAGGGTAATAAATACGGCTTAAAACTGCACACTACCGCAGGCAAGGCTTAACATTACTATAATTTAATCAATTTAAATCGCGAGCACGGCGAGCAGGTCGCAAAAAGTTGATAGCGAAGCGTGACTTTTTGCGAAAGCGGAAAAGCAAGCCGCAGATCAGACTTTTGAAAAAAGTCGCGGAAAAGGCTTTGCTTTTCCGCAAGTGGCGCATCCGAGCGGATTTGTAAGGAGCAAACCCTTTTGCGACAGAATAGCGAGCTTTGCGAGCGTCACTATTTCGGTGTCCCGAGGATGCGACGATCAAAGCGAAGCTATAAGGACGGAATAAAAAACAGGGCGAAGTGCCCTGCTTTTTTATTTTGGCTCAAAGCGAGCTTTGCCATTGGCGCATCCGAGCGGACTTGAACCGCTGGCCTTCAGAGTCGGAGTCTGACGCTCTATCCAACTGAGCTACGGGTGCGCGCGTATTTATTATAACCTATTGTCTCTGCGTTTTCAAATAAAAGCGACCAATTTGTCAGAATTGAATATTGACAACGCTATTGCTTGCAAATAAAATAAAATTGTGACGTATTTTTGCAAAATGCCGAAAAAAGCCGTGTGTAGCGCGGTATATATGTACGAGAGGTAACGTGAGAGACAAGGCGGATAAAAAAATCGGCAAGCTGATCGTTGCGATAGCCTGCGGAAAAGAGTCGGCGCTGGACGAACTCTTCTTTTCCACAAAGGAGCAAATGTATTTTGTAGCCTATCGTTACTTACGCGACAAAACCAAAATAAACGACGTTCTCAACGGCGCTTACTTCAGAATATACAGGTCAAGCGCGACTTACAAACCTTATAAAAGCGCGACCAACTGGATGTATACGATTGTCAAAAACACTGCATTGTCCTACACGGGCAGGGATATTTCTCTTAATGAACAAGCGTTGACAGACGTATCGTCCGTCACTTCGGACTTTGTCGAACAATGTATAGAAAATCTTACCGTCAAGCAAGCGCTCGCCTGCCTTGACGACGAAAGTCGCACCGTGCTGGTGATGAAATTCTGGGGCGGATACACCTTTGACGAAATTGCCAAAGAACTTTCTTTGTCGAGAACTACTACATATGACAGATATAAATCGGCGCTTAAGCGTGTCGAAAAATACTTGAAGGAGGGGAAGCAATGAAAGATATAGAAAAGAAACTGCACGCCGTTGCGCACAACGGCAATCTCGCATCTCCTCTCCTGCTTGAGGACATAAAAGCGAAAATCGCCGCCGACCCTCTGAAGAAAGAAGATATCAGATCTGCAAAAGTCAGATCGGGCTTCAGATTCTCTTTCGGAGCCGTGGCAAGCGCGTTGACCGTGTTCGTAGTGTGCTATATCTCGGTACTCCTGGGGCTGATATTCATTATGCCCGCAGGCTATGCTACTCCGCCCGACGGATATAATCCCGATTTCGGAACTCCCTTGTCGCTCGAAGCAATGACCGAGATTTACGTCTCCGACTATACGCCGCGCGAATATTCGCAAAAACACTCACTCGGACTGCTCTGTCCCGACGGCGACGGAAAGCTGTATCGTATCGAGGAACCGTACGCCAATGACAACCCGTACAACAACCCTTCGGGTACGGGCATACCCGAAATATTCACCGTAGCGTATAAATCCGTTTATACTAGCGGAGACTTGACTCTGACGATAATGCAGACAACGCACACGTCGATACGGTTTGAAGAATACGAAAATTATGCAACGGTTGAAAACAAATATGCAACCTACACTTTCTCGTTTGACGACGGCGACTATATATCCTTCAAAGTATTTACGACCGACGAAGGTATGCTTGCCGTGTCATATCTGAACGACTCCACGGCATATCTGACCGTGAACAGCAAAGAGCCGCATGATCTGCTGTGGTATATATATCAGATCATCGACAACGTACAAGCCGAAAGACTTGACGCGCAAGGAAAATAACCCGTAATTCTTAAACATAGGGACGGCATGCACCTTTCCCGTCCGTTTCAACTTCCTTAGCGATCTCAAAAGGACATATCTCCGAAACCCATGTCAGGCACAGCTAATACAATAAAAAGATACGGCAACTGCCGTATCTTTTTATCTGCATAGCTATATGATCGACGTCATCGGCTTTACGCGCTTCAGCTCTCGAACTGAGAATTGTACAACGTCGCGTAGAAGCCTCCTTTTTCAAGAAGTTCTGCATGCCTGCCCTGCTCTATAACGTCACCGTCTCTCAGCACGAGTATCTTGTCTGCGTCGCGTATCGTGGACAGTCGGTGTGCGATGATAAAACTCGTCCTGCCCTGCATAAGTCTGTCCATAGCCCGTTGTATCAAAATTTCGGTGCGGGTATCGACCGATGAGGTAGCTTCGTCGAGTATCAGCACGGTCGGGTCTGCAAGTATCGCGCGCGCTATCGTGAGAAGCTGCTTCTGTCCTTGCGAGATGTTGTCCGCCTCGGTATTGATCTCAAAATCGTACCCTCCGGGCAGCGTCTGTATAAAGTGATCGGCGCAGGCTATCTTTGCCGCACGTTTCACCTCGTCGTCGGTCGCATCGAGTCTGCCGTAGCGGATATTTTCCATGATCGTACCCTTGAACAACCAGGTATCCTGCAATACCATGCCGACCTCATTCCTGAGTCCTTCACGGGTAAACGAACGTATGCTCTTGCCGTCGAGATATATGTCTCCTCCGTTGAGTTCGTAGAATCGCATAAGGAGTTTAACTATCGTTGTCTTGCCCGCGCCTGTCGGGCCCACGATCGCTATGCGCTGACCTTTTTTGACTTCGCAGGAGAAGTCCTTGATGATGATCTTGTCGTCGACGTAACCGAAACGCACGTGATCGAAGGTGACATTGCCCTCGACGTTTTCCGGTACAGCGTCGCCCGTCTCCTCTTCTTCAGGCTGCTCGAGGAAAGCAAATATCCTCTCTGCCGCCGCAACCGTTGACTGGAATGTGTTGGCAATACCCGAGATCTGGTTTATCGGCTGGTTGAACTGCCTGACGTACTGGATATAAGACTGGATGTTGCCCACCGTCATCTGCACGCCCGCCACGTTTCCGTTGAGAACGAACACACCGCCCAGCACGCAGGCAAGCACATAATTGAGGTTGCCGACGAACTTCATCACAGGCATCATCATACCGGTAAAGAACTGCGACGACCATGCGGAATCGTAGAGTTTGCCGTTATACTCGGAGAACTTTTCTATACTCTTTTCTTCCCCGTTGAACAGGCTGATGACGTTGTGTCCGGAGAACATTTCCTCGATGTGTCCGTTGACGTGACCGAGATATTCCTGCTGCATCAGGTAGAAGCGTTGCGACCTCTTGATGATCAGCATCACGATAAACATAGATATCGGCACGATCAGAAGCGTTATCAGCGTGAGTATCCAGTTGATCGTGAACATCATCACCATAACGCCGATTATCGTCGTGATACTTGTGACTATCTGCGAAAGGCTTTGGTTGAGCGAGTTGGATATCGCGTCGACGTCGTTGGTGATATAACTCATCACTTCGCCGTTGGTGGTCGTATCGAAGAACTTGAGCGGCAGGCTGTCTATCTTGTTGTTGATATCGCGGCGGAAGCGGTACGACACCCTTTGCGACACGCCTGCGAGGAGCAATCCCTGCACGTATGCAAGTATAGCCGAAACGCACACCAGCGCGATAATTTTTGTGAGTATGGATATTATCAGATCGACGTTTATTGACGGCGCCGATACAAGAGAGGTATTCTCTATCCTCGCACGGTATGTTATCGCGACGGAGTCGAGAGCCTTGGTCGCTCCGAGCGCGCGGAAAAGCTCTCCGATCGTCGTTGCCTCTTTCGCTTCCACTAATGCCGACAACTTGAGGTCAAGCATAGATTCCTCTACGCCCTCGGGAAGCATTCCCCTGTCCTCAAGATCGCGCAAAGTGAGATCGGGGAACAATTGGATCATATAAAGCTCGTCTTCGCTGAACTCGGGAATGCTGTCCTGCACCGTCTTTGCTTCTTTATAGAAAGTCTTACTCATCGTTCCCGCAAGAAGTTCGTCGGTTGCGCCGCCCAGTATATCGGGCACGAGCAAAGTCGCTACTACGCTGAAAACCGCGAGTATGAAAGCCGTGATTATGACGGCGACGTCCTTTCTCATATAGCGTACCGTCTTTTTGAGCGTACCGAAAAAGTCTTTTGCCTTTTCTCCGGGAACAGCCGCGCCCCCGGGTCCGTGTCCGCCGCCCATCATTCCTCTCTTTTTGATAGGAGTCTTTTTCTCTTTCATAGTCCGAGTTCCTCCTCCGAGAGCTGCGATTTTGCGATATCCGCATAGACGGCGCAATTTTTAAGCAATTCTTCGTGCGTGCCCTGCCCGACGATCTTGCCTTCGTCGAGCACTATTATCTTATCCGCATTCTTTATCGTACCCACGCGTTGCGCGACCATTATCACCGTCGCTCCGCTGAGTTTTTCCTTTATAGCCTGTCTGAGATTGGCGTCCGTCTTGAAGTCGAGCGCGCTGAAGCTGTCGTCAAAAACGTATATCTGCGCTTTTTTGGCGAGAGCGCGTGCGATTGCGATACGCTGTTTTTGTCCGCCCGACACGTTGTCGCCGCCCTGAGCGATCTCGCTGTCATAGCCCGACTCTTTTTCCTCTATAAACTCCTTGGCTTGCGCGATCTCTCCCGCTTCTTTCATTCTTTCGTCAGACATTGCGGGGTCGGAATATTTTATATTGGTCGATATCGTTCCCGAAAAAAGAATGTTCTTCTGAGGAACGAAGCCTATCCCCGCGCGCAGTTTTTTCAGATCGAAATCCCTGACGTCCACTCCGCCTATCGTGATACTTCCTTCGGTCACGTCGGCAAGGCGCGGCAACAGATTGACGACAGTGGACTTGCCTGACCCCGTGCTGCCGATGATAGCGACGGTTTCTCCTTTTTTTACCGTAAAGCTGATATCTCTGACCGCCTCTGTCTCTCCGCCGTAACTGTAACCCACATTGTCAAACACGATATCGCCGTCTACGGGAGCGTCCACGGTATTTTCGCGATTGACAACGCTGATCGGTGTGGAAAGAACTTCACTCACTCTGCCCGCGGAGACCGCCGCTCTCGGCAGAAGCACGAACGCAAGCGACAGCATCATAAACGACATTATAATCTGCATCGCGTATTGTATGAACGCCATCATATTGGCAACCTGTGTGATGTCCTCTGCCATAAGCGCGGCGATCCAGACTACCGCGACGGACACGCCGAACATAACAAGGGTGATATAAGGAGAAAGAAGCGCCATGACCCTGTTCGCAAACAGACCCGTTTTGGTCAGAGCCTTGTTTGCCTCGTCGAATCTTGCCTCCTCGTAGTCCTGAGTGTTGAAAGCCCTGATGACCATAAGTCCGTTCAGTTCGTCGCCCGCCACCTGATTGACTCGGTCGATCTGCTTCTGCAACACCTTGAACTTGGGAAGCACGGTAATTATCAGAACTGCCACAAGCACGAGCAGAGTTGCAACCGCGACGCCGATGACGATTATCATAGCGCTCATGCCGTCACTCATTCTGATTGCCTTGATCACGCCGCCTACGCCCATTATCGGCGCATACATTACCATTCTGAGGAACATAACCGTGAATATCTGCACCTGAGTGACGTCGTTGGTCGCCCTCGTGATGAGAGACGAAATCGAAAATTTGTCGAATTCCGCATTCGCAAAATTGCTGACCTTGAAAAACAAGTCGTTTCTGAGATCGCGGGAAACTGCCGCCGCTGCGCGGGAAGCAAAGAAACTGACGCATATCGACGATACGCTGCCCGCAAGCGCGACGCCGAGCATGATCAGACCGTATTTGTAGACGACCTGCATATCCCCGACCGCGATGCCTTCTGAAACAATCTGCGACATATAGGTAGGCAGTTGAAGTTCGCAAAGCGCTTCGCAAGTAAGGAAAGCGAGCGACAACAATATGATCCACCAATATCTCGCGTAATAACCAAAAATCTTTTTTGTCACCTTTTCTCTCCGATAAATTATTCTGCCCGCATCGTTGCAGGCAAATTACCCTGGAATTTATTGCCTTAATTTATTGTACTACACGTATGCGTATTTGTAAACAGCGATTGCGTCGACGTATGACAAATTTTGGTAAAATAATCGTTAAAAAAATCATTAAAAGCCGACGCTCCTTTCCCCTTCCTCCTGCATTATATTTATATATATCAATATAATTATATATCAATACAATGACAGGTCTGCTTTTTCATTTTCGTATTGATGTCGTGTGACCGTCATCGCTTTTTCGGGAGCTTTAAGCCGAAGCGCTCCCGAAAAAGCGAGTCCCGCGTCTTCACAACTACCGCTCGATCCTGCGAGAGAGGACGTGCGCGGCGCTTTGTTGTCGGTTGGCGTATCTGCGTTGAGCGGGGCGGTGCGGCAGGCTCCTGCGCCGCCTTCCTGCAAGCGTTCCGATAAAAAAAATACCGCTCCGTTTTTCGGAGCGGTAACGATAGCTGTATAAAGGTTATCTCTTGCTGAACTGCGGAGCTTTTCTCGCTTTCTTCAAGCCGTACTTCTTTCTCTCCTTTGTTCTGGAATCTCTGGTCAGGAAACCTGCTTTTTTGAGTTCCGCCTTATAAGCCTCGTCAGCGAGAACGAGCGCTCTTGCGATGCCGTGTCTGATCGCGCCTGCCTGACCGGTAAAACCGCCGCCGCATACGTTGACGTAAACGTCGAACTTGCCGACTGCTTCAACCAGCTCGAGAGGTTGACGAACGATAAGTTTGAGCGTGTCGAGACCGAAGTAGTTGTCGATATCTCTCTTGTTGATGGTGATAACGCCGCTGCCGCCGGGGATGAGTCTGACTCTTGCGATAGCCTTCTTTCTTCTGCCCGTACCCCAGTACTGAACCTTTTTCTTAGTCTTTTTAGTAGCCATATCTCTTTACGCTCCTTATTAGAATTTCAATTCTTCGGGCTTCTGCGCCTCGTGATTGTGCTCTGCTCCCGCGTAAACTCTGAGATGCTTGAGCATCTTTCTGCCGAGCGAGTTCTTGGGAAGCATGCCCTTTACTGCGAGCATAACTGCGGCTTCGGGCTTGGTTTCCATAAGTTTCTTGTACTGGATCTGTTTGAGACCGCCGACGTAGCCGGTGTGGTAGGTGTGGAATTTCTTCTCGAGCTTCTTACCCGTCAGTACGACTTTTGCGCAGTTGACTACGATGACGTTGTCGCCGGTGTCGACGTTGGGGGTATAGGTCGGCTTGTTCTTTCCTTTGAGAACGGAAGCGACGTTGGAAGCGAGTCTACCGAGTACCATATCGGTAGCGTCGACAACGTACCACTTCTTCTGAATCTCTTCGGGCTTAGCCATATATGTCTTCATGGTGAGACCTCCGTGTATTATTCTTTGTCTTGCCGATATTCCGCCAAAGAGGGGCTATTCTTTTGCGTTTTTCGTGCGTGCGTATTTATATTATCAGTAAAGACCTTGCTTGTCAACGGTTTTTCAACGCGTTTTGTGAATTTTTTACAAAATTTTCGCTGTCTGCCGTCGCGCTGCTGCGTCAGATATTGTCGTATCCGTCGTAATAGACCTTTTCGAGACAGAGCCCTCGTCCCTCGAGCGTCTTGCCCGCGTCGCTCCTCTTTTTACTCTCTATGATTGCGGGTATCTGCTCTATCGAAAACCTGCCTCTGCCGAGGTCTATCAGCGTACCCGTGATCGACCTGACCATATTGTGCAGAAAGCCGTTGCCCGTATAGTAAAAGTCAAGCTGTCTGCCGTCCTCTGACACCTCTATGTGCGCGTCGTAGATCGTCCTTACGGTCGTCCTGACCTGCGCGCCCGACAACATAAAGCTCCTGAAATCGTGTTCCCCTACAAAATACCTGCACGCCTCCTGCATAAGCGGCACGTCCAGATCGTAAAAACACACGTGATTGTATTTTCGCTTGAGCGGACTGTGTATCTTGGAAAGATAAACGTGATATACGTAGGTCTTTTTCTTTGCGCCGAATCTGGCGTGGAAATTCTCGTCCACCTTCACGCATTTCTTTATCGCAATATCCTCGGGCAGAAGCGGATTCATTCTCCAGCCGAAATCGGAACAGTCTATCTCGACGTTGCTGTCGAAATGAACGACCTGTCCGCGCGCATGGACTCCCGCGTCCGTTCTGCCGCTCGCCGTCACAGTCACGCCGTGCTGAAGTTTTACCGACAGCGCTTCTTCCAGCGTCTGCTGAATTGAAGGCAGACCGTCCTGCCTCTGAAATCCGTGATAATTGCTGCCGTCGTATTCTATGACCAAAGCGTATCTCATGCGGCAAGTCCCTTGAAAAATTCAACTATATACGAGTCTGCTCCTCCGACGAGGTATTTGTCGAGGAATATCAGCGTCGCGAAAGCAGCGACGACGAGAAAAGCTATCGCGTCCCTGTATGAGAGCCTGAGCACTTTCATCTTTGTGCGCTTTTCGGTCGCGTTGTAACAACGCGCGTCGAGTGCGTCGGCAAGCTCGTCCGCTCTCCTTATCGCGCTGACGAAAAGAGGTATCAGCACGGGAAGCAGCGCCTTGACTTTTTTGATAAGTCCGCCTGTATCTATCTCTGCGCCTCTCGCCTTTTGCGCCATCATTATTTTGTCCGTTTCGTCCATAAGACCGGGGATAAAGCGAAGCGCTATGCTCATGATAAGCGCGATGTCGTGAACGGGTACGCCGATAAATTTCAGCGGTTTCAACAGGCTTTCTATCGCGTCTGTCAGCTCCATAGGCGTAGTCGTAAAAGAAAGCAGCGAAGTGCCCATCACGAGCAGGGATATTCTCAGCGCCATCTTGATCGCGAAATCTATGCCTCCCAGCGTGATCTTTATTTTCCACCACTCGAAAAGCACCTTTCCGCTGTCGTAGAAGAATATATTGATTATCGCTGTAAAAAGCATGATGAAAATTATCGCTTTTACGCTTTTTATCAGATTCCTCACGGGGATTCTGCTTATAAGACAGACCAGCGCGAGAAAGAGCGCGACGACAGCGTAGCCGACGTATGAGACCACGAAGAATATCGTCACCATGAAGATGACGGAAAATATGACTTTCGCGCGCGGATCAAGCCTGTGGATCACCGAGCCTGTGGGATAATACTGCCCGAAAGATACGTCTCTCATCGCTTGTCCTCCCCGCTCTGCGTGCAAACATGCCCACCGTCCGCGTCAAAATCGAACGCGCTGAAACTGACGTCGGTTTTCACCGGTTCGTCCATATGTTTTTTATTGTATGCCGTCACTATCGCGTGCAGCAGATCGTTGAGGGAAACGACGTCTCCGAGTTCGATCCCTCTTTCTCTGAGCTTCTGCGCTATCCGCACCGCCTTGGGCACCTCGAGACCGACCGCGTGCAGTTCGTCCGCGTGCCTGAACAGTTCGTTCATAGGAAGATCGAACATCACCTTGCCGTCGTTGAACACGACTATCCTGTTGGCAAAACGCGTGATCTCGTCCACGTCGTGGGATATTACTATGACTGTCGGAGAGCATTCCTGTTTTAGGCGTGTGATAAGCGACAATATCTGTTCTTTGCCGTACGGGTCGAGTCCCGCCGTAGGCTCGTCGAGTATAAGGACTTTGGGTTGCATCGCGATTATGCCCGCGATCGCGACCCTCCTTTTCTGTCCGCCCGAAAGCTCAAACGGCGCCCTGTCTTTCACGTCGTCGTAATCGAGTCCGACAAGCCCGATCGCCCTTTTTACGCGCTTTTTCACTTCTTCGTCGTCAAGCCCCATATTCTTGGGACCGAACG
This sequence comes from uncultured Christensenellaceae bacterium, assembly GCA_944381355.1. Taxonomy (GTDB): domain Bacteria; phylum Bacillota; class Clostridia; order Christensenellales; family UBA3700; genus Ornithoclostridium. The sequence goes on along the minus strand of CALWKV010000021.1, from coordinate 4,646 downwards.
CGACGTCCTTCTCGACCGTATCCTCGAAAAGCTGATATTCGGGATACTGGAACACCATTCCGACTGTGCCGCGCAGTCTCCTGAGATCGCTTTTGTTCTTTTTGTCCGGCACGAGTTTTATATCGAACACGTCTATCTCGCCGCTCTGCAGTTTGAACAGTCCGTTGAGGTGCATGATGAACGTGGACTTGCCGCTGCCCGTATGCCCGATTATGCCGAGAAAATCGCCTTCGTTTATCGTCAGATTCACGCCTTTCAGCGCGTGTCTTTCAAACGGGGTGTGCGCGCTGTATACGTAATTGACGTCTTTTACAACAATCTGCATAAGCTGTCTACAAGCGCCTCCTCGTCGGTTATTGTCGGATCGACGTCCATTCCCGCCTCTGCAAGAGTAACGGCGAGTCTCGTCACGCATGGCACGTCGAGTTTTATTTTTGTAAGCAGTTTGTATTCTTTGAATACGTCTGCGGGTTTGCCGTCCAGCATGACCTTGCCGTCGTTCATCACTATAAGCCTGTCCGCTCCGAGCGCCTCGTCCATATAGTGAGTGATGTGGACGACCGTCATTTTTTCTTCTCGGTTGAGTTGTCTGACGACAGCCATGACCTCGTCTCTGCCCTTTGGGTCGAGCATTGCGGTCGACTCGTCCAGCACCATGACGCGCGGTTTGATCGCAAGCACGCCCGCGATCGCGAGTCTTTGCTTCTGTCCGCCGCTCATCTTGAACGGAGTCGCGTGACGGAATTCGCTCATTCCGACCTTTTCGAGCGCCCAGTTGACGCGGCGGATTATCTCCTCGCGCGGCACGCCGAGATTTTCGGGGCCGAAAGCGATGTCGTCCTCGACGTTTGTCGCTATCATCTGGTTGTCTGGATTCTGAAATACCATGCCTACGCTCGAACGCACGTCGAATATCTTCTTGTCGTCCGCAGTATCGACGCCGTAGACGAGCACTCTGCCCGAAGTAGGGGTAAGCAAGCCGTTGAGAAGTTTCGCCAGTGTGGATTTGCCGCTGCCGTTGTGTCCCACGAGCGCGACAAAAGAGCCTTCCTCTATCCCGAGAGAAACGCCGTTCACCGCCTTTTGTTCCTCGCCCTCGTTCGTCGGGTAAGAAAAGGACACGTTTTCGAGTTTTATCGCCATCTCAGACATGTTTTGCCCTCACAATATGTGAAATTATACCACAAGGAGAGCCAAACCGCAAATATTTGACGCGCATTTAAGCGCGCGCCGTGAAAACGTACGACTTGCCCGTGCCCTCGCGCCTTTTATCATACTCTCTTTCTTTCGGATATGGCGTTTGAAATTACGTTAAAAAATTTGCATACACGCGCAAGTTATTGAAGTAAATTCATTGACTTGCAAAAATCAATCCTATATAATTACAGGTGTGTTTGAAATTAAAAAAATATAAATATACACAAATATAATTCAAAATAACTATTTGAAAATCGGAGGTTTACAATGGGCAAAAAAATGACTATTGACGGCAACACCGCGGCAGCGCATATCGCCTATGCGTTCAGCGAAGTTGCGGCAATCTATCCTATCACGCCGTCCTCGCCTATGGCGGAAAACGCCGACGAGTGGGCGAATGCCGACCGCAAAAACTTGTTCGGTCAGACTTTGAAGCTGGCTGAAATGGAATCCGAAGCAGGCGCAGCAGGCGCGGTTCACGGTTCTCTGAGCGCTGGCGCTCTCACGACCACCTTTACCGCAAGCCAGGGTCTTCTTCTGATGATCCCCAACATGTACAAAATCGCCGGCGAACTTACTCCCTGCGTGTTCCACGTCAGCGCACGTGCGCTCGCATACCACGCACTTAACATTTTCGGCGATCACAGCGACGTTATGGCATGCCGTCAGACGGGCTTCGCGATGCTCTGCTCCAACTCCGTACAGGAAGTCATGGATCTCGCGCTCGTAGCTCATCTCGCTACCCTCAAGTCGAGAGTTCCTTTCCTGCACTTCTTCGACGGTTTCAGAACTTCTCACGAGGTCTCCAAGATCGAAATGATCGATTACGACGAATTCAAGCCGCTCGTTTTCGACAAATACATGCCCTACATCAAAGATTTCAAGGCGCGCGCTCTCAACCCCGAGCATCCGACTCAGAAGGGCACCGCTCAAAACCCCGACATATACTTCCAAGGCAGAGAGGCTGCCAACAAATACTACGACGCCGTCCCCGCGATCGTCGAAGAGGCTATGGAAGAAGTCAAGAAGATTACCGGCAGAGAGTATCGCCTCTACGATTACTACGGCGCTGAAGACGCTACCGACATCATCGTTCTGATGGGCAGCGGCGCAGAGACCGTAGAAGAAACCGTCGATTACCTCAACGCAAAAGGCGCAAAGACCGGTCTTCTCAAAGTCAGACTTTACCGTCCGTTCGCAATCGACAAGTTCGTCGACGCTATCCCCGCTTCGGTCAAGAACATCACTGTTCTCGACAGAGTCAAAGAAAGCGGCAGCGCGGGCGAACCTCTCTATCTCGACGTCGTCGCGGCTCTCGCGGAGAAGAACCGCAAGGCAAACGTCGTGTGCGGCAGATACGGCCTAGGCTCTAAAGAATTCAACCCCTCCATGGTCAACGCTATATTCGAGAATATGAAGGCAAAGGCTCCCAAGAGCCACTTCACCGTCGGTATCGTCGACGACGTCACCGGCACTTCTCTCGACGTCAAGACCAAGATCGACGCGGCTCCCGCGGGCGCTATCAGCTGCAAGTTCTACGGACTCGGCTCTGACGGTACCGTCGGCAGCAACAAGAACTCGATCAAGATCATCGGCGACCACACCGAGAAGTACGCTCAGGCATACTTTGCATACGACTCCAAGAAGTCGGGCGGCATCACCGTTTCTCACCTGCGCTTCGGCGACAAGCCGATCAAGAGCGCGTACCTGATCGACCAGGCTGACTTCGTGGCTTGCCACAACCCCGCTTACGTCGTCAAGTACGACATGGTATCCGACCTCAAGGACGGCGGTACCTTCCTGCTCAACAGCCCGTGGACGGCGGCAGAAATGGATGAGAAGCTCCCCGCTTCGATGAAGCGCGCTATCGCCAAGAAGCATATCAAGTTCTACAACGTGGACGCGATCAAGGTCGTCAAGGCTATCGGTCTCGGCAACCGTATCTCCACCGCAATGCAGTCCTGCTTCTTCAAGCTTGCAGGCGTCATTCCTTACGACGAGGCTGTCGGCTATATGAAGCAGTTCGTCGTCAAGTCCTTCTCCAGAAAGGGTCAGGCGGTCGTGGATCAGAACTTCGCGGCTATCGACAACGCTGTCAGCAACATCGAGGAGATCAAGTACGACGCCGAGGCTTGGGCAAACGCTACGACCGGCGCTACCGCAAAGGTCACGACCGACGACAAGTACTTCCTCGAGTTCATCAACCCCATTCTCGCTCAGGAAGGCGACAAGCTGCCCGTATCCAGAATCGAAGCGGACGGCACCGTTCCCACCGCTACCACCAAGTACGAGAAGCGCGGTATCGCAGTTACCGTTCCCGCATGGGACAGCAGCAAGTGTATACAGTGCAACCAGTGTGCGTTCGTATGTCCGCACGCGGCTATCAGACCTGCCGTTCAGAAAGAAGAAGTCCTCGCAGACGCTCCCGCTACGTTCGGCGTAGTCGACAGCAAGGCGGCTAAGGGTTACAAGTACCGCATGCAGGTCAGCCCGCTCGACTGTACCGGTTGCGGAAGCTGTGCAAATATCTGCCCGGCTAAGGAAAAGGCTCTGACCATGATCCCGCTCGACAAGGCTCTCGCAAACGGCGAGGAGGAGAACTGGGAATATGCAGACAAACTGCCCGAGACCGACGCTCCCGTCAAGAGAGACACCGTGCTCGGCAGCCAGCTCAACAGACCTCTGTTCGAGTTCTCCGGCGCTTGCGCAGGCTGCGGCGAGACCCCGTACCTCAAGGTCATCACCCAGATGTTCGGCGACAGAATGATCATCGCCAACGCTACGGGTTGCTCGTCCATCTACGGCGGCTCCGCTCCTACCTGCCCGTACGCTAAGAACAGCAAGGGTCACGGTCCCGCATGGGCAAACAGCTTGTTCGAGGACAACGCAGAGTTCGGTTACGGCATCAACCTCGCTTATACCGCTCGTCGCGAAGCGCTCAAGACCAAGGTCGAAGCTCTCGCAGAGGCTTGGAAAGATTACGCTGACGGCAAGGCGGCTTGCGAAGCGTGGATCGCAGGCATGAACGACGCCGACGCAAGCAAAGCGGCAAGCGAAAAACTGCTCGCGGCTATCGAGTCCTGCAAGGATTGCGGTTGCGACTGCGACAAGCTCTGCAAAGAGATCTACGACGAAAAAGACTGCCTCGTCAAGAAGTCCGTCTGGATGTTCGGCGGCGACGGTTGGGCATACGACATCGGTTACGGCGGTCTCGACCACGTGCTCGCTATGGGTCAGGACGTCAACGTCATCGTTCTCGATACCGAGGTTTACTCCAACACCGGCGGTCAGGCTTCCAAGTCCTCCCCGACAGGCGCGGTCGCGAAGTTCGCGGCAGGCGGCAAGATCACCAAGAAGAAGGACCTCGGCAAGATGGCTATGAACTACGGCTATGTGTACGTCGCTCAGATCTCTATGGGCGCGAATATGAACCAGTGCCTCAAGGCTAT
>CALWKV010000020.1 GCA_944381355.1 uncultured Christensenellaceae bacterium | reverse complement strand
CTTTGCTTGAAAAGGCGGCGCCCGTGCAGAAAGCACCCAGAGAGAAAGAGGAAGTATATAACGTCGGCGTTAAGGGAAAATACAGATTTCTGGCAGACTTTTTGCATAACCACGGCGGTGACAGTATAACCATGACTTTCAAACAGATTGAGGAGCTTATAGGCAATCCTCTCCCTTCGTCGGCATATAATCACCGTGCTTACTGGTCGAATACAGACACTCACTCTATTTCAAAAGTATGGATGCAGGCAGGTTATATGACGACATACGTCAACCTTCTGAGCCGCAAGGTCATTTTTGAAAGAAAGCGCCGTTTCGATTGATCAGGGAATATAAAAGTTGCCGCCGCGAGGCGGCTTTTTTTGTCTTATTTCATCGGCGGCCGAAGGTGTCGGATAATGCGTGCTCAGCGCTTTTGCCGCACTGAATACGCTTCCGCATCAGATATGTTGCCTTGTGTTGTATTTGCGATCTTGCAAACTCAGAGTAGGTTGAATGCGCTTGGCATATACCTTATTTTTTTCACAAAAGCATTTCTCGTATGTTTTCAAGGGGCACGTGCGGATATCAATGACTGTTTCAGCAGAGATGTAAACGGAAAAGCAAGATCAAAGTAATTTTTTTGTCAGTAAATTAATATTGAGACATGACGGGGCATTTGTCTGTCTGCATATCGGTACACAGTAATCGGCTGTCGGGTATAGTGTGAAGATTTTTATAAAAAATGCCGACAATTAAAGGCATCTGAATATTTGGGAAAACTGTTGCGGGAGTTATGAAAGACAAGGCGTTTTTCCGCATACGTCAAGACGTTCGACTGAAACGCGCGCTTGAAAAAATAAACACGGCTTCGCTAAGTTTGCGAAGCCGAAAATCGTGTCGTTGCATCTGATATGAGAGCGTGGCAGGAGTTTTTAGCAGTCAGAAAATAAGACAAGCCGCAAAAAACTAAAAACTATGAAGCAAGGCGGCGTCAGAGCACGCTTCCCACGTGGCAGACTGTTAAGACGGGCAGAGAGATAATGTCTCCGTTGGCGTGTTTTTTAAAGAAATCAGAGACGAGAGCGAGATAGCGTTTGCCTTCTTCGCTTTGCTTTGACGGAGAGTATGACGACGAAAAACAGCGCCCTGCAAACGCGTCGAAGTCGAAAATGCTGTCCTGCACGAAAGTAAAGGTCTCGTATTGCCTGAAGAAATCCAAGACGCCGCTTTCGGGAGACGCTCCGCCCGCAAAACCTTTGAATTTCGGCAGGCACGAAAAATTGAGAGCCTCCAGCTCTTTGACGGCGGCACATTTTGCGTCGTAAGCGTTCCAGACAAGCGCGCATACCGCCTTGTCTTTTGAAATGCGTTTGCATTCGTCTGCAAACCGCCGCTTGTCAAACCAGTGAAAAGCCTGTGCCGCGGTTATAAAGTTCACCGATGCGTCGGGGAGAGTGGTGTTTTCTGCGTTTGCGCAAACGGGTAAGAAGCCGTCGTATCCGCTCAGCAACTGTTCTGCTTTGTGCATCATGTCGGCATTAGGCTCTACGCAGTATACGGTATTGCCCCTGTCGAGAAGAAGTTTTGCGAATTTCCCCGTGCCCGAGCCGACGTCCGCGATGACTGACTGCGGGGTGACGTATTTCGGGTAGAGAAGATCGAAAAGTCCGCTCGGATAGGACGGACGGTATTTATCGTATATTTCGGCTTTGCCGCTGAATTTTTCTTCGTTCATATTTCTGTCGGTGATCGATGATCTTATAAAAGTGCGCGCCGTAATGCGACGCGCACTTTGATGGTATCAATACTGAAGGTTGTCCGAGAGGTACTTTTCGAGGTCGTCGATGCTTATTCTGACCTGCGCCATGCTGTCGCGCTCTCTGACCGTAACAGTGTTGTTTTCGAGCGTCTCGAAGTCGACGGTCACGCAGTAAGGAGTGCCGATCTCGTCCTGACGGCGGTATCTTTTGCCTATGCTGCCTGCTTCGTCGTAGGTTGCGGAGAACTTCTTGCAAAGAGCGCGGTAGAGCTCCTCCGACTTTTCGCCGAGAGCTTTTTTCTGCAACGGAAGCACTGCGACTTTGTAAGGAGCGAGCGCGTGGTGCAGATGAAGGACTACGCGGGTCTCGCCGTCGACGACTTCTTCGTCGTAAGCGTTGCAGAGGAATGCAAGCACCATTCTGTCTGCGCCGAGCGACGGCTCGATGACGTAGGGGATGTATTTTTCGCCCGTGACGGGGTCGGTATATTCCATATTTTTACCGCTGACTTTGATGTGCTGTTTGAGGTCGTAGTCGGTACGGTCGGCAACGCCCCAAAGCTCTCCCCAGCCGAACGGGAATTTGAATTCGAAGTCGGTCGTGGCGTTGGAGTAGAAGCAAAGTTCCTCTTTGTCATGGTCGCGCAGTTTGAGTTTGGTCTCGTCCATGCCGAGGTCGAGAAGCCACTTCTTGCAGAAGTCTTTCCAGTATGCGAACCACTCGAGGTCTGTGCCGGGCTTGCAGAAAAATTCAAGCTCCATCTGCTCGAACTCGCGGGTACGGAAAGTGAAGTTGCCGGGCGTGATCTCGTTGCGGAACCTCTTGCCGATCTGACCTATGCCGAACGGGACTTTCATGCGCGCGGAACGCTGTACGTTGAGGAAGTTGACGAAAATGCCCTGCGCGGTTTCGGGGCGCAGATATACGGTATTCGCGCTGTCCTCGGTAACGCCCTGGAAAGTCTTGAACATCAGGTTGAACTGTCTGATGCCCGTAAAATCGCACTTGCCGCAGACGGGGCAGGGGATCTTGTTGTCGACGATATATTTTTCAAGCTGTTCGTTGGTCCAGCCTGCGATGCTGCCTTCGATGCCCTTGCGCTTCATATAGTCCTCGACGAGGTTGTCGGCGCGGTGACGGGATTTGCAGCTCTTGCAGTCCATGAGAGGATCGCTGAAGCCGCCGAGGTGACCGCTTGCAACCCATACGTTGGGGTTCATCAGTATAGCGCAGTCCAGACCCGTGTTGAGAGGGTTTTCCTGTATGAATTTTTTCCACCAGGCGCGTTTTACGTTGTTTTTGAGTTCGACGCCGAGGGGACCGTAATCCCAGGTGTTCGCAAGGCCGCCGTAAATTTCGCTGCCTGCGAAAATAAAGCCTCTGCTTTTGCAAAGGGCGACCAGTTTTTCCATAGTGAGTTCTGCCATAGATAAGCTCCTCAAGGCGGTTTTCCGCCCAAAATTTATATTAACATATAGATTATAAGAATTTTATCCGACTTTGTCAATTGATGTAACGTTTTTGCCGCAATTTGCGTATTGTGAAGTAGCGGGATGAGAAAAAGACCCGTGACTATATGGGAGGAACGAACATGAACAATTTCAACGAATGCGGAATGTCCTGCGGCTGCGATTGCCTTTGGATAATTCTTCTGTTGCTTCTTTGCGGCGGCAACAGTTTCAAGAGTTGCGGCTCGGGTTGCTGCAACATTATTCCTATTCTTGTGGCGCTCAGCTGCTGCGGATACGGCGACGGTTGCGGCTGCAAGTAAGAAATACATACTGCAAAAAGCAAGAAACGGAGTCGGCGTAACAGCCGACTTTGTTTTTTGACTGATTATCCGCAGACTTTGCAACGATTGACTTTTTGTGTCGGGGGTAGTATCATTGTGGTATGAAGAAATACAATTTCGTCACTTGGTGGCTCGATCTTCCCGTCAAGCCGCTTGCATACAGGATATGGAAGATGATAGCGACGCCCGTCGTATTTATAGCGTGGGTAGTTTTCGTTGCCGTATATACCGATTATTACTGGCAATTTTCGCTGTACGTAGTGCTTCCCGTCGCAGCGGTCGACTTTGCGTGGGACGGCTTGCAGTATTATCTGTATAAGAAAGGAAAACTCAGACCGAGAGAAGTCGCTTCGCGATATTCGCGCGTCGACGCGGCGGTCTCACAAGATAACAAAGAAGCGGAAAACGCGGATTGACAAAAGCCTCCGATGTGATGTGCACCCCAAAAGTCAGACACTTTTGGGGTGCACATCAATGTAGGAGGTCTTTTTATTGTCTTTGAAATCTGCGTATGTTGCGTAGGCTATTGTTTCGTTGCAGGTTTCGAGCGAGAGGTTTAACAGCAGAACGGATCGCCGTGCGCAGGAAGTCGTTCGGGACAACCTGTCTCAGGCATAACGCGGATTTTCACGCATAGTTTATTTTATGCGGACTGTAAGGCGACTGTGGGCGGTCGGGATATCTTTCGGAATAGTACTGGCGGCGGCGTTTCCTTCCGCACTGGCGGTAGATACCGGAGGGTGGTACGCTTCTTTGTCTCTGCCCCGTTTCGCGCTCGGGGAGGAATGGCAGACGCCCGTATGGGCGGCGGTCTATGCGGCAGACGTTGCGGCGCTTTCGTCGTTGTTTTTCAGGGGAGAAAAAGGACCGGGACTGTGGTTGCCGATATCCGCAGGATTGCTCAACGCATTCTGGTGTTACGTGTTTTTCAGGCTCAATTCTTTGGCTGCGGCAATAATCGTGCTTGCACTCATAGTCGTACGGAGTTCGGCGTGCGCGGCGCTCAATTTCAGAAAAAACAACTTTGCCGCGACCGTATTTTTAATTGAGACGGCGTGGTTTGTTTACCTGTTTTTCGTGACGGTATGTATAACGTAGCTGTGCCCGGAGGACTGAATAACGTCGTTTCGTCGCAAGAGCAATCCGCTGAAACCGTACGGATTGGCTTCGTTGTATGCGTTTTGCCTCGCTTCCGACAGCCGTAAGCGACATATATCGCCTCGACGTGCCGTCAAAATCGCTTATTTTATATTTTTATTTAGTTGTAAAATGCGCGTTTGTTTGGTATAATTAGCGTGAACAACGACAGGCTTTTGCCGTCGTATGTCGTCTGATAAAACAAAATTACCTTAAAGGATGGGTATTGCCTGAGGGCAAACTCAAGCGTGGTAGAAATGAAAAAATCGCACAGAATAGCGCTTCTGGCATTTGAACTTGCGCTGATAGTCATATTCAGCCTTTTGCCGATCAACCTCGGCGCGGCGTCTCTGGCGCTTACGCTGCTTCCCGTTCTCGTCATCGCCCTGACGCAGGATTTCAAGACCGCCGTGCTCGGAGGTCTGATAATGGGACTGACCTCGCTGATAGGCGCGTTTACCGTCGGAGCGGCGAGCCTGACGGCTCCGCTGTTCAGGAATCCGCTGGTATCCGTGCTCCCGAGAATTTGCGTGCCAGCCGTGGCGTGGGCGGTCAACAGAGGTGTCAACTCGCTGACGGCAAAGATACAGTCGCAGGTCAAGGCAAAGACCGCAGAAAAAAATGATTTCTGCGAGAACGGCTCAAAAGAGGTCGGAGAAGAAGCAGGAAATGTCGGGGCGGCGCAAGGCAAGAGAAACAGCGCGATCGAAAGGACGAGGGAAATCGTCGTTTACGCGGTTTCGGCGGCTCTCGGCGTATGTGCGAATACCGCGCTCGTACTGGGTATGATATGGCTCTTATACAAGGGCAAGACGGTCGGTGACAGCGCAATCACGCCGGAGTTTATGGCAGGACTCGTATCGCTGAATTTCGTGATCGAAGTAATAGTAATGACGATAGCTACGCCTCCGATAGCGTATGCGATAAGAAAACAACAGGAGAAAAACCGCTGATATGTTACTCGTTATCGACGTCGGAAACACCAATATCAAACTCGGGCTTTATAAGGACGACAAGTTATTTCAGTCGTGGAGACTTTCGGTCAAAGTTCCGCGCACGGCTGACGAACTGGGCATAGAGATCAGCAACATGTTCAAGGTAGGCGGCGTGGATATGAAGGATATCACGGGAGTGATAATGTCCTCGGTATGTCCTCCGCTCAACTATACGGTAGAGCACGCCTGTCAGTACTATATCGGGAAAAAACCGATGACGGTTGGCACGGGTATAAAGACGGGTCTCAACGTAAAATATACCAATCCGCAGGAAGTCGGCGCGGACAGGATAGTCAACAGCGTCGCGGCATACAAGCTGTACGGCGGACCGTGCATAGTCGTTGACTTCGGTACGGCGACCACATTCAATCTGATATCCGCAAAAGGCGAATTTATGGGCGGCTGCATATGCCCGGGCATAAAGAGCAGCCTCGAGTCGCTCGTAAGCAATACCGCCAAACTGACAAGGGTGGAACTGACAAGACCGCAGAGCATTGTCGGCAAGACGACCGATACCAATCTTCAGGCAGGCATAATATACGGCTTTACGGGGCTTGTCAAATACATAGTCGAGGGCTTCAGAAAGCAAGAAGGCTTCAAAGACGCAAAGGTCGTCGCGACGGGCGGTCTCAGTCAGCTCATAATGGGCGTAGAAGAAGAAAAGATACTCGATATCGTGGACAGGTCTCTTACCCTCAAAGGTCTCAAGATCATCTACGATATGAATAAAAAATGATACCCGTTTTCGTCGAATGCGGGAAAGACATATACAGACAAACAAATTTTGCCTCAGGGCACAAAGGAGAATATATATGAAAAAAGTCGGTGTAGCAATACTCGGTATGGGCGTCGTCGGCGGAGGTACCGCGCAGATACTCATCGAAAGAAAAAAACAGATCGCTGAAGAATACGGAGTAGAAGTCGAAGTCGTTGCATGTCTCGATAAAGACACTTCCAAGGGTGCGAGATACGGTCTCGACAAGAGCTATTTTGCGGCGGACATCGACGAGATATGCGCTAACAACAGCGTTGATATAGTCGTCGAATGTATGGGAGGAACCGAGCCTGCCAAGACTTTCCTTAAGAAGTCTCTCGCAGCGGGCAAAAGCATCGTCACGTCCAACAAGGAGATGTTCAGCAAGAGCTGGCAGGAACTCGAGAACGTCGCCGCAAAGACGGGCGCGGGTCTCTATTACGAGGCTACCACGGGCGGCGGTATGCCCATCATCAGAATGATGACTCAGGCTATGCAGGCCAACACGATCCTCGAGATAAAGGCGATCATCAACGGTACGACCAACTATATTCTCTCCAAGATGACCCAGGAAGGAGCAGACTACGGCGACGTGCTCAAAGACGCTCAGGCGCTCGGTTATGCAGAGGCAAACCCGGTAGCGGACGTAGAGGGTTATGACTCCAGCTACAAGCTCAGCATTCTTTCTTCGCTCGCATTCAACAAGCGTCTGCCTGTCGAACTCATCGAGAGAGAAGGTATTACAAAGATTACGAAAGAGGACATCGCGATCGCCAAAGACCTCGGCTTCGTCATCAAACTCCTTGCGATCGCAAAGCAGAGAGACGGCAAGATAGAGGCGAGAGTCAATCCCGTGTTCCTCAGCAAGGATCACCCGCTCGCCAACGTCAACGACTCGTTCAACGCGGTATTCCTTGTCGGTGACAACGTGGGCGATATAATGCTTTACGGCAGAGGCGCAGGCGCGCTTCCTACGGGCAGCGCAATTGTCAGCGATATCGTATTCTGCGCCAGACAGGACAAGCACGCGCGTTACGGCGAAATGAACAACGTGATGACCTCAAGCGATATCGACGAGGATTATCCCAGCGAGTATTACATCAGAATGGACGTGCACGACGTCGCGGGCGTTATCGCGGACGTTGCGGCTGTGTTCAAGAAATATAAGGTGTCCATCAGCCAGATGAGACAGGACGACCGCAAGGAGATAATCCCCATAGTGTTCGTCACTCACGAGACCAAGAAGAAGGCGATGATGCAGGCTATCGAGGAGATCAGCCGTCTTTCCAACGTCATCGGCGTCAGAAACGTAATTAAGGTGGAGAGATAAATGCTCGACAAGGACGGCGTAGCGCTGCTTTCCAAGCTGTGCGGAATGACAGACGGAGAAAAATTTTCCGTGCTCGACTGGACCGACGTGTTTGACGGCGGTCTCGACGATGTCGGAAAAGCTCTCTGGAAGTCTCTGTTGCAACAGGGATGCGTAACGGTCAAGTACAGCGACGAGGATTCGGTCTGCTTTGCCGTCACCCTCAAGGGCAGGAACCTCAACGAAGAACTGGCTACCATGCAGGTGGTCAGCGACGAGGAAAAAACTGTGGTGCGCACAGATGCGGCGGGGAGGCCGGTCGTAGTCATGAACGGCGGAGAGAAACTCGTCGACCATCTGCGCAAGAAACTGCACAGCCGCTCGCTTGCCCTTATATGGGGGCTGACGGGAGGCGTTGTCGGCGGGATCATAGGAGGAGCCATCGTTGCCCTTATAATGCATTTCGTGATACATTGATGCACAATACCTACACGGACAGGACAATTTGCAGGAGATACAGATATGCTCAGTAAAAAACAGAAACTGCTGATGAAAGTGATCTATTCACACGCTATCCGCAAAGAGGGAGTGTGTCTGATACGTCCGATCGATCTGCTCAAGGAGATACCGCTAAGCAGCGATTTCAGACGAGACGAACTGGAGTCCAACCTCAAAGCGCTCGTCACAGAAGATTTCTTCGAGATGATCACGACAGACAAGAAGGGAGAAGAATATTATTGCTTTACCCTGCATCAGAACGGATACGCTTTCTCGAGACAGATCGCCGCGGAAAAACGCGCGATAATCTTCAAACTGATACTTACTATATGCGGCGCGATACTCAGCTTTACGCTGGTACGCATACTTACAGCTATCTGGGGTTAAATGTTCGAGTTACACAGTAAATTTCAGCCCTGCGGAGACCAACCGCAGGCTATCGACAAACTCGTCGAAGGAATAAACGACGGTTTGAGAACGCAAGTCTTGCTGGGCGTTACGGGCAGCGGCAAGACTTTTACTATGGCAAACGTGATCAAAAGGCTCAACCGCCCCGCGCTTGTCATTGCCCACAACAAGACGCTCGCCGCACAGCTTTGCAACGAGTTCAGAGAGTTTTTTCCCAACAACAGAGTAGAATATTTTGTATCCTATTACGACTATTATCAGCCCGAGGCATATATCCCGCGCACGGATACCTATATCGAAAAGGATCTGTCGATAAACGACGAGATAGACAAACTGCGCCACTCGGCTACGGGCGCGCTCTGCGAGAGCAGAGACGTCATCGTCGTCGCGTCAGTATCATGCATATACGGTCTGGGCGCGCCGCTCGAGTATTACAGCATGGCGATATCCCTGCGCCCGGGCATGACGATAGACAGAGAAGAACTCATCGATCGCCTTGTCGAGATACAGTACAAGAGGAGCGATATAGAGTTCGAGCGCGCGACATTCAGAGTGCGCGGCGACGTTGTCGAGGTGTTCCCCGTGGACAGTTCCGAGATCGCGGTGCGTATCGAGTTCTGGGGTGACGAGATAGATAAGATCGTGCAATTCGAGCCGCTGACGGCTAAGCCGATAAGCGAACTGAAGCATATCAACCTGTTCCCCGCGAGCCATTACGTAGTGCAGAAAGAAAAGAGAGAAGCCAGTCTCAGACAGATCTCTCTTGACATGATAGATTGCGTCGAGGACTTCAAAAAGAGAAACAAGCTGCTCGAGGCGCAGAGACTTCAGGAGCGCGTCAGCTACGACGTGGAGATGATACGCGAGATGGGGTATTGCAGCGGCATAGAAAACTACTCCCGTTACTTCGACGGCAGACAGCCGGGACAGCCGCCTTATACGCTTCTCGACTTCTTCCCCAAGGATTTTATTCTTTTCGTAGACGAAAGCCACATGACCCTGCCGCAGATACGCGCCATGTACAACGGCGACCGTTCGAGAAAGATAAATCTTGTCGAATACGGCTTCAGGCTCCCGTCTGCGTACGACAACAGACCGCTGACTTTCAATGAGTTTGACGAGAGGGTGGGGCAGATGATATGCGTTTCTGCAACGCCCGCGCCGTACGAACTGGGAGAGGCAGGACAGGTGGTCGAACAGCTCATCAGACCTACGGGTCTCCTTGATCCCGAAGTGGAAATAAGACCGATAGCGGGGCAGATAGACGACCTGCTCTCGGAGATAAACAAGAACGTGGAGAAAAAAGGCAGAGTGCTCGTCACGACGCTTACCAAGAAGATGGCAGAGAGCCTCACGGAATATCTGACCGAACAACACGTAAAAGTCAGGTATATGCACTCGGACGTAGACACTCTTGAACGTATCGAGATCGTCACGGGTCTGAGAAAAGGCGACTTCGACGTGCTCGTCGGCATCAACCTTCTCCGCGAGGGTCTCGACCTCCCCGAAGTCAGACTGGTCGCGATACTCGACGCAGACAAAGAAGGATTTTTAAGAAGCGAGACGGCATTGATACAGACGATAGGAAGGGCGGCGAGAAACAGCGAAGCCAAGGTCATAATGTACGCCGACAATATCACGGGAAGCATGCGCCGAGCGATAGACGAGACCAACCGCCGTCGAGAGAAGCAGCAGGCTTACAACAAAGAACACAACATCACTCCGCGGACGATAGTCAAGGAGATCAGCAATACGCTGGAGATAACCAAGAAGCTTGAGGAAAAAGAGCGCGCGTCGACGGCTGATCTTTATAAAGAACTCGAGAGACTCAATTCGGCGATGAAAATAGCCGCGAGCAACCTCGATTTCGAGCTTGCGATAAAGTATCGGGAACAGATAACTTCGCTCAAAGAGCGTATCGCCAAGGCGTCAAAGGTAGACAATAACGGAGAAAAAAATGAGAGCGCAAGTTCTCAAGGCAGGAAAAAGAAGAAATGAGAGAAGATATTTTCGTAAAAGGCGCGAGGGTGCACAACCTCAAAAATATCGACGTCACTATACCCAGAAACAAGCTGGTCGTTTTTACGGGACTAAGCGGCTCGGGCAAGTCGTCGCTCGCGTTTGACACGATCTTTGCGGAGGGGCAGCGCAGGTATATGGAGAGTCTTTCTTCGTACGCGCGCCAGTTCCTCGGTCAGATGGACAAACCCGACGTCGACCGCATCGACGGGCTTTCTCCCGCAATATCGATAGATCAGAAGACGACTTCAAACAACCCGCGCTCCACCGTGGGCACGGTGACCGAGATATACGACTACTTAAGGCTTCTTTACGCGAGGATAGGCGAGGTGCATTGCCCCAAGTGCGGCAAGAAGATCGAACAGCAGTCGGTCGACCAGATCGCAGACAAGGTCATGACCGCGCAGAAGGGCGCAAAACTGCGTATCATCGCGCCCGTCGTCAGAGGCAGAAAGGGAGAGTTTTCCAAGCAGCTCGAACAGCTCAAAAAGAGCGGTTACGTGCGCGTTATAGTTGACGGCAACGACTATACGCTCGACGAGGAGATCAGCCTCGAGAAAAATATCAAGCACGAGATAGGCGTGGTTGTGGACAGGCTGGTGATGAAAGATGATCTGTCGAGAAGGCTGACGGACAGCTTAGAGGCGGCGCTCAAACTCGCAAACGGGCTTGTAGAGGTGGAGACGGACGGCAAAAAGACGCTTTATTCTACGCTTTACGCCTGCCCCGACTGCGACGTCAGCATAGAGGAACTGACCCCGAGACTGTTCAGTTTCAACAGTCCTTTCGGCGCGTGCCCCAAGTGTTCGGGTCTCGGATTTACTTCGAGGATCGATCCCGCAAAAGTCATCAAGGGCGACAAGTCGGTCAACGAAGGCGCGCTCGACGCTTCGGGCTGGTATATCATGGATTCTTGCAAAGTCAACCGTCAGGCGCTCGTGTCGCTTGCGAAAAAATACGGCTTCAGCCTTGACACCCCGTACAAGGATCTTCCCGAAAAAATCAAACAGATATTGCTGTACGGCGACGGCTCCGATATAGAGGTAACGTACGACAGCGCGACTTTCCACGGCGTGTTCAAGAGAAAGTTCGAGGGCGTGATAAACAACTTGCAGAGAAGATACAACGAAACTTCTTCGGTCAACGTAAAAGCCGACCTCGAGAGATACATGACGCAGGTGCCGTGCGACGTCTGTCACGGCAAGAGACTGAGAAAAGAAGCTCTCGCCGTTACGGTAGGAGGAGTGAACATTTCCGATCTTTGCGATATGTCGATAGACAAATGCATCGAGTTTTTCGAGGGTCTGCAACTGTCTGACAGAGACGCTAAGATAGCCGCACAGATACTCAAGGAGATCAACGCCAGACTCGGTTTCCTCAAGAACGTCGGGCTTGCTTATCTTACGCTTTCGCGCGCGGCGGGGACGCTGTCGGGCGGCGAGGCGCAGAGAATAAGACTGGCGACGCAGATAGGCAGCGGGCTTATGGGCGTCCTATATATCCTCGACGAGCCGAGCATAGGTCTGCATCAGCGCGACAACTCGAGGCTTCTCGAAACGCTGACCAGATTGCGCGACCTCGGCAATACGCTGATAGTCGTAGAGCACGACGAGGAGACGATGGAAAAAGCGGACTATATCGTAGATATAGGTCCCGGTGCCGGCGTGCACGGCGGCGAAGTGGTCGTATGCGGCACTCCCGACGAGGTCATGGCGTGCGAAAAGTCGATCACAGGCGCATATCTTGCGGGCAGAGAAAAGATAGCAGTGCCCGAGGCGCGGCGCGAGGGTAACGGCAAGTCTCTCGTCATACGCGGCGCGAGAAAGAACAATCTCAAGGGTATCGACGTGACTCTGCCTCTTGGTAAATTCGTCGCCGTGACGGGCGTGTCGGGCAGCGGCAAGAGCAGTCTTATCAACGAGATACTGTATCCCGTGCTTGCGGAGCAACTCAACGGCGCAAGAGAGGGATATTCCGAATGCGACGGCATTGACGGCATAGAAAATCTCGACAAGGTAATACAGATAGATCAGAGTCCGATCGGCAGAACTCCGCGCTCCAATCCCGCGACGTATACCGGCGTGTTTACCAACATCAGAGAGCTTTTCGCCAGGACGCCCGAGGCGCAGGCAAGAGGATATCAATCGGGACGCTTCAGCTTCAACGTCAAGGGCGG
>CALWKV010000019.1 GCA_944381355.1 uncultured Christensenellaceae bacterium | reverse complement strand
CCATCACCGGATTTTGAGTCCGGCGCGTCTGCCAGTTCCACCACTTCGGCGAGTGATTCGGTGTTTTTAATATTAGCATACACGGCGGGTTTTTGCAATGAAATACAAATTGTTTATAAAAAATTTTGGATTTTGTATAGATTTTGCGTCAGTTATATTGTATAATAAAATACGTAAAGCGCGGAATATCGGCAAGCAGAGAAGTTGTTGATCGGTGTTTCGGTGCAATTCGATAAGGTGAGGAAAAGATAATGAATATCTGGCACGATATCAACCCCGAGAGAATCACTCCCGAGGATTTTATCAGCGTTATCGAGATCCCCAAAGGCAGCAAGAACAAGTATGAAGTCGACAAGCAGACGGGCATGCTGATCCTGGACAGGATATTGTATACGTCCACGCACTATCCCGCGAACTACGGGTTTATCCCGCGTACGTATGCGGATGACGGGGACCCGCTCGATGTGCTGGTGTTGTGCAGCGAGGCGATATCGAGCATGTCGCTGGTGCGTTGCTATCCGATAGGTCACATCACGATGATAGACGACGGAGCGGAGGACATCAAGGTAGTGGCGGTGCCGTTCAAGGAGCCGACCTGGAACTGTTATCAGGACATCACGGATCTGCCGCCGCACATAATCGCAGAAATCAAACACTTCTTCGGCGTATACAAGCAGCTTGAAGGCAAGACGATGAGGGTGCTCGAGATGTACAGCCGCGACAAGACGCTGGAGATAATACAAAAGGCGATCGACAGCTATAAAGACATATTCCTGAAGGACGAGCGCTGAGCGTAAAAAAGGAAAATCTGCAATATACGAATGAAGAAACTCGCAAATCTGAGGGTGTTCCCTACAATCCTTGCCGGAATGATTGTAGGGATTTCTTTTATAATACTTACTGACATGTGGATCCCCGCGACGGTATGCGCGATAGCGTTGCCGGCGGCGATCGCGTTTGCAATAGCGGCTTATAAGAAGAACAGAAAGACATTCAGAGCTGCGGTGGTCGGCGTCGGATGTTTTGTGGCGGGAACGGTTTTCGGCATATCGTCGGCGCTTTACGCCAATGCGCAGATAGAGAGCAGGGAGATATTTGCTGAGGACGTGCAGATCACCGCAAAGATCGAGGTAGGCAGTTCGTCCGACCTCAGCGGAGCGGTGGATTCATGCCTGATAATCCTTAACGATCTGGTTATCGACGGCAAAGAGGTGGAAGGCAGGGCGCAGATGTACAGTCTGCAGCTGCCCGAGGGCGGATTTAACGAGGGAGACGTAATAACCTTTACGGGCACTGTGACGACTTTGACCACGGACATAACCACTCCCTATAAGGCTTCGTCGCTTGCCGAAGGCGTGCTGTACAACGTTACGGCAGACGAAAACGAAGATTCCGGCGGGATAACGGTCGAGGGAAGTTCTCTGGACTTTTTCGATAAGATAAAGAAAGCCGTCGCGGCAAAGCTGTCCGAAAACGCGTCTGACGATGCGGCGCGGTTTATGTACGCAATGTTGTTCGGCGACTCAGCCGTGATAGGAGACGAGATCAGAAGCGACTTTTCGGTGACGGGCACGGCGCATCTTCTCGCGGTATCGGGATTGCACGTGGGAATGCTTGCGGGGGCGCTGCTTTTTATACTCAAAAAACTGCGGATAAACGCCGCGGTCAGAAGCGTTGTCGTGCTTGCGACGCTGATATTTTTCTGCGCTTTGTGCGGTTTTTCTCCGTCCACGGTACGCGCGACGGTGATGATAGGCGTAAGTATGGCGGCGGCGCTCTGCGGACTGAGATACGATCCGTTGTCGGGCATGAGTTTTTCTGCGATACTGCTTCTTTTCGTGTCTCCCTACAATCTGTATTCGCTCGGATTTCTGATGAGCTTCCTCGCTGTCTACGGACTCATACTTTTTGCAAAACCTCTTAAAGGAGCGCTCCTGAAAGCAAAATTTCCCGATTGGCTGGCAGGCGCGCTTTCGGCAACCCTTGCGGCCAACGCGACGCTTCTTCCCGTAATGCTATACGTTTTCGGGGAAACGTCGCTGATATTCGCGGTCGCGAATTGTATCATCGTACCCTTTGCGGGCTTCTTTTTCCCGATGTACATCGTGCTTCTGCCGCTCTCGTTCCTGCCGTACGCGGGATTTCTCGCGACGGTCGCGTCGGTGCCTTTCCTGTTGACGGCAAGAGTTGTCGAATGGCTTGCGGGAATAGCTTTCCCGACCGTATATATCGAATTCAACTGGGCGACGATAATGCTGTGGCTGATCGTGGCGACAGCCGTGTCAGGGCTATGCGCAATGCCTGTTGCTGCAAAGAAAATTATCGCGTCCGTGTCGATTATATGTATTGTTGCGGTTGTCGTCCTGCAGAATGCGAGCATGCTTTCTTTTGAAAACAAAGTGACTTGTTTTTCGGGTTACGGATGCAGCGGAGTTGTCGTGCAGTCTGCGGACGAGGGGGATTTTATCGTGTTTTCCGGCGAGCTGGACGAGTCTGCGGCACAGGCAGCCGTGCAGGCAATGAACAAGAGCAAACTCAGGCAGGTGGACTTCATTGTCAAATTCGGAGCAGAGCTGTCGGAATCGGAAATACTGGACGAATACGCGGAGCAGTTCGGCACGCGCATTCTCTACGCAGAGTATTCCGAGACCACAGAGTACGACGTGCGCAACACGACGGAACTCACGCTGGAGTGCTCGGTAATATGCACTTATACGTATACGGCAATATATCTCGGCGGCGTGGATATGCTCGTCACGGCGGGAAGCGATTACCGCACCGACGCGGCGGAGTATGACGTCATCGTATGCGCGGCGCTGACAGACATTCCCGAAGGACCCGAGTATCTTGTCAGCGACGAAGCGTATCTGGCGGGAGGCAATAATTGTTTGCCTTCCGACTTTACCTTTTGGACGGTTGGTGATAGAATAATAAAGACGAACAAATGGAGGTTTGCGTGAGAGCGGTCGATCTGTTGGTAAACGGTGTTGAAGATCCGGCGCCGGTATATCTTCTCAAAGGTACGGACGGGTACGTCCGACGCGAGGTTGTACGCGCTCTGCAGGAAACCGTTCCGCCCGAGGCGCGAGATATGTGTCTGGAGGAGTACGGGGACGACGACGATATATATACCGTGGTTGCCAATCTCAGTACGGTCAGCATGTTCGGCGGAAGGAAGGTCGTATATCTGAGGCGGCAGAAAGATCTCAACGACAGGGAGAAAAAACTGCTGAAAGAATACGTTTCCGACCCTGCTGATACGGCGATACTTCTCATAGATGACAAAGGGCAGAACTATATCGGGATTGCCGGCAAGTGCGTGATAGTGGATTGCGGCACGGTTACGGAGGCAGAAGCCAAGGCGTACGTAGGGTCGCTTATCAGAGACGCAGGCGCTTCTGCGGGAGACGCCGCATTGTCCAAGCTGTATTCTTATTGCGGAGGAGATCTCGGCAGGATAGTCGGCGAGGCGCAGAAATTGACGGCGTATGCCGAAGTCGGGCACGAGATAACTGCAAACGACGTGGAGCAACTCGTCGCCGCCGACGTTGAATACAAGATGTTCGAAATGACGTCCGCGTTCACGGACGGGAAGGCGGAGCTGGCGCTTGCGATATTGTCCAACTTCAGGGAAAAAGGTGAGTCGCCTGTAAAGCTTCTATACTGGATAACCTCGGCGTACCGCAAGATCTTCCACATTGCGATAAGCGAGCTTAACGACGAAGAAGAAGCAAGGGCGCTCGACATGAGTGTCAGGGCGGTCGCCTTTAACAGGAGAATGATAGAACAACAGAAAAAGAGAATAGGAGGGTACGTCGTCAGGCTCAAAGAGCTGGTCGGGTATCTGTACGAACTCGAATACAAATTCAAAAGCGGCGCGATAACCGACGAAAGCGCGCTTAATATGGCGGTCGCGAAGATTCTGACCGTTTACGTGAGGTGAAAATGAATATTTTTATGGCAGGAGGCGGCACAATGCAGAGAATGCCTTCCACTCCGCAATCGGTATTGCTTAGGCTGGGCACTTTTCTCGCGATAGCCGCGGGGAGTTGGTACTCGCTTCTGAAAAACTATGCGGCGCTGGGGCTCGGCGATTACGCTTCAATGCTTCAGACGGTCGGCAACAGCAAGCTGATGTTTGCGGTCAGTTATCTGATATTCGCCGCGATTCTCTATCTGCTGTATACTTTCTACGTAAGGATAGCTTACAATTCGGTCGCCAGGCAGCTTTACTTTTTCGATGCGGCGATTTCGATATACGACTTCAGGCTGAGAGTCGATCTCGCGGCGATAACGGTCTGCGTTTTCAAAGCGCTGATATGCGTGCTGTATATGGCGTATCCGCTGTACGAGAGCGTGATCCGTGCGGCAGTTCACCCTCTGGTCGCGGCGATAGCGTTCGGCGGCGCGCTGTACGCGTTGATAATAAAGGTCGGGAAACAGAACAAAGAAGCGGTGATATGTTCGCTGTCGATACTGTTCTGTCTGCCGCTCCTGTTCGCGTGAGGTGAGTATGAAGAAAAAGATTTTGACGACCTGTATCGCGTTATTGACGGTTTTTATTTGCGTATTCTTTACGGCTTGCGGCGGCGCAGAGAGATTTGAAGTAAAGTCGGTCGCGTTGAAAAACAGCGTAAACGCGGCGCAACTGACAAAAGAGATCTGCGAGCAGTATCCAGAGCGCACGATGGGCACGGGCGACGACTATAAATTCCTAGGCTATCTTGCAGAGAATATGACTTCTTACGGATATCCCGCTGCGGAGCTTGAAAACGCGGGAGGATCTGACGATGCAGGCGAAGGAGGAGAACTGCTTGCAGACGCAGCGTCGGACGGTGCGTCTGTGACGGTCGAGAAATTCACTTTCGACAACATCTATACGGGCGCGACGGAGACGGGCTACAATCTTGTCTATTACGTTCCCGCGGCGGAAAGCACGGACAGAACGGTGCTTCTGCTTGCCGCTTACGACAACATCGCGGGTCTGGAGATCTCGTCACAGGACCTTATGACGGGGCAGATCACAACTTCAAAGACTGGCGGCGAGGGCGCTTATTCCAACGCTACGGGCGTGGCGGTATTGCTCAAGATAGCCTCCGAACTGGCAGGAGAGGAGCTGCCGTATAATCTCGAAATAGCTTTCGTCGACTGCTCGGAGAACGAATGGGACGGCGCGAGACAGCGTGCGGCTTATTATGCGGAAAAGAATTGTCCGTTCATCTGTCTCAACTTCAACAGACTGGGCGCAGGAGACTACACCTATATCTATTCGGACGAGACGGATCAGGCTTACAACGACTATTTTTACAGCGTAGTCGACAAGACGGATGACGGCGGAGTATTTGCAGCGATACCTTTCAACAAACAGACGGCGGACATCAGGTATACCGATGCGCAGAAGACGGAATACAGTCATTACGCGATGTACGGCGACAACCTGATGTTCAACGTGTTCGGGCTTGCGGTGGCGAGTTATGTGTCTTTCAACTGGTCGTCTTTCGAGAACCCGTTCTACACTGAGACCGAGGGATACGCAAATATTCTCGGCACGTCCGCAGATACCTACGCTACGGTCATAGAGCGTCTGGGCGGCGGAGAGAAAGGAGAGCAGGAACTGGAAAGAAGACTTGACGCGGTGGCACTCAATGCGGTGACCGCTGTAAGCGCGCAAAACGCCGATACCCTTTTCGGCGCGGTCGCGGCGTCCGATCCCGCAAAAAGCGGCGACTATGCGGAGAATGCGGAAACCGCTTCGATGATAGTCAAGATCGTGCTTGTCGCGGCGGCGATCTGCTTTGCGCTGTGGCTGACCGTCAGGAGCAGGAGCGTACTCGTTCAGAAGCAGAAAGAGAAGATCGAGAAGCTGAGACGAGAGGCGACGGGCGCGACCCCGCCTGCGGACGACGTATTCGATATCGGCGGAGACAAAGACAGGGACGGCAATGATAAAAAAGACGACGGAAGCGGCGGAGGATCGGACGGAGACGTGTTCGAGGGATTCTGATAAAGGCTAAGCAAAACAAAGCGTTCTTTCTCGCGAAAGGGCGCTTTTTTGTTGCAAATATTTCTTTCAGGGACGCGCACGCTAATGTAAAATTTTATCGGAGAGCGCATCTAAAAGTAATTTTCGCTTTAAAAACGCTTTATTTTTAATAAAAATTGTTATAGAATAAGAAAACAACGAGGTGGACAATGTTGACGACTGCGTTAATTTCTACTGACATGAAGGATTATGTCGAGCATATCGGCTGGTGGAGCATCATCGATCTCGTGGTGCTCGTCGGCGTGCTGACCGTGATTCTGCTTTTCTTCAAGAAAAGGAACAGTCTCAAGCTGGCGATTTTTACGGTCGCTTATATTTTGCTGTACATCGTCGTCGTGTTCGCCGGCATTTATGCCGAAAAGATAAATCCCGACGTCAAAGGGTTTATGTATATCACCAAGCGGATAATGGATTTCGTGTCGGTATTTTTCATTGCCGCTTTCGCGGTGGTTTACCAGTCCGACCTCAAGGCTTTTTTCAACAAGATAGCGAGGACGCGCGACAAAAGTCAGGAATATGAATTCAGTTCTACCGACGACGAGCTGGTGAACAGTGCGGGACAGATAGTCAAGGCTTGCCAGAATATGGCGAAGAACGACGTCGGCGCGCTGATAATCATAGTCAGGACTTCTATATCTTCGCACATTCTCGAGACGGGTACGGAACTTAACGCGGAGATATCCTCGGGACTTCTCGAGAGCATATTCAGCACAAAAGGACCTCTGCACGACGGCGCGGTCATTGTCAAGGGCAGCAGGCTTTTGTCTGCAGGTTGCTTCCTTCCTCTTTCGCAGGAAGTGGACATCGCAAAAGAGCTGGGCACGCGTCACCGCGCGGCTATCGGCGTGACTGAGGAGAGCGACGTTTTCGCGATCGTCGTCAGTGAGGAAACGGGTATAATCAGCACCGTCGAAAAGGGCAAAATAAGAAGATATATGACTCCCGAAAAACTGTTCGAGCAGATAAAAGTCGCATACGGCATCACTCAGGACACGTCGGGCAGAGAAAAGAAAAGAGAGAACAGGTTTTTATGATAATAGACAGAGCGCAATTTCTCGTACCGTCCGCAGACGTAGACAAGACGCGTTGGGCGGTCATAGCGTGCGATCAGTTCACTTCGCAGCGCGATTACTGGAGCAGGCTCGCAGCCGAGGTCAACGGCGCGCCGAGTACGCTTTCTTTGATATATCCCGAAGTATATCTCAAGGACGGAGACAAGGAGAGTCGCATAGCGGCTATCCGCGCCGCAATGGAGAAATACGCGACCGACGGCACGCTGACGCCCGTCGAAGGCGTGATCCTCGTGGACAGGAAGATATCGGACGGCAGGCACAGGATAGGTCTCGTCGCCGCGCTCGATCTCGAGGAATACGAGTTCACGCCCGTCAACGACGCGCACGTCAAGGCGACGGAGCGCACGGTCGAGGAGAGACTTCCCGCGCGCATAGAAGTCAGAGAAGGCGCTTCTCTCGAGTGTTCGCACGTAATGCTGCTGACTCAGATAGGAGATCTGGTCAAAGAGGAACTCGAAAAGAGACGCGGCGATACACCGCTTTACGATTTCGATCTGAATATGAACGGAGGCAGACTGACGGGTTATCTCGTCAGGGACTGCGGCGAGCTTCTTGCAAAACTCGAGGAGCTGACGCAAAAGGCAAGCGACAAGGTGCGCTACGCCGTAGGCGACGGCAATCACTCTCTCGCGACGGCAAAGCGTTGCTGGGAGAAGATCAGAGAGACCCTTTCTGCAGAAGCGCAAAAGACGCACCCCGCGCGTTGCGCGACGGTCGAGGTAGTCGACATATACGACGAGTCGCTCGACTTCGAGCCGATACACAGAGTGCTTTTCGGCGCGGACGAAAAGGCGATAGAATACCTTGCGGAAAACTGCGGCGGAAACAAGGCGGTAAAAGCGGTATATAAGGGCAAGGAGTACCTCGTGCCCGTCCGCGAAAACAGTTCGGACGCGATCGCCGACCTGCAGAACGCGATAGACGCATACATTGCGGCGCACCCCGAAGTATCTGTGGACTACGTGCACGGCGACGGCTATACCGCGGAGATCGCGGAGAAGAACGGAGCGGTCGCGCTGTTCATGCCCACGGTCAGCAAAGACACCCTGTTCGATTATGTCGCGAGAAGGGGAGTTTTGCCCCGCAAGTCCTTCAGCATGGGCAATGCCGAGGACAAGCGCTATTATTACGAAACAAAAAAGATAAAATAACCAAATAACCAACGAGAGGAATATTCTTATGGCAGTCAAAGTTGTTAAATTCGGCGGCACGTCCATGGCGGACGCGGGCGCTATCAATCAGGTCGCAGATATAGTCAAGAGCGATCCGGAGAGAAGATACGTCGTCGTATCCGCTCCCGGCAAGAGATTTTCGGGCGACACCAAGGTCACCGATCTTCTGTACGCGTGCTATCACGATCTTGAGATAAACGGAGAGTGCTCTGCGACTTTCGCTAAGATACGCGAGAGATTCGAGGGCATCGTCAAGGATCTCGGGCTTGATCTCGATATGAAGCCCGTGCTCGACGAAGTCGAGAAAAAGATGGTCGTCAACTATTCGGTAGACTACTGCGCGTCCAGAGGCGAGTACCTCAGCGCTATCGTTCTTGCGAAAAAGCTCGGCTTCGAGTTCATCGACGCAGAAAAGATAATGCTTTTCGACGACAACGGAAATTTCCTTTCGGAACAGACCAACGAGCTGGTTGCCAAGACGCTCAAGGACGTCAAATACGCGGTAATCCCCGGCTTCTACGGCGCGGACGCGACGGGCAGTATCCACACGTTCAGCCGCGGCGGATCTGATATCACGGGAGCGGTCGTGGCGCGTGCGGCAAACGCGGAAATTTACGAAAACTGGACGGACGTGGACGGCTTTATGTCCGCAGACCCCAGAATCGTCGAGAACCCGACCATCATCAAAAAGCTCTCCTATAAAGAGCTGCGCGAGCTTGCCTACATGGGCGCCAACGTGCTTCACCCCGAGGCGGTTTTCCCCGTCAAGGCGAGCGGCATTCCCATCAATATCCGCAATACGTTCAATCCTCAGGCTCCCGGCACGATGATCGTCGCAGAGGTCGAGGAAGAAGAATTCAACAAGCGCCAGATCACGGGCGTAGCCGGCAAGAAGGGTTACAGCATAATATTCATCGAGAAAGAACTGATGAACAGCGAGCTGGGCTTCGGCAGGAGAGTGTTGTCCGTACTCGAGTATTACAACATTCTGTTCGAGCATATGCCAAGCGGCATCGGCACCCTCAGCATCGTCGTCTCCGACAACGAACTCGCAGGCAAAGAGGACGTCGTGATAGAGCGCATACGCAATATCGTCAAGCCCGACAGCATTGAGATCAAGTCAGGCATTTCGCTGATATCCACGGTCGGTCACGGTATGTCTTTCCGTCCCGGTACCGCGGCAAAACTTTGCGAAGCTCTCGCAAAAGCCAATATCAATATCCGTATGATAGATCAAGGCTCCAGCGAGCTGAATATCATCGTCGCCGTCGCAACGCAGGACTACGAAAAGGCGGTCAATGCGATATATCATGCTTTTGCTTAAATTTTCATAAGGGGCACCAAAATCGCTACGCTAAATCAAACGACTGTCCAAAAGGGCAGTCGTTTTCATATACGCGGTGATTTGTGTTCCCCTTATGCTATCCCCTCCGACAAAAAGTCTCGCCCCGACTCGACTTTTTGCAAGGTACTTTCGGCAAAAAGCGCGGTTTTTGCCGAAAGGATGATAATTGCCAATAGAACTATAAAGCTGATATTTTACCCAGAGGTGAATGACTTTTAATTTTGCTGAAAGAAAATTTCATATTTATCTGATCAACAGCGAATTTATCTGCTAAATCAAAGGACTGCCGTAAGGCGGTCCTTTTCATATACGCGGTGATTTGTGTTTCCCCTTATGCTATCCCCTCTGACAAAAAGTCTCGCCCTGACTCGACTTTTTGCAAGGTACTTTCGGCAAAAAGCGCGGTTTTTGAGAAAAGGAAAATTACTTGAAACTTGCTATAAAGCGTGGTTTTTGCCGAAAGAGAATCTGTTTTACATAGCAGTAAAGCATTGTTTTTGTCAAAAGACATAGTATGTTTTTTATAATTGGTTTTCCTGACGATGAGTTTGTCAATACAATACTTTTGCGGCAATTACGGGCTTTCCCGGTATAATGGGACGGGGCAATGTGTCATACTGACAATGAAATGATTAACCGGGTTTTTTGGTAAATCCATTTACTGCACTATTTAACGTCGCGAGGCTCTATCTGATATATATATATTGTAGGGATACGGCTTTTGACCTATACCAGACCTGAATAATACGAACTAGCCCTGAGGCGCGCCTTTTATGCGTTTTTCAGCAATGCTCGCTTGAAAATATTATAATATTATCTGCGCTCTCCTCGCTGAAACACACAATAAAAATCATTGCCTGAGGATGCGTGCAGTTTTAAGCAGGCAAATTTTTGTTGATACAAGGCAAATGCCGCAGTTAATATTAGACATATTACCAAGGCATTTAACGCAGTAGCTACGGAAAGTTGCCGCTTAAAACCTTGTTCGTATTATTCAGGTCTGGTATATCAGAAAAAGGGCGTGCCGAATGACGGAAAAGTAGAACCTTTGCCCGAAGTTTCGGCGGCGACAGAGGAGAAAGTCGCAGAAAAAGAGGAGGTCGCGACGCTGTCCGACGGCGATGCGAGCGCGGCGTTCTGATAAAATGCGGCATATAAAAGCAACAAAGAGACGGACTCATCGACCGTCTCTTTTCATGTCTTGAGACTTATCTGAAAGAGTTTGCCGCGCGCTCCGCCGTCGCGAGCAGAGAAAGAGCGGGATCGTCGCTGTCCAGCGAGTAGTGCCATGCCGCAATGCCGCGCAGTCCGATGTCCTTTGCAAACGCCGTTTTGTCGGCGACGAGCTGCCTGCCGTTGAAATAGCAGGATTTAAGCTGTCCGTCGCAGTCCGTCTCGGCGGTATTGGAGAAAAAAGGAATCATGTCCGCGTAGTCGGAATAAGAGGATACGTAGGACGTGCCGTCTACGGGTTTTGAATAAAGAGGTATGCCCAGCAGGACTTTGTGAAGCGGCACGCCTTCGTTTTTCAGCCGACGAAGTTGCGAATAGGCGGTATAAAACGTGGAGTGACAGCCGCGGTCGTTCTTTTCGTCGTACGCCATAAGCACGAGACGGTCGAACGGGGAGAGGGCTTTTGCACTCAGTCTTTTTTTGTCCACGCACCAGGCGCTTATCGCGGCGGAGAGCAGTTTGTCAGAGGGCAAACGAAGTCTGAAATACGCGCAGAAGTCGGCAAAAACGGAATAGTCGCTCTCCGAGACAGGATATTCGTAGTCGAAAGAAATGCCGTCCGCACCGTAGACGGAAAGAAGAGAAATAAGAGAAGATGTCAGTTTTTCTTTTTTCTCAAAAGCGTAGGAACAACGCTGTTGCAAAGTGAGTCCGTCGTCGTCGAAATCGCGGTCGCCGAGCACGGTGAGGAGGACTTTCGCTTTCGGGAAGGCAGAGCGGATATTCGCTATGCACGTCGCGACGACCTGTTCTCCTTCTATCCGCTCTCCGTCAATATAGTAATCGGGCAGCACGGTTTCTCCGTCTTTATTCAGATATACGGCATAGATAAGATCGAGCACGTCGGACGGCGCGTCGGCGAGTATCGGCGAGTAAGCGTTTTTTGCCGTGATGTAAGAGCTTATAGAAAAAGCCGATGCCGAGGGAGGTATAAAGTACGCTTCGACAGAGGCAACGGCAAAGACGCTTTCGGCAACGGCAGAAACTTCTATTCTGTCCGTAGTCACTGCGGGAAACGCGCAGTATCTGTAACCGCCTATGAAGTCGTTGCCGTAAAACGGAGACGGTGCGTCGGGGAGAGAAAGAGTAAAAGAGGAGACCGACGAGCCTTTTTCTCTGAGTACGATGCGGTTGACCGTGACAGTTCTGCCGAAATCCAAGATCGTTTTGCCGTCGACTTGTTTCAGAGTCGCATTTCGGGCAAGGTCGGCATAATTGTCGCGTATTTCGTCAAACGTGGGATCGGGAGAGGAGCATGCCGTCAAAGAGAGCAGAGAGGCGAGAACGGAGCAGATCAGAATAATCGACAAGGTTTTTTTCATACTACTATTGTAAGTAAGAGAGAAAAAACAATGCGTTTGCAAAAACAATTTCAAATGGAGCAGACAGAGGATCGTTCATAAAGGCAGAAAGGCAAAAAACTCAATACGTGTTGCGAAAAACAGCTTCGCAATGCGTGAAAAAACGGTCTGAAAACCCGCTTTCGGGCAGACGGAAATCAAAAAAAGTTTGCAAAGCGGCGAAAATATAGTATAATAAGATAAATCGGCATGCGTGAAAAAACGGTCTGAAAATCCGCTTTCGGGCAGACGGAAATCAAAAAAAGTTTGCAAACAGCCGAAAATATAGTATAATAAGTTTAATCTGCAGCGCGTAAGCGCGTAAAGAAAGGAGAGTTTTTCGGCAGAAGTCGAAGATTATGGATACAAAACGCTTTGTAAAAAACGTCAAAGACAGGGTTTTGACTCCGATAAGACTCGTGATGCTGAGCTTTTTCGTCATCATAGTAGTCGGAACGGGGCTTCTTTTGTTGCCTTTTGCGACTAAGCAGCAGGGGTCCTTGTCTTTTATAGACGCCTTATTCACTGCGACCAGCGCGACTTGCGTCACCGGACTTTCGGTCGTCAGTCTCCACGACGATTTTACCGTGTTCGGTCAGGTCGTGGTTCTTCTGCTCGTTCAGCTCGGCGGTCTCGGCTTCATGACGCTGACGTCTACGGTATATATTCTTATAAGACACAAGATCTCTTTGAGAAAGCGTCTGAGCATGAGAGAAGATCTCTCCCAGCCGGGAATGGCTGACCTTAAAAAGCTGACGCTTGACGTTATAAAACTGACGGTGGCGGCTGAGATCACGGGCGCGCTTCTTCTCGCGATAGGTTTTTCGAGATATTACGGGTTCGGACGATCTCTGTGGTACGGTCTTTTTC
>CALWKV010000018.1 GCA_944381355.1 uncultured Christensenellaceae bacterium | reverse complement strand
AAGTTCAGTCGCATTTGCGATGGTCTTGACGTAACTTCCAGAAGGAGCCGTATCTCCGGGACGTCTGCCTCCGTATCCGTACTGAGCGTTGAGCAAAGCGTTGTCGTCCGCGACTTCTCCCGCCGCGATATTACCCGTACCTGCGTCGCCTGTGCGCGTATAAAGAAAAACCGCCAAAGCGCACGACAGCAAAAAGGCGACTGCAAGTATCGCAGCCGTCACAGAAAGCATTATTCTGCGTCTGTCGGCGTTGTTTGTCATAATTTTCCCTTTTCCTTATCAGCCCTGCGCCGCCCTTACCGAAGCCGGACTATTAATTTCCCTCGCACGGGTTTTTCTCTTTGCGTATGTCTTGTCGTGCTCTCTTTTCTTTAAGTCCTGATAAATTCCGACGTCAGACTGACCGTGAGAGTCGCGTTTTTTATCTCCTCGGGCAAAAGCTCGTCCGTCACGTTGAAGCGTATCGCAAGTATCAGATTGCCCGAAACTCCCGCGTCTGCAATGTCGAACTCGTACGACGACGATACGTTGCTCCAGGCATAAACGGGCGACTCTCCCTCTGCGTAGATGTAAAAGTCGAGCTTTCCCTCCATGTAGTTGCCGATCTCGTCGGGCAGAACTTCGCCGTCCGTGTCTGTCCATACCGCCGTGGACGCATAAACAACTACCTTGAGAGCCTCGACACCTTCTTCGCCCTCGCCTATGGCGTACGGCACGCGTATCCTGACTCCGTCGGCATCCGATATGCCTCCGACTGCGTCAGAAGTGTTGTCGTTGACCGCCTTGACGGGCACGAGAGTGCCCTGCGACTCGCCCACGCCTATATTTATGCTGAACTTGTCGTTGGAGCCTACGATCAGATATTGAGTATCGCTTTCATTGGGGAAAAACGCAAAAGCCGCGCCGATACCGACCAGCGCGATCAGAAGAACGCAAACAATAGCTATGACTGCAGTCTTTTTGTTCATTTCCCCTTATCCGACCTTGTCAACCTTATTTATATATTTATATTATATTAAAAGCGCGCATAAGTCAATACGCATTCAGAAAATTTTACATTTCAGCTCTATATTTTACATTTACAGTAAAGGTCGGACGAAGCAAGCGTTTCTGCGCCCGTTCAGTAAGTTTTAAGACCCGAACGGCAAAGCCGCCCGCGATAAGTCGTTCAGTCCCGAACATCTACCGGTTAAACAGCAAAAAAACGGCCCCCGAAACAAAGAGAACCGTTGACATATCCGTCGTCTTATTTTTATCCGAAGCAGAACTCGCCTTTTATCACAGTCCTGCCGCCGTAGTCGACAGCGCTTTCCGACAGCTTCACGCAACCGTAAAAACACTTGTCTCCGAGCGTTAACGTACCGCTGCCCGCAACGAAATTCACTTGCTCGAGACTATCGCAGAACATGAAAGAATACGCCTTTATCTCCGTCACCGAGGCGGGTATTTCCAGTTTTTCGACAACGCGCAGACCGTCGTACTGCTCGACCGTGCCTGTGGCTATGACCGTGACGGGCAATTCTTTGCTGTCTCCCGCAGAATTTTTCACGATGACGGTCGGCGGTATTTTGAGCGTCGTCAGTATACCCTCATAGCCGACTACGGTAACCGACGTCGCAGAAAGAACGTCCGCCCCTCCCGCGTCGAACGCGTCAAAATCTGAGTCTCCTTCCCCTTTTTGTCTGTACCTGATAAGGTCGTCCGACACGTCCGTTCTTATCACAAGGTATCTGTACGACGCGTCTTCCCATTCTCCCGTATGCGTTGTCGCGGGCGTAGAGTTTCCGTCCTCGGTCGTCCAGACGGCATAGGTGACCGCCGTGATGCCCGCGATGAGCAACACGCATACAGTCATGAATATTATAAGCCTCGTAAACTGACCTTTCATATCTTCTCCCGTGCCGCACAGTCAAAGCGCGCGGCGAAATATCTTTATACTCTGCCCCTTCAGCTGTAATTCGCCTGCGCGAGCACCTCGAATCTGAACTCCGACGCCTTGAAATTCTCAGAACTGAACAGGAAAGGCTTTGCGTATCCCGCATCCGAATACATAATTTTGATGCATATCGGATTGGACTTGCCGTACGTCGCGTCGTCGGTGACCTCCGACACTCCCGCAGGTATCGACGGTCCGTGCGTAAACTTCAGCCCTTCGTCCTCAACGGCAAAATCCCCGTACGAGTAAGGCGCGGTCGACGACGTTATCTTGGCGTAACTCAAAGTGAAGAATTTGTCGACGTTGACCTTGTTCAGACGTATATACTTCACTGCGCCCTGCGCGGTGCCGTCGTCCGTATACAAGAACGCCTCGCTGCCGTCGGCAGGGGCTGTCAGCACAAGTTCTTCTCCGTTTTCCGTCGTCACCGTTTCCGCCTTGCCTATATGCGAAGCAGACGGGTCGTAACCGTCAAACTCCGATATTATCTCCGTCAGAGTCTCCTCGGCACTCAGACGGTAAAACAAATCGGATACTTCTATCAATAATTCCGAAAAATGCAGCCTCACAACGAGATCCGAGTCGCCCTGAAGCCTCAGAGACGTATGATATAAAGCTTCGTACGCCGCATCCTCTCCCGTATACGGCACGCCGTTTTCGTCGTACCCCTTTTCTCCGTTGTACTTTTCGGAATTGAGAAGACCGCCGTCGTCGAATACCGTTCTGATATAAGTGCCCACCTTGAGCACGGATACCGAACTTGTCTCTGTAGCCGCAGAAAACCACGCAAAAGTCAAAGCCAGCATACACAATACCAGCACGAGTATAAGTATAGGCGTCAGAACTCTTGCACTTTTCATAGTCTTT
The DNA here is from genome assembly GCA_944381355.1 of uncultured Christensenellaceae bacterium. GTDB lineage: Bacteria > Bacillota > Clostridia > Christensenellales > UBA3700 > Ornithoclostridium. The sequence continues at coordinate 13,383 of CALWKV010000018.1, read as the reverse complement.
CGGCTTGCGCCGCACCTCCTCAGTCGCCGTCTTTACTCTTGTCTGCCTCGTCTTTACCGTCGGAGCTTATTTTTTTGACGTATTCTTCTACAGCCTCTTTTTTCAGCCTTTCTATCCTGTCGTCGTCGGTTTCGGGTACGGGACTGTCTTGCGCCGTCTGCGTCGCCTTCTTGTTGCTCTTTGCGCTCGCAACGGCAAACACGGCTATCTGCCACACCGCAATCAGTACGAGCGGTACGACTATTATCAGCAAAAATCCCGCTTTGCTTCTGAGCACGCTCTGAACTGCGGCAAGCGCTTCGCTCTTGCCCAACACTATTCCCGTGATATTCTCAACAGGTACGGGTGTTTCGTCCTCAGCCGCCGCCGCATCTCCCTTGGTGCGGATATAGAGGTTGCCGTCGACTTCTTCGTACGGAGCTTTTACCACCCTGTGAGTGACCGTATATCCCTCTACCGCGCCGAAGCCCTCCGGTGCGATAAACGTGACCGCGTCTCCTTCTTTGACGAGAGAAGCATCCTTTGCGACGTCCTCTCCGTCCACGACTTTTACGATTATCACGTCTCCCTTGTCGTAGGTTCCCGTCATACTGTCAGTCACCACGACGAAAGAACGGTAACCGAACAGGGTCGGCTCCTTCCCCGTGAACGTCTGTATCATCACTGTCAGCAGACAGGCGAAAACAAACAGGAACAGCGCCGTCACAATTATATTTATAATCAACACGGGCACGGAAATTTTCTTTTTGTTTTCTTTAGTTTCCATCATCCTCGCCATCGCCGTCCGCGTCTGCGTTATTATCCGTAACAGCACCCGCCGATGAGTCGGCGTCTCCGCAATTTTCTTCCCTTGCAACAGCCTCTGCCGCGACATCTTCGGACGCATTGCCGTCGTCTGCGGCGGCAGCCGCCGCGTCAGTTGCCGCTTCGGCATCCGTGCCGTCGGATTTTATTTCTTCTGATTTTTCCGCAGCTCCCACGTCTTCACCTCGACTCTTAAGCGCCTCGGACATCGGCATTACCGACAGATCGTCGACCTCTCCGAGATCTTCCTTCGCAATGTCGTCTTCGTCGACGGGCGTAAGCGTTGCCGCCTTTTCGCGCATCTCCTGCTCGAGCTTTTCAAGGCGTTTTTTGTCGCGTTCTCTCTGTCTTTCAAGCGACTCCTGCTCTTTTTTGGCGATCTTCTCTTTCTTGGCGAGAGACCTTTCGAGAGCAAGCCTTTCTTTCTCCATCTCTTTGAGCATTTTTTCCTGCTCTATTTCGTTCTGGCGGTACTGTATCTTCGCAACGTCCGACTTTCTCTTTGCTCGCAGAGTGCTTTCGCTGAGAAGCACGCGGTCGATCGCCTTGTTGATGCGCGCGAGTTGCGCTTTGTCGACCTTGCCTTCCGTCTGCTGGAACAGGTTGCGCAGTTCCGCAACTCCGAACTCGTCGGGGAGTTCTTCTTCCCGATCCTCGTCCCGGCGATCTTCTTCGCTCTCCTCGTCGCGGTCTTCCCGTTCTTCTCCGCCTTGCTCTCCGCTTTCTTCCGTCTCCTCGGGAGAAGGGGTCTCGACGGTCTCGGGAGCGGGAGTTTCTTCCGGTTTCTCGACTTCTTTTTCCTTTTCCCCCTCTTTCTCTCCTTCTTTTTCTCCTTGTTCTTCTTCCGTATCGGTCATATTGGATTCGTCGAAGAACAGAGCGTCGTCCACCTTTTCTTTTATGAGACCTTCCATAAGAGAATTGCAGATGAACATCATATCGCCGACAGCTGTTTCCACACCCTCGTCGACAGGCATCTTTTCACTCATATTCTCGACCGAAAAGCCCATTTTGGAGTAGCTTTCGATAAACTGCCACAGCACGAGCGCCTTTTTGAAGTCGGGATTTTTGAGTATCACGTTGGTACGCGTGATAGGCGGTCGTACGGGCGCGCTGTTGACCATCTGCTTGGCGAACGGCGAGGACAGAAAGTCTGAAATGATACGTTGCAGCTTCGTCACGCGTTCTACTATTTTGAGGTCGGAGCCTTGTATCTCCTCTTCGAGATCGGACGGCACTGAACCTATCAGTTCGAGATTGTAGAACACGCGCGTCTTGCCCATATAGAAATTGGCGTCCACGTCCAGCTCTAATATATTGTCGTTTACGTACGCCTTTTTTATCGCGTCCATTCTTCTTGCTATAAAATTGGACAGATTTTTGAGCAAGGTATAGATAAATCGGTTTTCGTATATCTCGAAGCTCTCTTCTTTGGTAGTGTTGAGTATCTTGTTGGGCGTGACGTTGCCCTCTTTGTCCACGCTCGCTATCATATTGGTATGCTGAGCGAGGTGTTTGACGGACTCTGTCGATATCGCGCGTGCGAGCGAGATATCGACGATATCCTCCTCTATTACGATGAATTTTCTCGGATTTCTGACGATATTGTCAAGACTGGTGATGCACGACTCTATCATTTCTATCCAGTCGGTCTCAAACTGTTTCGTCCTGCTCTTTTTCGCCAGTTTGTATTGCGGTTTGGACGCGCGGAGCCTGCGCCTGAACGTCTGGTAAAAATCGTCCGAGCGCAACAGAGTGTTGATTTTTTCGACATATTCGTCAAACTTTTGTCTGTCGTCCATACTTCTTCGCCTTTAATACAAAATTTCGCTTATTCCGAGATTTTTTTGGTCGTCTTTTTCGCCGCGGGCTTCTTTGCCGCAGCAGGTTTTGCGGTCTTTGCCGCGGGCTTCTTTGCCGCAGCAGGTTTTGCGGTCTTTGCCGCAGGCTTCTTTTCCGCAGTCTTTGCGGTAGTTTTCGCCGCCGATTTCTTTGCCGCGGGCTTTTTCTCCGTCGCTTTTGCCGCCGGCTTCTTCGCCGCTGTTTTTTTCGCGGGCTTTTCCGTTTCCTCGACAACGACGTCGGCAGTCTGCTCGGTTGCGTCAGTCTGCTCCTCTGCCTGTACCGCTTGTTCCGCCGGCGCTTCTTCGGGGGTCTCGGTCTGCGCCGTATCTTCAGCCGCAGGCGCTTCCTGCTTCTCCTCCTCGGATTTTTCTGCGGCAGTTTCCTCCGCCTTATCCTCCGCGGGTTTTTCTGCAATTATTTCTGCGATCGCCGTTTCGTCTTTCTTTTCTTCAACGGGAGCGCCGTCCGTATTTTCCGCCGTTTTGTTTTCTTCGTCAACGGGAGTTGCGGACTCCTGCGGTTTTTCTTCAGCTGCAACGGGAGAGATGCCCTGCGACTTGAGGTATTCTTCGATCGCACGGCGCTTTATCTCCTCCTCGTCGAGAGGAGCGGAGCCTTGGGTCGTCGCGACGGCAAGTTGTTCTTTCTGTTTTTTCAGCTTGTATTCTATGACCATGCGCACCACGAGATATGCGTTGTAAAGCAAAAGGAGAATCAACGGAAGCATTATCACGAGGAAGAAATGCGTGGGATCCTGAAGCCAGAACACCGCGCTGCCCACGCCCGCGAGTTTGCCGACGTAGACGCCCTTTATGTCGCCCGAATACAAAGTCTTGGTGATACCCGAAGTCTCGGCGTCACCCATCGTCTCGAACACCGCGACTTGCGAGCCGTCTGCAAGCGTTGTGATCGACTTGTCGACGATGCGGTGGGTCACGAATTGCAGATCTGCACCGACGTAATCGAGATACGTCACGATGTCTCCCACTTCGAGTTCGTCCACGTTGACTTTTTCCGCGCTCTTGACGATGATGAGGTCTCCCGCTTTGAAGCTGTCAGACTTGTCCCCGTTCATACTGTCGGTAAGCACGGGCATCAGCCTTATCGACGACTTTCCGAAATCGGTATTGCTCTCGTAACCCGTCGACAACAGTATGGATATCGAAAACGCGATCGCTACGATGACGATGAGCACTTGCACCACGATGAGCGCGATATTGAGCGCCTTTTTACCCTTGCTTGATTTTGCTTCGGTATTTTTATTTGACATATATTCTCCTTTCCCCGTGTGACGGGGAGCATTGGTAGCTATCGCTAAGCGACCGGTGTGACCGGCGGCAGAGGTAAGCTATCGCGATACAATCCTCAATACGCGAAGCCGATCTTGGCTGTCGCCCCGCGACCGGTGTGACCGGCGGCAGAGGTAAGCTATCGCGATACAATCCTCGATACGCGAAGCCAATCTTGGCTGTCGTCCCACGACCCCGTGTGACGGGGAGCATTGGTAGCTATCGCTATGCGACCGGTGTGACCGGCGGCATTAGTAAGCTGTCGCTAAGCGTAACAATCCTCGATACGCGAAGCCTATCTTGGCTATCGCGATACAATCCTCGATACGCGACCCCGTGTGACGGGGTGCAATAGTAAGCTGTCGCTAAGCGATACAAGCCGCAACCCGCGAAGCCGACTTTATTGCTATGCGATACAAGTCGCAATACGCGAAGCCGACCCTGGCAGTCGCCCGGCGACCCCGCGACTAGAAGAGTTTTTTGAGTCTTTGCAGATACTCTTTGCTTTCTCCCATATTTTCCTCGCCGAAGAGTTCGGAGAGGTAATCGCATAGGCCGTCGATCTCGTCGCGGATAAAGCCGAGGTTGAGCGACTCGAACTTTCTGAGTATCTTATTGCACAGCACGTAGTCGATACCGTCGATCTCTGTGCCGCCGCAGGCGACGTAAGAGGGGACGAACTCTTTGAGCTGTTTGACGATACGGTTACCGAACGCGAGCCTGAAGTGTTCGATGACGTAATCGTCGAGGGTATTGATCTTATCGATGACCTCTTGCGAGACCTTGTGTTCTTCCTGCGCCTTTTTGAACATTGCCTCGACGTGCTTGAACGAGACGTACAATTTATCTGTATCGGGCGCGTCGAAAGGCACGCCTTTTGTGTTGATGTTGATGGGGATCGCACGGTCGTAGACCTTATCCGATATCGCGAATGTCGAGTCGTCGTTGTTTGCCGTGCCGATGAACCACATGTTCTGCGGCAGGGTAAATCTTCCCTTGACGACGTGTTTGGGGTCGTTCGGCCAGCCGCTGGGGACGAGGTCGACGATCCAGTTGTCGCGCGACGGCATTTCGAGAATGGACAGCATTTCCGCGAAATAATACTCGACACGCGCGATGTTCATTTCGTCGAGAACGGTGATGTAGATATTCTCGTTCCAGGTCGCCTCGTACATTTTTTTGAGGACCTCGGTCTCGTTGAAGCGCTTGGTAAATTCGTTGAAGTAACCGAACAGCTCTGTACGGTCACGCCAGGACGGCTGGACGGAAGCGATCGTCGCGGGATTGTCGAGGAACTGACCCGTCGCATACGCGAGCGAGGTCTTACCTGTACCCGAGATACCTTGCAGTATCAGCAGTCTCGTCGTGGACATACCCGCCCAGAAAAGGCGGATTATACGCGGCTCGTAGTAGAGGCGCAGCCTGCTTGCCGCGAAATTGCGGAAGCGGTCGCATATCTCCGAGAGCGTGATCTCGTTGTCGTACTCGGGCGGAGTGTAATTTTCATATATCTGATCGACTTCGGTCAGCTTGAAGAAACGGCTTTCGCCCTCTTTGAGTTTTTTCTCGTCGCCGCTTTCTTCCTCGCCTTCTTCGGTCTCAAGCCCTTCGAGGAACGCGTCGCCCTCCGCGCCCGTGACCTTCATGCGGAGTATCCTGTCTTTTTCCTGCGTGACCTTGAGTATCTGCTTTTTGAGGTTGTGGATCTCGTCGAGCAGATCCTGATTGATCACGGGTTTTTTGAAACGCCTGACAAGACGTAGCGCAAACCATACGATGACCCACACGAGCGCGACGAGTATCGCAACGACGAGGATAGCGATGAGGATCGCGAGGATCCACTCGCCCGCACCCCAGCCGTTGGCGTTGACCCAGAAAGCGTCGTAGTATGCCGGGAAATTGAACATCTGAAAGATACCGCCGAAAATGCCGACGAATATCTGAGAGACGCCGCCCCACAGCACGCCCAGAAACGCTTTGATGAAATTCAGCATATTGTCCATAGACTTCCCCTCATCTTACGGTTGTATTGCGTCCACCTGAGTGACGCGGAAGTTGTATTCAAAGTTGACTTTTGCCCCGATAATAGCGTCCATACAGTCGCTGTCAGAGCCTTCGAGCCATATCAGCACGGTATACTTTCTGACCTCCTCAACGGCGAGGAACGTATCCGCCGACTCGAAAACGGTAATGTTGTTGTCCTTGGGTTCGTCGCTCGCAAACGGCGTGGTCACGTTGGTGCCGAGAAGCGCGTCGAGCTTGCTCTCTCCTAGCGGAAGCGGCTGTTGCGTATCCTTGTCGTCGGTGTCGTAAGCGATATACTCGGGAGTGCCGTCAGAACGGGGAACGGCATAACAGGTCGCCTTTTCTTCGTCCTCGATTATCACGATCCTGACCGCCCTCTCGATATCCTTGGAGACGTAGTTGAGCACGATCGAACTTTTGAAAAGTATGTCGCTGTCTCCGACATTCTTCAGAAAAAAGCTGTATGCGATGTAGTTGTCGCCGTGATGATCGCCCTCTTTGCCGAACAGCTCGTCTTTGAGTATCCAGTCATACGTGATGTTGGAAATATCCTCCGGTCCGTTCATCTTGAGTACGGTCGCGGGAGAAGAAAAATCCGCAGTCTTGCTTATCGAGATATCGCCGACGTTGCTCTTGTCGACTACGATCCTCATGCTGTTGGCGTCGATAAAGACTATTGTGCCCCAGGCGGCGCCCGTCAGCAAAAGCGCGCAGATAAGGAAAATGATGATGACAGTCGTAGCGGTGCGCCGTCTGCTCGCCGCACGTATCTTCTGATTTTTGATGATCGCGTCCTGTCTGGACTTGTTGAACTCTCTTCCCATTCCCTTATCCTATGCGCCGTGCCCGTGCTCCGATATGCGCAGACAGCGCGTACCCGCACGAGATAACGCATACATAAATTATATTATAATATCTTTACCGTGTCAATAGCAAAAAACAAAAAAACACGCTAAAATCAGCGCGAAAACGGTAAATTTTTCAAAAAAACGCCTTTTCAAGCGCGCAAAAACCCCACCCCGCTTGCGGGGTGAGGTCGATTCTTTCAATTGTCATTAACCGATTATATCAGTCACCGGGAGTAACGTCGGCAAAGTTGATGTCAATGCTGACCTGTCCGAGTGCTGCACTGTCACTTGCAACGCCGCCGTCAAACCATATGTACAGCACGCAATCGAGAGGCTTGGTCGGATCAGCACCGAAAGTCAGCGTTGCGGTTGCGTCTTTATCAGGCACCGTACCGGACGTGATTTCATCGGTATTGAGAACCGCCACATAATCAGTTCCGGTCGTACTTCCGACGTAACTCGTAGACGCATAAGCCGAAGCGCTGGTCAACATCTGATCGACAGTGGCTGCAGTCGTGCAATACGTATAATTGCTTGCAACCTTAATGTTGGGATACTGCTCGGTAGCTCCGCCTTCTACCTTTCCGATGAGAACGACTCTGGCAGCCTTAGCTGCAAGATAATCCTTTGAGGTAGCCGAGTCACCGACTTTCACGGTGATACTCGCAGCAATCTGCATAGCGGCTTTACCGGGCATCAAACGGAATCTGACTGCTACGGGGTGAAGACCTACCGCAGTAACCTTATCCTGAGTAGCACTGGATTTCTGACCTCTGAAGAACGATACGCTCGGCAAACCGTCTTTGTTGATCGTTGAGTCGCTGTTTGCGGCAAATTCCGTTCCCAATATCTCTGCCGTAGGCATAAGCAAAGTATACGCGGTATTAGGAGTCTGTCCCTGAGTTACGGAACCGGTATAATCCCATTCGTAATCACTGGTAGCACCCAACGCCCAGTTCTCGGTAAGCGGTGTCGCTTCAAATTCACCTACAGCAGTGTTTTCTCCGGGAAGCCATCTGTATATACTTACCGAAGAATCGCTGGCAGACACAGCGAATTGGTTGTTCACCGAAGTTACCGAACTTGCCGAGAACCACGCGAAGGTCGCGGTGGTCAGTGCGACTACGATGACGAGCACGGTAGCTATTGTTGTAATTACCAAACTCTTTTTCATAATTTTCTCTCCTTATCTTTTTAAATTTGTTGTTTTTTATGCCCTTATGTTCACGCCTTGCGGCGCTTAGTCCTTGTCAATCCGCTTTGCCGAGCAAAGTTTCCAGCTTCTTTTTGGGTTTCGCATACGCGCTGCCGCCGATCGCAACGACGCCCTCTTTCTCGAACAGTCCGACATTGTTCTTGTTGACGGCGTTGCCGAGCGCGAGCTTTACCCCCTTTTGCTTCGCAAGTCCCGAAAAAATCGAGAGAAGCGAAAAATTGCTCTGATTGTAATAGCGGTAATCAAGCAGAAAATATTCCGGCTGATACTTGGCTATTACGTCCATCGGAGCACGTTCTATCCCTTCGATCATAATGTGCGCGCCTCTCTTTGTCAGAAAGTTGAGACCGAGACGACTGTTTCTTTCGCCGAAGGATTCGAGTTGAAAAATGTCGAAACACAGCACAAGATTGTCTTTTAAAAGACCTGCCAGTCTGTGCACGTTGCCCTCGGCAAGCAGACGACTGCTCACCTTGTAGATGAACTTCGCGTCAGGATATTTTGCCGAGTCTTCTCCGAATTGTGTGAGAGCAAGAAAGTTGAGAGTTTCGATGCGGGAACTTGTCTGCGCCGCAGGACCGTACTGCCACGGATATAAAACGCCGAGCACCTCGTCCTCCAGTATCTGCCAGACTTCGATGAATTCCGTCCCGCCGTCGCCGCCGAAATAGGGCATGTAACAATATGAAACGGGTTTCTTGACGGTAGCCGCTTTCCCCATACGGCGATTTTGCCTCCTTACCACACAACGCGAAATCTTCGCCTTATATTGTAATGATAAACTCAAAGCTCGCTTCTGTCAATACTTTTTTAAAAATCTTTTTTGCGAAAACACTGTTTTAGCTGAAAAATTGCATTTTCAAACGTTTTTTCAATAAGTTTTTTTTATGCTTAATTTAAGGCTTTTTCTCAATACGTATTGAGTTTTTTGCTTTTTTCGAAAGCCGCAGAACATGAAAACCGTTTCAAAGACCGCACCGAAGCCGACGCAAGACTCTTTTCGTTTAAGCCGGGACGCTACTCCCCCGTCATCAGAAGTCCGAAGCGAACCGTTGCGTTCGATCTTGCTCAGCTTCAGCGTTTTTCGTCTGCGCATATTATGATTTACTTTCTGCAACATTATTTCGCACAGTTAAAACACGTATGTTGATTAACTCTACACACATGCACACGTACGTATGTAAAATTTTAATTTTTATGCTATAACTTAACCATATATAAATATCCGCGAAATGCGCTTTTTTTCTCAAACTTCGGCGTTTAATGCCGGAATTTATGGGTATAATGGTATATTTTGGGTGTTTTTTTTGTCTTGACTTTGAAAATCTTATTTTGTATAATTAAACTACAAAAAAATATGCATAACTTAGGAGGTTATCAAATTATGACAAAGAAACATATTTGGGCGAAACTGCTCATTGTTGCTTTGGTAATTGCGATGGTTTGCGTGGTCTTCGCCGGCTGCAAGGAAGACGACCCCCCGCAAACCGTAACCCCGCCCGATGAAGACACCAAGGGCGCAGAAGCAGTTACCGAGCTTCTCGGAGTGGTCGACGACGCCGTTGCCGCTATCGGCGGTATCGACAACATCGGCTCTCTCGGCACCGACGCTTTTGTCGAAGTCGTTGTGAACGATACCAAAGTCAGAATCGACCTCGACCTCTCGCTCGACCTGCTCAACGAAACTACTGCGGGCACCGCATTCACCGAATACGCCAACAACGGCTTCGGCTTTACCGTCACGGTAAACGACAAGAGAGAGTTCGGCGTCTGGTACGTTGATATGGCTACCGACAAAGACAGCTATGTCTACCTCGCAGGCGGCGGTCAGCAGCTCAAGATCGACGGCCTTACTCTCGCGAACGTTCTTGCTAAGTACAACGTGAACGCAAACGTTGCGGTCGGCGACAAACTTACCGAGGCGCTCAAGGGTCAGACGATCACCGATATGGCGGGAGATCTTGCCGGCACCATTGCCAGCATGCTCACGATCGGTTATGACAACAGCAACCCCAACAGCAAAGTATTCACCCTCAGCGTTAAAGAGCTGTTCAACCCCGAAGGTCTCGTAGCTTCGATGCTCGACGGTATCTTCTTTGACGAAGAGACCGTAGGTTTTGACCTCAAGGGAATCCTCGCTGACGCAGGCATCGGTCTCACCAGCCTGTCCCAGCTGTACACCGTCCTGCCCGACATCAACCTCAAGGTTACGGGCAACTACAACAACGGCGTATTCGAGAGCATCGGTATCGGTCTTGATATCGCAGGCAAGGAAGACGGCATCGTTCTCCCCGGCACTGCAGACAAGAACCCCGACGGCTTTGTACTTGTAGAATCCGTACCCAGCACTTCTGTCTCCGCTACGCTCGGCTTCAAGATCCTGACCAACTCCGCAGCTTATGACAACGTGCTCAACACCGTTGAGACGATCAAGGCTGACGGTACCTGGAGAGAGATCGGCGTGCTCAACTTCTCTGCAGAAGCTGAAGTTACCCTCGGCAAGACCAAAGAAGACTCCAACAAATACAAAGTAGAGATCTCCGCTGACATCAATGCGGCGGCAGTTGCTGCGGCTACTTTCACCAAGAGAGTTTACTACACCGATGACGCAGGCAACTATATCAAGAAAGACGGTCAGCCTGTCTACACCGACTGGTTCTACCTCAGCGACGCTACCGACGTGTTCGGCGAGTCTGATGACACCGACATCCTTGACGCTCTGCTCCCCAATATCAACAACCTGTATCTCAAGATGCAGAACGTTGACAATGCAGACGACATCTTCGTCATCGCTTTGACTGAAAAGGTCACCTATGCGGAAGGCAATATGCAGACCGGCAAGATCTTTGTCAAGCTGGCTGCTCTCAACAACATCATGAGCGCGTTCGGTCTTAACCTCAGCGACTTGCTCGGCGACCTGTCCGACACGATCATGGGTCTCGAAGGCACAGTAAGTCTCCCGACCGTTATCCCCGCAGTCATGGCTATTCTTCCCGGAATGATCTACAAGATCCCCGCAGAATATGCTGAACTCGGCGCGACCAAGTTCCAGCCCGTAGCTCCCGCTACCGCTACCGCTGACGAAGCGGCTACCGATGGCGCTACCGACGGCGCTACCGACACTGCTACCGACAGCGGCTTCAGCCTGAACACCGTCATCGACATCGTCAAGAAGGCGATCGCTTGCCTTGACACCAGCAAGTGGGAAAGCAACAGCGCTATCACTGCTAAGGACACCGGCGACCTCACTGTAGGCGGAGCAAAACTCACCTTCGATATGACGGCTACTGTCCTCAAGAACGCTGCCACCAATGAAGTAAACGGCGCTAAGGTCGTATTCAACGCACCGCTCGTTGCTGATTACCAGGCAGATATCAAAGATGGCGAGAACAAGATCGGTACCAACAAGGTCTACACCTCTGTCAACGTACCTCTCCTGCAGATAGGCGGTACCGGCAACCTGTTCAAGGCAACTGTAAGCGTCCACCAGGATAAGACAGTCACCTACACTACCGAGGATGCGGATCATCAGAACAGCGACACCGACTTCGATATCTATATCGGCTTCGACCTGCTCAGCATAGGTTACGGCTGCGCTCCGACCGAGCCGATCGCTCTTGAGATCAACGACAAGACGTTCGTCGGACGTACCGGCAGCCTCTATGAAGAGGGCGCAGGCTGGTCCATTGCAAAAGCTGACGTTAAGTAAGCGAAACCAATCGAAAGATTGAAAACAAAAAGGGAGTCCGCAAGGGCTTCCTTTTTTTCGCTTCTGCCGACGTATAGTACGACCGCATATTGCGCATAGCCGTACTTTCCACCCGTACGCGCCGCCTATACTTCTCTGCCGATGCTTTTCCCCCATTCGTGCACCTATTTTTCTCCGTCGATACTTTCCACCCGTACGCGCCGCCCATACTTCTCCGCCGACAATTCCCGTCCGTACGCGTCGCTTATTTTTCTCCGTCAGCGCTTCCCGTCTATTGTCAAAACTTCACCCGCAACCTCTCCACCCTCTCTTATCCCACTAATTGCCATTTTAAAACACAATCTGTTTTTATTGTTCCGCATAACTTATAGTTATCCGCAACAATTCAGAGCATATTTCATTTGTTTTCTCGTCGTCTATACTTTTCTGTCGGCACTTCCCATTTATACGCGCCGCCTATACTTCTCTGCCGATGCTTTTCCCTCATTCGTGCACCTATTTTTCTCCGTCGATACTTTCCCCCGTTCGCGCCGCCCATACTTCTCCGCCGAAAATTCCCGTACCTACGCGCCGCTTATTCTTCTCCGCCGACAATTCCCGTCCGTATGCGTCGCCCATACATCCCCGTCTATACTTCCCGTCCATTGCCTGAACTTCACCGTCACCCCGCACCTCTCGCCTTTCTCCTCACCGCCCCTGCCCCTCGTCTCTATCCCCCTTTTATAATGCGTTCTGTCTCTTATTGTTCCGCATAACTTATAGTTATTCGCAACAGTTTAAACCGAATTCCCTTTATATCATGACCGCTTTTTCTCTCAACCCGCAGTATTTGATCTGATACGTTGGGCGATTGCAGTTTCATCGTCCGCATCATCAGCTTGTTTTATACCTATTTTACTTATAATCATGTACTAATTGTTCCGCATAACTTATAGTTATTCGCAACAATTTATGCCGATTATGATCTGACTAGCAAGCGTTTTGCTTTGATATTCCTGAGCTTAGCCTTTCTCTCGTTGCTTGACCCGTTCTCTGCTTCTCTCGATGATCATTACCATTGCGCGCCCCCGCTTCACTTTACGAAAAAACCGTTTTCTTCCACTCTCTCCCTCTCGCTAATTGCGCCTATTTCAAATACATTCTTTCTTTTACTGTTCCGCATAACTTGTAGTTATTCGCAACTGCCTATGCCAATAATAATTTATACCGACTGTCTCTTACATTGAATAGATCGCGCTTTGAAGCACGTATGTCAAACCTCTCAACAGCTTTTCTCTTTTTTCTGCCACTTAGCCAATCTCTCTCAAATATCCTTATCCCACAAATACGCCGCCTGCGCACACTCTGTCTCTCGCTTCATCCTTACCCCTCGTCTCAATACCCCTTTTTCAATGTGTTCTGTCCCTTATTGTTCTGCATAACTACCAGTTGTTCGCAACAATTTTGAGTATATTGCCTTTTAACCGACAGTCACTTACCTTTATCAATTTGCTTAAAACTGCCTTTCTACTCGCCCCCGCTCTTTCTCATCCGATCCCATACCGACACTTCTTTTTTTTGTTGCGCATAAATGTTGTTATTTAATGCGGAACAGATCGAATTTGTGCTGCCTGCCGAGGTTTTATCCCTATCGGTCAGAACAGAAAC
>CALWKV010000017.1 GCA_944381355.1 uncultured Christensenellaceae bacterium | reverse complement strand
AAAGCTGACACGATAAACAAAAAAAACGAACGGCTTTCGCCGTCCGTTTTTTTGAGCATTTCTCAATTACTTGGAAGCCTTTTTTCTTGCTTTCTTAGCGGCGGGCTTTTTCTCTGCGGTCTTGACTTCTGCCTTGACCTCGGTCTTAACTTCCGCCTTCTTTGCTGCGGGTTTCTTTGCTGCCTTTACGCTCTTTGCGTTAAAAACGTCGTAAGCGACTGCGCAGGGATATTCTGCCTGTTTGTCGCACTTAGCGCAAAAATCGTATGTGCCGCAACAGTCGTAACCCTTCTGCTCGCTGTCGATCCACTTCTGAACGTCGAGAGCGCTCTGTCTTGCTGCTTTGTCCATCTTACAATCCTCCGATGAAAATTTTTTTTGTTCAGCTTTGTTATAACATTAAATCTTAAAGATGTCAAATAAATGACGGCGAAAAAGAACTTTTTACATAAAAATTATATTTTCGCATACGATTCGCGACTTTAAAAAATTTTGAGCGTATTGACACTTCTGACTGCAGATCTTATAATGAAATCACAGACGACACTACTGAGAGGTATCGAGATGAAAAAAAGAATTGCGATTCTGCTTTGCGTGCTTATGCTTTTCTCAAGCACATTCGTCCTTGTCTCCTGCAAAGACGACAGTTTTGACAAAAAAGGTTACGACCTTTCTCTTCCCGTACTCGGCGAGGACGGCTGGTATCTCGTTTTTCAGGACGACTTTGACGGCGACGCTCTGAACGAAAACATCGTTTTCGGCGAAAATTACAACGGCAATACAGAAATATGGACGACTTCTCCCCATTCCGTGCGGTGGGAAAGCGACGACAAAAACAAACCTGAGCAAAACGTTTACTGGTGTCCCGAAGCAGTATCGGTCTCCGACGGCACTCTGCAGATAAGAAGTTTTTATTCCTCCGACCACGTTTGCAGCGACGGCCTGTGCCCGTCTCAAGGCAGATTTACCGGCGGCATAGAAACGCGCGCGCTTACAGAGGCGGGAAACGACAAAGGAACTTCTGACGAACTGCTTTTCTCTCAGGCGTTCGGATATTTTGAAGTCAGGGTAAAATTCCCCGACGCGACGGGACTGTGGTCCGCATTCTGGCTGCAATCGTCGAACATGCGCAAGACGGGTGCAGAAGGCGTGGACGGCACAGAAATCGACGTGTTTGAAAGCGCGTTTATAAAACATCCCGAAAAGATAGGACACGCTTTGCTCTGGAACGGCTACGGCGAATACGGTCAAGTCGACGATTTCGTCACGGACACGGGCAAAAATCTCTACGACGGATATCACACGTTCGCTCTCAAATGGACTCCTTTATATTACGTATTCTATGTAGACGGACAACCGACCTGGGCAAGTGCTGCGGGCGGCGTTTCGCACGTCAGAGAGTTCCTGCGTCTGACTGTGGAAATCGACGCGGGCGACGGATACGGTCCTCACGGTCAACGTATAGGCAAATTCGACGAAGAAAGCGAAAGCGTATTTTACGTGGATTATGTAAAAGTATGGCAGAATTCGGGTTATTCTCAATACGAGATCCCCGACGAGTGTTTTGCAGGCGAGCTTGACATGACCAACTGAAATGCGACAAACGACGTCCGCAAAAGGACGTCGTTTTCTGCAGGCGGTGCTTCCTGCTGCTTTCTGACGGGACTTTTCAGACTCCCGTCTTTTCTTTTGAAAGCACGGTCAGAAGCGCGAGCAATTCATCGTATCCCGCGACCGTATAATCGGGCACTGCTTTGCTGTCGTTGACTAAGCCTTTCGGGTTGAACCATATACCCGTAATGCCTGCGTTGTTAGCGCCTGAAATATCCGACGAAAGCGAGTCGCCGACAAGCACCGTCCTCGACTTGTCGAAATCCTTTATATGAGAGAATACATAATCGAAAAATCCGGCGTACGGCTTTGCGCAGCCGATCTGTTCAGAATAGAACTTTTCCTCGAAAAACCCGTCAATACCCGCCGTTCTCAGTCTGACTATCTGCGTAGGCTCGGTGCCGTTGGTGACGAGAAAAAGTCTGTACTTTTTGCTGATCCCGGTCAGAAATTCTATGCAACCGTGAAGCACATATCCCTTCTCGGTCAGGTGTCTGCGGTATGCCGCGCCTGCCGCTACCGAGTCTTTGCCCTCTATCGAAAATTCTTCAAACAACATATCGAAGCGAAGCCTGTCCAGATATTCGCGCGTGATCCTGCCCGTCTCGAGCAATTTCCAGCAATGCTGGTTTATTTTCACATACCTGTCGACGATACGCTCCGTAACGGGCAGAGAAAATTCTTCAAGCGTCGTGATTATCGCTTCCCTCTCGCTCTTTGCAAAATCGAGCAATGTGTCGTCGGCGTCAAGCAATACTATCATTTTTTCCATACTGATATAATAGCACAATACTCGCTCCGCTTCAATGCAGATAAATCAAAAAAGCAAAGAAATCGGGACGGCTTTCGCCGTCCCTTGATCGGAGATTATAAGTTGTGTTGTGCAATTCAATCGTTATGTTTCAAAAGCGCGGTCCTGCACCTCGACGATAGCGCGCAGGCGATATTCACCGCGTCGTGCGTCAGAAATTTTTGTTCAAGTCCCGTCCTTTCCGCAAGCATACATGAGCAGATGTTTTTAAGTCGGCTTACGGCTTCGTACTCGTCATATCCTTTTTTTGTAACTCTGAAATACTTGCCGTTTTCTTTTGCCACATAGCCCTGCTGCTCGAGAGACAAGAGCTTTTTATAGACGCTGGCTCTTGCATAGGCGAGTTTCTGCGCAACGTCAGTCATTATGACCTTGCCTTTTTCCTTTGCGACAGTCTCTATCGCCTGTATATATCTGTATTCCGAAGCCGTCATGATCGTGCCTCCGCCGTCATCATCGTATTAACGGGTATTATCCGACCCAGTTAGCAGTTGCTAACCTGTACCGTAAAAATTAACGCGGTTTTACCTCGTTTATGGCTTTATTATACATTGGGCAATTGCTGTTGTCAAATGGTTAGCATAGACTAACTATTATATTTTCAACACAGCGCAGGCAGGTTTTCTCACGAGTTTCGACAGCGTCTGCGGCGGCACAGCGCGTTTTACGCGGCAGGCGCTTTCGTTGCGCCGCTCTGAAAAAGGCAATTGCCGTCAACAAAAAAAGCGGCTTTCGCCGCTTGTCTTTTTTACGATATTTTTTGCCCTTGACCGTTCAGCTCTTTTTGAGATAATTTTTCATCGCGCCGAAACTCTCGTCGCTGATGATATGCTCTATCCTGCACGCGTCGTTTTCTGCAGTCTCCTCGTTGACTCCGAGTACTTTTACCAAAAAACTCTGTATTATCCTGTGTTTTTCGTAGACGGAATTTGCCTTGTCTAGACCCGCGGCAGTCAGTTCTATATACCCGTTTTCGTCAACTGTCAGATAGCCCGCCTTTTTCAGCAGAGCCACAGCGCGCGATATGCTGGGTTTGGAATAGTTCAGCTCCACGGCAAGGTCGATAGAACGCACATTGCCCTGTCTGTTTTTCAGCCTCAAAATAGTCTCGAGGTAGTTTTCGCCCGATTCCTGAATTTTCATATCCTCACCGTCCTGTGGTATATATCCATTTTAACATCACGGCAAGGTTTTGACAAGCGATTATCGCCGGCAACTATGCGTGACAAACACTGCCATCTTTCAAATCGAACCGCTTATAATTCCTGTCAAAGTACCGACCTGAAACGTGTTTACTTTATATCTCTTTTATAAAATAATGTCGTACCGATTGCCGCTATTGCCGCCGTTACAATCACGTTTATCAGATATATCAAAAAGTAAAAAGACGGAGGATTGTCGCCGTTCATATACGCACCTTTGAATATTCCGAAGATTGTCGGTTCAAAAAATGCTTGTATCGCACTTTCGGAGGGAACGGCATCTCGGACCGATACTAAGAGTATAAAGCCTAAAAAGGCTCCGCAAAGCGGTATGACAACGTTATGAAACGATGCGCTCGCAAAATATATCGCGGTATAAACCAAACACAGATTGACAACTGTCGACAAAATCGAAAGTGCCGCATATCCGGCAAAACTTAATCTGTATATTCTGTCTCCGTATATCAACCCGATCTCGGACACTCCGCCCAATCCGTTTGCCACCAAAGCGTATACCGTCATGATCACAATAGTCGCGATGGCGAGCGTTGCAAGACTTATGCCGTATCTGATATACAGAATCTTCAGTTTGCTTTCCCCGGACGAATAAAGCAGTTTTGCCGTATCTGCCTGAAAATCCCACGTGATCAGCAATGTGCCCAGAATGATGCTTGCCAGATATACAAAAATGAATACAGGCTCAGAAAAATTATCGAACAACGAGAACTTGCTGAACTTTTTTGCTCCTTTATAACTTGCTATTTCATCATATCCTATTTCGTTCTCATACAGGTATTCGTACCATATAACGCCGGATTTCGCTGTCTCGAAAGATTTATCGTCCTCATCGAGATCTTTCAGTTTGTCACGGGCTTTTTCAAGCAAAGTTTTAAGTTCCGACATATCAGAATACTCTTGTGTTTCGGGCACAAAATTGGAAATTGCCTGCCCGCCGTCAAAGTAACCTTTCCCGTCTGTTGCCATCATATAGCCGGAGACGATTATGCCTAATATTACGGGCAAAAGCAATAACAAGTACTTTCTCGTAAAAAAATATCTAACGTGCTTCATAGCCTTGCTCCATTATGCGGTATTTGCTCTCTAACGTATCGGTAATATCTTTTACCGAACTGAAGCCGTATTCCGACAACGCAAAAAAGAAACGCTTTTCGATATCGGCATCTTCGAGCACTACTTCAAAGGTTTTTCCCGGTTTATCCGTGATAATGTCTGCATATAGCGCTGATATCTTTTCTTTTGCTTGCAGGCTTCTCATCTCGACGCTGTAACGCGGCTTTTCGAATTTCAAAAGTTCTTCATTGGGAACAACTTTGCCGTCTTTTAAAAGATAATACCTGTCACACAACCCGCTCGAATGCTCCAACATATGACTTGTAAGCAATATACAAGCACCTTTTTTCTTGCAGATATCGAGCAATTTATCTGCCTGATCCAGCGAAATTACATCCAACCCGTTAAAAGGCTCGTCCAATAAAACAAGTTCTTTACCTTTGATACACGCAATCAGCAACCCGAGCTTTTGTTTCATTCCGACAGAATACGTCCTTACCTTTCTGTCAATGAAATCGTTTGCCGCCAAAACGTCTATATATTGTTGTGCAGACGAATAATCAGGACAAAAAAACTTAATATTTTCTCTCCCCGTCATATCTTTGTAGAACGCCGGAGTCTCTATCATGACCCCTACGTCTTTCATCAGCGAATGATTTTCAGACAGAGATCTGCCGTCCAACGAAATTTCTCCGCTGCAAGACGTCAGTCCTGCAACGCATTTTAAAAAAGTACTTTTACCGCTTCCGTTAGCTCCGAAAATCCCGACTATTTCTCCGTTTGCGGCATTCAGGTCAATGCCGCAAAGAACCTTGTTCTTTCCGTAAGATTTATTCAGTCCCTTCACTTTTATCATCCGGCATCCTCACTTCGAAACATACGCTCTCCTTATCCTCATAATATTTAAGCGTAACGATTCCTTCCTCCAAATTCATGTCAACCGCGCTCGAGTTTATTGTGTACGCGCTCTCGTCTATATCGTAATTGCGGAATATCGATCTCAGTTCATCCCAGCCGTACGCGACGGGATAGAACTCACCTTGTCTGAATGCATCGAGCCTGCCGGTTTCGTCCAGATCCGTCTCGTCGCTCGTCAAAAAACTTTTCGCCCACAACATGATCCCTTCGCCGTCCTCGAAGTTGAAAAATGCCGCTTCGTGAGAATACGACGTATAATAGTCGCCGTCTTTGACGAGATATCCGACGTTATAATTGCCGAAATCAAACCAGTACCCCGTATTGCCTTCCCCTCGGCGGTCTGTCTCGTCTTGCGTGTACTTCACGACGTATTGACCGAGATAATAAGGTGACGACTCGATGGCGGCGATCATTTTTTCTTCTTCGCTTTCGACGAGTCTGAACCTTTTGTTTGCATACTCATAAACCTCTACGGTGCAGATCTTTTCATTGCAAACGGTTACCGTATATGTTTTTCTGACAGGTATCTCATAGACGTCGCAGGCGCACGCAATGCACGCTATACACGTCAGAATAAAAAGAATTGAAATTGATTTTTTCCTCATGATCCTACCCCCGCGGAGTGCATACAATCCGCAATCCCGCCAAAATCCTCACATTAAGTTTATATTACGCATATGTTTTTGTCAATACCCCCATTTATATGAGCATACCCCCAGCGTCCGGCAAGCTCTTGAGATAAGCAACGCAAAAAGCCTTGTCTGTCCTTTATTTTTTGCATTTACCGTGACTTTGTCACTCAGCGGCGCGTATTGACGGTTTTGCGTATTGACAACGCGGTTTTCTTATTTTATAATGGTGCTAAGCTCGGGTACGGGCAATGCGAAAAGGAGATAAAACAATGGATATCAAAGGCACGAAAACAGAACGCAATCTGATGACCGCTTTCGCGGGAGAATCGCAGGCAAGAAACAAATACACCTATTACGCTTCCAAGGCGAAGAAAGACGGCTACGTACAGATAGCGAATCTTTTCGAGGAAACGGCGAACAACGAAAAAGAACACGCGAAGATATGGTTCAAGCTGCTCCACGGCGGCATTCCTTCCACCACAGACAACCTCAAGGATGCGGCGGCGGGCGAAATGTATGAATGGACGGATATGTACGCCACGTTTGCAAAAGAGGCGCGCGAAGAAGGCTTTGAAGAAATAGCAAAACTTTTTGAAGGCGTTGCGGCGATAGAAAAAGAACACGAGGAAAGATACCGCGCTCTGCTCGCCAACATCGAAAAGGGCGAAGTGTTCAAAAAGGCGGGCGAAAACGAGTGGATCTGCAACAACTGCGGTCACATCCACGTGGGCAAAGAAGCGCCCGAAGTCTGCCCCGTATGCGCGCATCCGCAGGCATACTTCCAGCTGAGAAGCAAAAACTATTGATATGAACAATTCGGCTTTCCGCGCGCTGAGTTACGGCGTGTATATATTGAGCACCTGGGACAACGGCAGACCTACGGGATGCACGGTCAACAGCGTCATGCAGATAACCTCCTCCCCCGCTACGGTCGCCGTAAGCGTCAACAAGAACAACTACACTCACGACTGCATTTCGCAAAGCGGAATGTTTGCCGTCAGCGTACTGCACGAGCAGAGCGACCCGTCGATCATCGGGACGTTCGGCTTTTCGTCGGGCAGGGATACAGACAAATTCGACAAGGTGAAATACTCCGTCAAAGGCATGATGCCCATAGTCGACAACGCGGCGGCATATATAGTTTGTTCTGTGGAAAAAATGCTTGAAACAGACACGCACACGGTATTTTTGGGAAAAGTTACAGACGCGGACGTGCTTGAAAACAAGCCCCCGATGACCTATGCGTACTACCACAATGTGGTCAAAGGCAAGACCGCGAAAAACGCCCCGACCTATATCGAGGAGAAAACCGAAACGGGCAAATGGGTCTGCTCTGTCTGCGGTTACGTCTACGACGGCGAGACACCTTTCGAGCAGCTCCCCGACGACTTCAGATGCCCCGTATGCAAACAGCCGAAATCCGCTTTCGTAAAAAAATGATACTTCATATCTTATGATAAAGCGCCGCTTTTCGTCTGAAAGGCGGCGTTTTCTTTGCTTCATCGCAGCTTAGCATCTATGGACGAACCGTAACTTTGCCCGCCTCTGCTTCTTCTGAAAAACCCATATTTTGCCCCTCTCTTTTATTTGACTGTATTCGCGCACGGTAATATAATACCTTTGGTCAATAAAGAACGCGCGCGCCCGACAGAGAGTATGGCGCAAAGAGGATATTATGGAATTTTTCATCACAACGCTGATAGCTGTCGCAACAATGCTTGTTTATGCCGTGCCCGGATTCATTTCGGTCAAAGCAAAGCTCGTCAAGCCCGAGAGCATTTCTTCATTTGCGGTGATCCTTATGTACGTGTGCAGCCCGTGTCTCACCGTCTACTCGGTCAACGCGGTACCCGTATACACCAAAGAGCTGATAATCCAGATCGTCGGTTTTTTCTTTGTATCCATGATAGCGCAGGCGATAATGCTGGGGATTGCCTTCCTTATCCTTCGCAAGAAATACGATGACGTAAAATACCGCATCTACAACGTGGCGACCAGCTTCGGCAACTGCGCGTTTATGGGCGTGCCTCTTTTGCAGGCGATCTTCCCCGACAACCCCAACGTGACGATACTCTCGGTCTCCTACCTTCTCGGCATGAACATCTTCGGCTGGACGATAGCTTCCGCGATGATAACGCGCGACAAGAAGTACATCAAACCGTGGAAGGCGATCGTCAACCCCGCCGCGATAGCGATGATAATCTGCCTGCCGCTTTTCTTCACGACCTGGAGACTGCCTGCAAAAGTCGCTGATATCTTCACCCTGCTCGGCAAAATGTCCACCCCTATGTGTATGCTGATCATGGGTATGCGCCTTGCGACCGTCAAGCCGAAGTCGCTTTTCTGCACCCCGTCGCAATACGTTATCGTATTCGTAAAACAGATGATATTCCCGTTCATCGGCATGCTTCTGATATGGTTCCTGCCCTTTGAACAGTACGTCAAATATTCTATGTTCATTCTCTGCGCGGCGCCCGTCGCCAGCGTCGTCCTCAACTTTGCCGAAATGCTCGGCGAAGGTCAGGAAAACGCCGCCAACTTAGTTCTTCTCGGCACCGTATTCAGCGTGGCGACGCTCCCCGTAATGACGCTTATTTTGCAGGCGATAGGAAACGCGGCGTAAATTTTCGTCAGCCTTTTAAATTTTCAGATAGTAACAACTAAAAACGGACTCAGGCGTTTTTGCCCGAGTCCGTTTATTTCAACAGCCGCCCTTGTATTATCCGCGTTTCCAGTAATAATTACAGTAAGTAAATCTCAGATACGATGCCGCCGTAGCCGGAACTGTAAGGTCGGACGACGCAATACTTGTGCCGCTTGTAGCAGATGATGACGATAATCTCCTCCATCCTTGAGTGTTTTCAAATATTACGCTTGTAAGCGAATTGCATCCCCAGAATGCAGAATCACCTATGCTTGTTACGCTGTCAGGGATAGTTATACTTTTAAGCGAACTGCATCCACTGAACGCAGAATCACCTATGCTTTCAAGTTGACTGTTCTCCCCTAACGCAACGCTTTCAAGCGAACTGCAATAAAAGAACGCATGCTCGCCTATACTCGTTACGCCGTGTGGTATACTTATGCTTGTAAGCGAATTGCATCCAAAGAACGCAAAATTGCCTATGCTTGTTAAGCTGTCGGGTATAGTTATTGATGTAAGGTTTGCGCACTTTTCAAAAGCATTTTCATTGATTATCGTTGTGCCTTTCTTCACCTGATAATCACCGCTTATATCCTCTTTTGCCTCTACGAGTATATTGCCTATATATAAAACTTTGCCGTTTTCCCAGTTTGAGACATCATTATAGAATTTACTGTCCTTAATTATACTTTTATTAAAATAAACCAAGCTATCGGGAGCAGATATTTCTTCAAGATTTCTTAAAGTCTTTTCCCCGATATATGTTACGTTCGTAACCCCCTCTTTGATGTCTATCTTTTTTATTTTATCTAATGTATCTGAACTTAAATTAGCCAAGGCATTATATGTATTGCAGACAATATATAATACGCCGTCTTTGACACACACTTCTCCTTCTATCCTTTCAAATTCAATTGTCGACACCGTATATTTTCCCAAAGAATCAGTAAACGTAAAATTTTTTTTATTTTCGTCAAAACTTTCCGTGTTCAACGTAATTTTTCCGTTGTAAAAACTTCCGTCATCGTATTCAGCGAAATACTCAAACTCCACCGTTCTATAATATGTGAAATAATAGCCGTTTTTGATTTTCAGTTCGATGAGCGTCCTTTCTTCTTTTTCCTCCCCCTCGACTTCGGGCGTTATGACCTCACAGACGTAAGACTTCACCGTATCTTCGCTTCTGTCATCGCCGCCGTCGTTGTTGAATGTTACGACAGATTTTTTATACTTTATATTGTCTTGTTTTTCTTCGAGTTTTTCAATAATGCCGTCTATGCCTGCAACACCGTCAAACATTGACTCAAGATCGTCCTCGTCAAACGAGTCCGCATCGGACTCGAAACCGTCTGTCAGTTGTTTGTCCTGTGCCTCGGTCAGCGCGTCTATCATGCGCTCTGCGGCGGCATACTCCGTGCTGTAATAGGTATAAGACGAACTGTCCTCTTTCGCGTTTTCGGGCATACCGAATTGCTTTATTACGTCTGCCCTCGTCTCCGCAAAGCCGTACGAAACGATACTGAACGGGTTGGTATATACGCTCTGCACGATAGAGGTAATGATCACCGCTACGACAAGCACGCCCGTGACGACCGCCGTGCCGAGCCCCACTCTCTTGGCCGCTTTCTTCTCTACGGCTTTTACGTCGTCCGAGACTTCGACGGTCTGCGACCCGTACGCGTCTACGAACTTGTCCTCAAACAGATACCTTAGCACAGACAGCGCCATGCCGACTATCCCGACGAATATGCCGAAGCTGAGCCCCGCGCCCGCGTCCGCAAACCAGTCGCCTGCGCCCGAGCAACCGATACAGCAGACGATAAATACAAGGAAATTTGCGGCAAAATAAATAATTTTGCTCGCCTTGCTTTCTTCTCTGTTGCGGAATACAAAAAACTTTACGCAAGCATATACACCGTATATAAGACTGTAAAACGCGATTATTATGAGTATCGCGCAGACAGCGGTAAATCTGCCGTCAACGTACAGATTGAACGCGTTGGTATAGCCGCTTCCCGCCGTGTTGATACCCTCGTGCAACATTATCGGCGAAGCGAGAATGAGAAAAAGAAGCAGGCTGAAAAATACCTTGCCGATATTTAGAGCGACTTTGTAAAACTTTCTTACGCCGCCGATTAAAGCCTCTTTGTCAAAGGTGATTTTTGCCTGCGGCTTCTGCGTTGCCGTACCTTGCCTTTCAAAAGCATAACCGCACTTTGCGCAGAAGTTCTCGCCTTCTGCTCTCTCTTTTCCGCATACGGGACAGACAGTCAGTTTTTCCACTGCCCTCTCCCCGCACTTGGGGCAGAACGCGCCGTCAAACTCGGCGCCGCATTTCTTGCAGATCATAAACTCCTCCAAATCTCATTAAGCATTTTTAATATGAATGCCCGAACGCACTAATTATATTATGATACGTTATCAGCTGAAAGTCAACTATAACCTTTTGCTGTATGTTGCAATATCAGAATCAGATTGAACAACCAAGGGCAATTAAGCACTCAGTCCGCACCGCGCCCGTATGAACGCAGGCAAAAACCTGCTCCCTTTTACTCATCGCACCACCATATAACCGTTTATATTATAATTCCTGCCCGACAAAATTGCAAGCAATACGGCGTTATAAATCCGTATTTTTAACGCCTTATATTGATAAACTATTTTTAACGACACAAGGAGATTTCAGATTGACCGTTTGCCAGGCAGTTGCGATACGCATACGCGCGCTATTGAAAGAAAACAAAATGACTCAATACAGGCTCGAGAAAAATTCCGGCATTCAGCACGGAACAATGAACAGTATATTGAGTGCGAGAAACAAAAGCGTCGAGCTGAACACGTTGATGATGATCGCCCGAGGCTTCGGCATAACCCTGATAGAATTTTTGGACGACCCTATATTTACCTGTGAAGAACTCGAGATAGAGTGACTTTTGTGTCACAAGCACTACTTCTCGATTTCCTCGACAAAGTTTTGAAAAAATCATAACCACCAGCCGTGCTGATGGTTATGTTTTCAATAGCCGCCCCTTGTGTTATCCACGTTTCCAATAGCAATCGTAGTAATTATGCAGAAGCAAGCCTGCCTCAGAACAATCGGAAAGATCTGACGAAGAAAAACTATTATAAATTTTATCAGACGAGGATGAATGTAAATATACCGCCCATCCTTCTGTAATATCAAACTTTGCGCATTTAAGTACGGTTTCACCGGCGAACGCATAATAGCCGATATAGGTAACGCTGCCCGCAATTGTCACGTCGACAAGCGAACTGCAATCGTAAAACGCGTATTCGCCGATCTTAGTCACACCGTCAGGTATCGCTATACTTTCAAGCGTAGAAAGCCCTGCAAACGCATAAGCTCCGATGCTCGTCACGCTTCCGTCGTCGGGTATAATACTCGTTTTAAAACCCTTTATCAAAGTCTTTGTCGATTTGTCTATTAAGCAATTTCCTGCCGATTTATACGTGGAGTTACCTTCTTCTACCGTTATATCTGAAAGCGAATGGCAATCTTCAAAGACGTTATTCCCAATGTTCGTGACGCTTGCAGATATTGATACGCTTGTAAGCGATGAGCACGACCTGAACGCACCGTCGCCTATTGAGGTCACTCCGTCGGAAATTATTACTTTGGTAAGCGAACTGCGCCCTGCGAATGCGGACTCAGGTATCTCTCCCTCGCCTGTTACCGTAATACTGTCGAATTTTACATCTTTAAACGTTTCTATCAGTGTCGCAGGCAACGTTATTTGTCCTATTTTGCAATTGTTAAACGAATCGGGGCTTACGTACTTTACGCTTTCCGGAACATACAGCGAGTTCATCTCCACACCGTTGAAGACTGAGTCGTTAATAGCGGTCGTGCCCTCTCTTATCGCGTAATCACTCAGTTCTTCGTTATCATAGACAAGCATACCGCCGACATACAAGACGTGCCCTTCGTCCCAGTTCGACTCGTCATTATAAAATTTACTGTCTATTATCGGTGCGATCTCGAACGACGTCAGAGTTGAAGGAATGGTCATGCTTTTCAGGTTTTTGAACTTGATCATTTCCAAAGTTCCGTCCTCGCGCATAAGCGAGCAATCAAACTCTGTCAGACCTTCCTCTATTTCTATTCTCTCAACATTGTCGATATCGAAACCTTTTTCCAATATTCCGTCGAAATAAGAAAGGATATGCAACGTTTTTCCCGTCATATAATATCCGCAGTCCTTACCAATAAACGTCAGATCGTTATATTTTACGGTGTATTTCCCCAGACTGTCGGTAAAAACGTATTCATTCGCTTCTTTATCAAAATGTTCGCTTCTCAAAGTTGCGTTACTTTTGATAAAACTTCCGTCCGCATATTGCGCAACGTACGACAGGATCGCTTTGTCTTCGTATTCTATGTAAAAGCTTCCCGACAAGTCTATACTTTTAAGCGTTTTTTCTCCGCCTTCAGGATCTACAACCTCGCAGATATAAGACGTTATTCCGTCCCCTTTTCTGTCGATTCCGCCGTAGTTATCGAAAGTAACGGTCGTCTTTTTGTAAACGAGCTTTTCTTTCTTTTCTTTCAAACTGTCAATAGCGATTTCGTACTTTTCGTCCTCTCCGAACGCGTCTTCAAGATCTCCTTCGTCAAAGTCCTCGCCTATATCCTCGTCGATATCTTCCGACGCCTCTTCCTGCGCCGTCTGCAAAGCTTCGATCATCTTGTCGATGTTGGTGTATTCGCTGCTGTAATAGGTAAAAGAAGAGTCGTTTTCGTCTGCGCCCTCAGGAACGCCGAACTGCTTTATAACGTCTGCTCTCGTTTCTGCAAAACCGCTTGCCGTAAAATTAAACGGGCTTTTATACAGGATTGATACCACCGACGTTATCGCTATCGCTATAACAAGAGCCGCGCTTATTACCGAAACGGTAATGCCGTACGGCTTGTTCAGCTTCTTTTCGCGCGCCCTGTCTCTCTCCCTGTTCAGCGGATCTTGCGCGGCGAGTTCATTATCAAACCACTTGTTTTCGTATAATATCCTTAGGCACAGCATCGCTACGCCCGCTATTCCGACAAATACGCACAAACTAAGTCCCGCACCTGCGTCTGCATACCAGTCTCCCGCGCCCGCACAGCCGATACAGCCTATCACCGCAACGATAACGCATACAACGCCGTCAAGTATATAATACAACTTTTTGCCTACATCAAAGTAACGACGCATAAACGCGCGAATGAGCGTATAAGCGCCGTAAACAAGAGTGTAAACACCTGCAATCAGAAGCGCGGCGCAACACACAGTATACGTCGTCGTTACGTTTACGCCGAACGCGTTTACGTAACCGTTGCCCGCAGTATTCACGCCCGCGTGAGTCATCACGGGCGCTATCAGACTGAGAAGAACGAGCACTCCTAAAAGCAACCTTCCCGCCGAAGGTATAATCCAATACTTGTCTTCAAACGCTTTTTTGACCTTTGAAAAGTCAACTTTTTTACGCGTGACTTTTTCTTTCGACGCGCGCGCATTTTCATAAGAATATCCGCATTTTGAGCAGAACGTCTCGCCTTCAGCTCTCTCTTTGCCGCATACGGGGCAGACAGTCAGTTTTTCTTCTGCCCTCTCCCCGCACTTGGGACAAAACGCACCGTCAAACTCAGTGCCGCATTTTTTGCAAATCATAAACTCCTCCTTTCATATAATCAAATTGCATTATTCTGTCAATTAACCATACTAAATGAACAATATGTTTAATCATATTTTTAATTATAGATTAATGTTTTTAATCTTGCAAGTCCTTAGATTAAGTTTCTTATACAATTTTAATAATAAATCTAAAGGAGTTAATCAATATGAACAGATTGTTTGAATTGAGAACGGAAGCCAACCTCTCACAACGCGCGATAGCCAAACTTCTGAACATCAGTCAGGGCACGTACAACAACTGGGAAAATTCAAACACCCAACCGTCTATCGAACAACTTGTTCAATTGTCGCGCTTTTTTAAAGTATCGATAGATTATATCGTCTGTAATTCTGACGACTTCGGCTTTGTAGACGCAAAAGACAGCCTTACCGACGAACAAAAACGCGTTCTGCGGCTTTTCGACCGTCTCGACCATGACGGCAAGACTGCTCTGCTCGATTTCCTCGACAAAGTTTTGAAAGAAAAATAATAGCGTGCGGACGGTGCCGCACGCTTTCTTTTATTTCATCAAAAATTCTTCGACCTGTTCTCTCTCTATTTCGTAACTGCCGAACCTATCCGAAAATACGACTGTATCGTTGAATGTCGCATGCACGATGCTGACAATGAAAGTTCCGTCGCTGTATTTTGCTTTATACTTCAATATGCAGCTTTCGAGCCTTGATCCGACCTCGTCGTTTTCCCATTTTTCGTCTGATACCGCAACTATCGACAGTACACTCAATTCTCTCTGCTGGCTCGTTGCCGCAGGATTTACGACTTCGCAAAAATATGAATTTACCTTATATTTTCTGTTGTCGTCTAATTCCGACACGAAGCTGACTGCCGTGTGTTTGTATTGTTGTTTGCTCTTTTTCTCGTTGAGCTGTTCCAGACAAGCGTCTATTTCATCTATCCTGTCAATATATTTCTGAACTGAGTTGCCGCCAGAAACAGACTTTTCCAGCAACTCGAATTGCTCCAGTTCCAGTTTGTCTATTATCGCAAGCAAGCTGGAATAGTTGTTGTCGTAATAATCATATCTCATATCATCGCCTTCTGCTCCGTCCGGTCTGCCGAGTTTTTCTTCCGTCTCGGCACGAGTCACGCAGTCAGCCAGTACGTTTTCGTTGATTTGCTTTTGCGCAAATGCCGGCCAGAACGAATAAAACAACAATACTATTACCACACCTGCGACGATAATACCTATGTCGAACGCAGTAGAAGGAACGTCGTGTCTTTTTGTGACGGTATTTTCGTTATTGACTCCTATATTTACCACAAACAAGTTGAGTATCAGCCTGTCGACGATCAAAAGCAGTATTATTCCCGATCCCGCTAATCCGACGATCATGCCCGCTCCTGCACTCGCACTCCAGCTTTTTGCAGACGCGACTCCGACCCAAGTCAGAATAAGCATTATCAAGTCTGCAACAAGAGCAAAGATATAATATCCCGTTTTCCTGTATTCGGCGCCCTTTTTGCGCGTCTTATAATACATTCGCAGGCTGACTGCAAGGCAAACCGCCGTCATCAAAAAAATCAATACGCACAACAGCGATACGCCGTTGCCTGCGTTTACGCTGAATATATTCTGAAATCCTACCCCCACGACGTTTATTCCCGCATGAGTCATAACGGGAAGGCACAACGTCAGAAATCCCGCAATGCCCAATGCAAGCACCCAGAATTGAGGAGATACACCGTATAGGCGCGACATAGATTTAAAGACGATTTTTTTCAGAACACTGAAATCGAATTCATATTGTTCGACGCGTTGCGCCCGCTTTTGTTCAACGTCGGTCATGCACTCTTTTAAAGCCGTCTCTGTATTCGTTTCATCAGAAAGACAACCTGCTTTTTCCTCTTTGTTCTCTTTTTCCTTTTCAGCCATAATTTTCTCCTCTGATATCTGATTTTGTATAATTACAGAATTTCTGTGCATTACTAAAAATATCGTTTTTAGGTCTTTTGACCTATTACCAATGATATTATATTAGGTCTTTTGACCTATGTCAAGTCTTTTGACCTAAAGCCGATTATAATCAAGTTGAATTAATTAAATAATATTTATATAAAAAAACGGATAAAATAAGGATTGTCAATATGGAATTTCCTGAAATTATACGCGACATAATGTTTTACAGCAAGATAAATCAGGGCGAACTTGCCGACATTCTCGACGTGAATCAGACAACGGTGGGGCAATGGAAATCCGGCAAGAAAAAACCCGGATATGACAACATAGTGAAGATCTACGAAACATTTGGAATTACTCCCGACGAACTGTTCGGCGTGACGGAGATCACAAGAAAACTTGACTTCTCCGAGCTTTTCAGAAAACAGGTATAGCGATAGTTCTGCCGTTGCTCTTTCCCGATCTCGAGGCAAAGTAAGCCGCATAATAATAACTTGCATTACTGTGCGCCTTGAAGCGTTTTTACTGTTTTTTCTAAAAAGAATGGTATTTTTCTGCGTTCATTCGGGTAAAACTTTCTTGAACGATTTTTATCTCATACCAGACTGGATAGTATTTTAGTACTGACGCATTTTGCAGATATGCTATTAAAAAGGAGCTTCGGGTCAATTTCCCCGAAGCCCGTATTCGGCATTACTTTTGCCGACCGTCCCCTTGATGCT
>CALWKV010000016.1 GCA_944381355.1 uncultured Christensenellaceae bacterium | reverse complement strand
GAACAAATGTTTGCATTTTTTACATATATATAGTAACATAATATATATGAAAACGATCTTGCATTGCGACGCCAACAATTTTTACGCTTCTGTGGAGTGTTTTCTCAATCCCGCGCTGAGAGGGAAGTTCGTCGCCGTGTCGGGCAATCCCGAAAAACGGCACGGGATAATCCTTGCAAAAAATCAGGCGGCAAAGAATATGGGGGTAAAGACAGGGGAGACGATATGGCAGGCGAGACAGAAGTGTCCGGGTCTCGTTTGCGTGCCGCCCAACTTCGACAAGTACGTAGAATTCAGCAACCGCATTTTCGACATATATTCTCAGTATACAGACCGCGTTCAGCCGTTCGGTATCGACGAGTGCTGGCTGGACGTGACGGGGTCGAGGAGGCTTTTCGGTGACGGAAAGACAATTGCTGACGCTCTGAGAGAGAGGATAAAGAAAGAGATAGGGGTCACGATATCCGTTGGCGTATCCTTTACAAAGGTATTTGCCAAGCTGGGCAGCGATATGAAAAAACCGGACGCCACAACGGTTATCACACCCGAAAATTACAAAGAACTGGTATGGAAGCTTGACTGCGCAGATCTTCTGATGATAGGAAGAAAGACTGCAGAGAAACTGCGCAGGATAGGCATTTTTACGATAGGAGATCTTGCCAATGCCGACGTGGAAGTTCTTCATAAACTTCTCGGCATAAACGGAGTAAAACTGCACGAAAGCGCCAACGGGATAGAGGACGACGAGGTCAGGTACAGCTATGAAAAGTACGTGCCCAAGAGCATAGGCAATTCTACGACCCTGCCTGTGGACGTCTCGACGCGAGAGCAGATCGCCGCCGTCGTCACCGCGCTTTGCGAAATGGTCGCGACGCGTATGCGCAAATACGGTTTTTTCGGCAAGGGCATAGGCGTGGGGCTGAGATTCAACGATCTGTCGCATACGGGCAAGCAGAGCGCGATGCCCGCGACGGACGGCGCTATCAATCTAAGCGACTGCGCGCTCAGCCTGATAGATCAGATATACGCATACGGCAAGGATATGCCTGTGAGAGCGGTCTCTGTCGGTGTTTTCGACCTTGCGACGGAAGGGGAACAAAGGCAACTCAGCATCTTCGACGGTCAGGAAAGAGACGCCCATTCTCTGGGGGAGGCGCTGGATAAGATACGCACGAAATACGGCTACAACTCCATTCTGTCCGCTTCCGTGATGATGAACGCCGTGATATGCGACGGGCTTGAGGACAGCGACTTTCTTCCGTTCAAGAAATGATTTCCGCACTCATACCGTTGCGTGAAGCGTGATTTAATAGCCTTCAGATATGATTTACAAGGTATTGTCGACTTGTTACGTCAAATTGTAAACTATTTTACATAAAACGGTTTACAATTTATCTTTCGCGTGGTATGATTATCCGCGGAGAAAAGATATGAAAAATTTACGTTTAAAATCGAGAGAGAGGATCAAAAAACTTACTCTGACGGCAATGTTCACAGCGCTCATCACCGTCGGCGCATTCATTCAGATCCCTATCATGACAGTTCCGTTCACGATGCAGTTTTTGTTCACCAATCTGGCGGGCATACTTCTCGGCGTGAAATACGGCACGCTTTCGCTTTTGCTCTACTTGGTTCTCGGGCTTGCGGGAGTGCCTTTGTTTACAAAGGGCGGCGGCATAGGGTATGTGTTGCAGCCCACTTTCGGATATCTTATAGGATTTACGATCGGCGCGTTTGTTGCCGCATTGATATGTTCGAAGGGCAGATATTCTTATCCGAGGCTAATTGTTGCGGGTATTGTAAATCTATTTATCGTATACGCGATGGGGATGATATATTTTTCGTTGCTGATGAAGTTCTATTTCGGCAAGCCGCAGGATGCCGCATACGTGCTTGTCAATCTGTGTCTGATTTTTTTGCCGATGGACTTTATATGGTGCGTTGTCGCTGCTGTCGTGGCAAAGAGGATACTGCCCGTGCTTTACAAGAACGACCCTGCTAAGATGCTCAGGATAAGCGATGTTTACGGGTTAAAATGCAAGGTTCTGGGCGGCGGCGAGATCAGCGAAAAAGAGGCTAGGCGGCTCAGGTTTGCTCCGCTGGGCGCATTGTGCAGCGCTGCCGACGAGATAAGAAAGAGATATATGGGAGATTCTTTCGACCTTTGCTCTATAGTCAACGCAAAGAGCGGAGGGTGCGGAGAGGATTGCAAATTCTGCGGTCAATCGGCGCGTTACGGCTGTACGGAGAAAGGCGAACTGATAAGCGCAGAAGATTACGGCAAGGCGTATGCTCACGCTCATGAAAATGGGCTTGCTGCAATAAGCGCGGTGACGGCGGGAAAAGCGTTGTCAGACAAAGAGACAGAAAAAATGGCTGACACTTACGCAATGCACAAAGACGGGAAGACGGAGAGATGCGCGTCGCACGGATTGCTTACAAAAGAGCAGCTTCAAAAGCTCAAAGACAGCGGGGTCACGCGTATCCACAACAACCTCGAGGCGTGTAAAGAATACTTCCCAAAACTGTGTACTACGCACACCCACGCCCAAAAACTCGAGACGATACGCGCGGCGAAAGAACTCGGCTTCAAGGTATGCAGCGGCGGTATAATAGGCACGGGCGAGAGTATGAACGACAGGATACGACTTGCGCTGGAGCTGAGACGAGAGGGCGTTTTCTCCGTGCCAGTCAACGTGCTTATGCCCAAGGCGGGAACTCCGCTCTCAAAGGCGAAGCCGCTGTCGTACGACGATATCAGACGTACGGTCGCGATATTCAGATTTATCCTGCCCGACGTTTACATCAGACCCGCGGCAGGCAGAAGGAAACTTCCCGACAACGGCGAAAAATTGTTCAAGGGAGGAGCCAACGCCGCGATAACCGGCGACTACCTGACCACAAAAGGGGTGGATACAGACGAAGACATCAAAGCCGTCTCCGCGCTCGGCTTCAGACGGGGCGAGTGACTGCGCCGTACTTATACGCTCATTTTACGCATTTATTCAAACCGACGAGAAACGCTCTTTCTTCAAGGGCGTTTTGCTTTTTTATGTCCAGATTTATAACCGCAGATAAAAAAGTGGCTTCTTTATTTACAAAACGCATAAAATATAGTATATTAAATATATAGACTATAAAATGCGCTTACGCGTTGAAATACCACAAGGAAGGTCACATGAAAAAAATAAGAAAAGCAGTTATTCCCGCAGCAGGATTCGGCACGAGATTCTTGCCCGCGACAAAGGCTATACCCAAGGAGATGTTGCCGATAGTCGATACGCCCACGTTGCAGTATGTCGTCGAAGAAGCGGTCAAAAGCGGTATTACCGAAATACTCATCATAATAGGAAAAAACAAGAAGTGCATCGAAGACCACTTTGACAAGGCGGTCGAACTTGAACAGATACTCGAAAGAGAGCACAAGGACGCATATCTCAAAGTTGTGCGCGACATCACCGATATGGCGCATATCCATTACGTCAGACAAAAGGAGATGAACGGCAGCGGCAGCGCGGTGCTTGAAGCAGAGGCGTTTATTTCGGGAGAGCCGTTTGCGGTAATGTACGGCGACGATATCGTTTACAATCCCGAAAAGCCGTGTCTCAAGCAGCTCATCGACGCTTACGAGACGACGGGCAAGTCGGTCATCGCGTGTCAGGAAGTGCCCGACAGCGAGACGAGCAAGTACGGCATCGTACGCCCGGGGCAGGTCAAGGGCAGGTATGCAGAGGTGCTCGAACTCGTAGAAAAACCCAAGCCGGGCACGGCTCCGTCCAATCTTGCAAATATCGGCAGATACGTGCTGACCCCCGACATTTTTGACCTCATCAAGAAGTGCAAACCCGCGCCCAACGGCGAGATATATCTGACAGACGCGATCGAGATGATGGCAAAGAGCACGGGCGTATACGCATACGCGCTCGAGGGCAGGCGTTACGACGTCGGAGACAAGCTGGGATTCATTCAGGCGACCATAGAGTACGCGTTGAGGGATCATACTCTCAGCGACGGTCTCAAGAGATATCTCAAAGATCTTG
>CALWKV010000015.1 GCA_944381355.1 uncultured Christensenellaceae bacterium | reverse complement strand
TAGGAGTCCTTTTGCAAAGCGATCAGATACGGAATGTCGAGAGTGTCTTTGATCGTAGCAAAGCTCAGTCTTTCGGTATTGCCGTACTTAACCTTGTGAATGTGTTGAGGCATTATAAACCCTCCTTAAAATTTTTCCGACTGAAACGCGCGTATATAAAAACGCGAAAATGCCCCTTACCCGACATCTCTTCTTTTCCGTCGGCGGGGATAAAATGCTATTTTCTCATTTTACATACTAACGCAAATATACATTATAAGGAAAACTTCCAACCGTGTCAACGGTTTTCTTGAAAATAATTTTAAAAATTTTTATATGCGTTTCCGCACGTTGATATTATATACCGCCCCGCCCGCGATGTCAATACCCGATTTTCACTCATCATAGAAAACAAGTTGATTTTTTTGTTTTTACAGCCGCTTATTGCATACGCGCGCGATTTTTGCTATAATGTTGTATATGGGTAAAATAAAAAACGTGATATTCGATTTCGATATGACTCTCGGCTTCCGCACCACGATGTGGACGGATACGGTCAAGGAGCTTCTGCTCGAGAACAACGTCTACGCAACGAGCGAGCAGATACGCCCCGTCACTCACGGCGGCGTGTATCCCTGGAGCGACCCTGCCGTGTCGCACGCCGACTTTTTCAAAGGCGGAGACTGGTGGGAGACGGTCTCGGGCAATATCGCGGACGGGCTGGCGGAAAACGGGATATGCTCTCTTAAAGAAGCGCAGACCGCGATGAAAGGTCTCCGCGACAGGTTTTGCGACACAAGATACTGGAAGCTGTTCCCCGACACTCTCGCGACGCTCGAAAAACTGACCGAAAGCGGCTGTTCGCTCGCGCTCGTATCCAACCATATCCCCGAAGCGCGCGACATATTCAATCACCTCGGACTGGGGGCGTACTTCCCGAGAATGGTTATTTCATCAGAGGAAGAATACGAAAAACCGCACCCCGCGGTGCTCGAAAAGGCGCTCGGGGATTTCGACAAGGATAAAACCGTGCTTGTAGGCGACAATTATTTTGCCGACGTGCTGGGCGCGATACGCTTCGGCATGGGCGCGGTGCTCGTCAGAAAACCCAACGTGACGGGCTACAACTACTACTGCAAAACGCTAGAGGAACTCCCCTCTTTGCTGAAAAGGATGTAATATGAGACTTGACAAATTCCTCAAAGTATCGAGAATAATAAAGCGTCGCACGGTAGCCAACGAGGCTTGCGACGGCGGCAGGGTCGAGATCAACGGCAGACCCGCAAAGGCGGGCGCACAGGTAAAGGTCGGAGACGTGGTGACTCTGCACTTCGGCGACCGCACGTTCAGCTTCCGCATACTCGTCGTCGAGGAGACGGTAAAAAAACAGGATACCGCGGGTATGTACGAGGTGCTGACAGATGAAAACTGACGTCATTCTCGCCTGCGGCGGCAGCGGCTCGCGCGCGGGGCTTCCCTACAACAAACTTCTCGCCGACGTCGGCGGCATAACCGTGATAGAAAAAACAGTTGCAGCTTTTATGCGCGAGGACGTGAACAAGATCGTCATATCGTGCGCGGAAAAAGACGAGGCTTCTTTCAAAGCGCTCTTTTGCGGTTACGATAAGGATATAGTATACGTGCGCGGAGGCGCGACGCGCGGTCAATCCGTCCGCAACGCCCTGCTCGTCTGCGAGTCGGAATACGTAGCCATACACGACGGCGCGCGCCCGTTCGTAAATTCACACGTAATAGACGACGCTTTGAATACCGCGCAAAGATACGGCGCGGCGGTGGCTTGCGTGCCCGTCACCGACAGTCTGCGAATAATGACGGAAGGCGGCTCCGAGAGCGTGGACAGAAGCGCGTATTACGCGGTACAGACCCCGCAGGTATTCAGGACGCAGGAAATCGTCCGCGCTTACGCGCTTGCAGAAAAGGACGGTTTTTCCGCGACCGACGACGCCGCCGTTTACGACAGATATATCGGCAAAGCGGCTATATCGCGCGGAGACCCTGCCAACGTAAAAATAACGACGGCAAGCGATCTTAAAGGCTTTTTGCCGCAAGGCTTCAGAGTTGGCACGGGCTGGGACACGCACGCGCTTGCCGAAGGCAGGAGACTTGTACTGGGCGGCGTTGACGTACCGCATTATAAAGGTCTCGTCGGGCACTCGGACGCCGACGTGCTCGCGCACGCTGTCATGGACGCGGTGCTGGGAGCGCTCGGAAAACGCGATATCGGCAAGCTGTTCCCCGACACAGATCCCGCATATAAGGACGCGGACAGCATGAAGCTGCTCGACAAGGTCGTCGAACTGATGAAAGCGGACGGCTACCGCCTCAACAACCTGTCTGCCGTGATAATGGCGCAGAAGCCGAAACTTTCGCCGTTTATACCGCAGATGGCGCAAAACCTCGCCGACGCGTTCGGCTCGGACGTCTCCGCAGTCAACGTCGCCGCCACCACCACCGAAAAACTGGGCATGGCGGGACGCGAAGAAGGCATGAGCGCGATCTGCTACTGCTCTCTCGCAGAATACTGACGACAACGACATGAAAAAAGCAGCGCCCACGGCTTCACCATTGGAAGAAAATCGCGCACGTAGCGCGTTTTTTCTCTTTTGCGGTAATATTTTACAAACGAATTGACAATAATATATCAAACTTTCAAACATTCGGATATCGGCTTGCTTTATAGCCGTATATCTGCTACAATGGACTTATGAACGAAGAAAAGACCACCAAAGCATCGATCATAGCAAACGACGTGTTTGTCGCCGTCGGCGCGATAATAGCCTGCTTCGGCATTATTGCCATACTTGCCGTCGGCAGTTTCGGCGCGATTTGCTCCGTGATCGGCATATTCAGAAGTTTCACCGCAGACAAGATCGCCGTGTCTCTCGTGCTCTCTCTCTGCGGGCTGTGTACCGCCGTCCTGATGTTTTATCTGGGAGTACTCGTCAGCAAGACTTTTCTCGACGGTTTTTCGGAATATATTCTGACTAGAAAAAAGAAGACCTCCGCCCTCAGAAACGGAAAAAACGATTGACCTGCATCCCGCGTCGTTACGATGCGGGATTTTTTAATCGAACTATCTCGAGAATTTTTTACAAAATTCGACAAATTTTTTATAATTTTGTACAAAATTCATCATAAAACGATTGACGGATATTACCGACGGATTGTATAATCTAATCATAAAATTTCAATTTTCAAAGGAAGAAACTATGGATACACCTGAGCGTGTTGCCGTTCTTGAGCCGGACGATTCTCTTTGCAAGAGAATTTTCGGTATTGTTGCAAAGTACGGAAAAAATTCCGTATGCAGTCAATATAAGTCGTACGAAGAACTTTATCGCGATAAAAACGACTTTGAAACCTATTTTTTCAACGAATCCGACTATATGCGCTTCCTGCACGACGAAAAGTTTTCGTCTTTTCTCGCGGACAGCATTCAGCGGTCTTTCGTACTGACTGACGACAAAGGCGGAGTATTTCCCGTATTCGCGCTGAAAAGGACGTTTTCCGTCACCTCAGAAGAACTGTCGGATCGCATAGAGGCTTTGCAGGAAGAATTTCTGCGCGAGATATTCCTCAAACTCGGCTTCCGTCACAGCCTTACGGGATGCAGATATCTGAAAGAAGCGATAAAACTCGCGAGCAACGATACCTCTTATCTCAACAAAGGAATAACAAAACGCCTTTATCCCAAACTTGCCGAGATGTTCTCCACCACTCCCAGCAACATTGAGAGAGGGATAAGGCACACTCTGTCCGTATGCTTCGACGCAGGAAAATTCAAGTCTCTTTCCTCTGTATTCGGCAATTGCTTCGACGGCAGCCACTGCCCCACCAACGGAGAATTTATAGCCCTCGTCGCGGACATGCTGTCAACAAAGATCAAAAAGCATTTTTCCGCACGCAATCGCTGAAAAGGCGCGCTCGTTGCGCGAATACACGGCAATATCGTTTAACCTCGTGCCCTGTCAGATGTTGATAAAGTCTGCGAAAAGAGACGTCTGTCCGACGTCTCTTTTCGCTACTCTCTGAGTTTTCCGTAACGGCGCAGGTCGTAAAGCGTTCCGTTTTTGTATGCTCCCTTTCTGAGTATTCCTTCAAGCTCGAAACCGTTCTTTTCAAGCACCCTGCACGACGCGACGTTCGGTGCGAAAACCTCTGAAGATATTTTGACGACGTCCAGCTTTTCAAACGCCTCTTTCACCATAAGTCTCGTCGCTTCGGTGGCTATGCCTTTGCCGCAAAAGTCCTTGTCGAAAATATATCCCAACTCAACGTCCTTGCAATATATGTCTCTTTTCCCTTCTATCGTAATGTTCCCGGCGACGATACCGTCAGCCAACACCGCGCGGAAAAGGCTGTCTCTTCCTTCGCGCTCCGCTATCATCGCAAGCCACGCGTCGGCGTCTTTTGCAGTATACGGATAAGGCAGTCTTCCCGTCAGATACGTCCTGTCCGTGTTGTTGCACACGCGTATCAGTCCGTCTTTGAGTCCGTCGCTCCATTTTACGAGTTTTATCTCCATAACATTCTCCATCGGGTCGCTTTTCGCAATACCCTGTTTTACCGTTTGATGTTTACTTTCGTCGGGTGCGTTTTGTCTCCTACCGCTACCAGACGCTCTCAGGCTCAACCTTTCCGCGCTGTAAAAAAAGAAGGCTGCGCGCCTTCTGTTTGCCTTTTCCAAGCGTAAAGGCGCGGCAGGCTGTCCTCTTAATCCTGCTTGCCCTCCGCATCGTCCTTGCCGCGTTTTTCTTTCTTGCGGTCGTAGAGTGTGCATAGGACGACCGTCGCCGCCACTCCGACTATCAGTACCGCAAACCCCGTCATCGAGATCGCGCTAAGAGCCGTCAATTGAGGATAAACGAAAGTCTCCGCTATAAGAAGCGCTACGAATACGACGGCGCCGATAATAGCGGGAATTACGTTCTTTCTGAACGCGGCTTTGTCAGTTTTCATCT
Source organism: uncultured Christensenellaceae bacterium (assembly GCA_944381355.1). Lineage (GTDB taxonomy): Bacteria > Bacillota > Clostridia > Christensenellales > UBA3700 > Ornithoclostridium. The sequence goes on along the minus strand of CALWKV010000015.1, from coordinate 1,054 downwards.
CCTCGTACAGCTTTTTGCGGTAAGCCTGAAGTTCTTGTCCTTCACCTTCCGCCGGCGGTCTCCTGAGGATAAGCGTCATCTTGGACGATATGACAGAGCGCGCGGCAAAATGCAGGAAAAGATCGAGACAAGTCAGCGCGAGCAGAACGTAGAAAAATACGTTGAACAGATTGCCGCCTGTTTCCGCCGACGCCGCGACCGCGCCGATTATCAGCGTCGCAATCGCAAGCACCGCTCCTGTGACGAGCGTGACCGTCAGCGATCTGAAAAGAGTGCATATTTCTTTCTTTTCGCTTTCGTTTGTAGTCGCGCGAAGATACTTTTCAAGCAATGTGTTTTCTTTTTTCAACCTTTTATTCTCCCTTGTCGAGCAATATCAGATATTGCAAGTACACGTACTTGCGTATTTTCTCGTCCTCTTCGATGCAGAGCATTGATTCTCCTTCGTCGTCTGCTTCAACTCTGAAGATCTGCACTTTTTCATTGTCGAGATCCTCTCTCTCCGTCATGGGTCGGAGCACGACGTAAAGATCGCGCCCCTTTTTCGTCTTGCGAGGTATGACCGCGACCTGTTCAAAAACCGTTTCAACGTCGTCCTCGTCATAAAGCGTGATCAATTCTTTGTTGTTTCTGTCCAGCAGAATATCGAGCAAATCTTTTTCTTCAGCCATTACCTATCCTCCGATACTTTTATTTATTGCAGACGTCCGTTAAAACTGCTTGCTCTCATAAGTTGATTTTACCCGATATGCCGCAAGTTGTCAATATCGACAAGTCTGCCTTTGGACGCATTGACGCCTCTGTACTTCATTGATATTATATAAAGTTATAGCGCCATAGTCAACAAAATTGCATTTTTATTCTCATAGATTTTACAAAATTGTTACGTAAAAAGAAAAAAGGGCTTGCGCCCTTTTGAATTTACCAGACAAATTCCGCTTTCGCCGCCTCGCCGTTGTCTATCAGTACGTCCTGCGCGGTCATGGACTTGTTGACCGCAGTCACGAAGTATGCCCAGTCCGCGATCTCCTCCGCGCTTGCCCATTTTGGAAGC
>CALWKV010000014.1 GCA_944381355.1 uncultured Christensenellaceae bacterium | reverse complement strand
GGGTTGTTCCAGCTGCGGAAAACCGCCTTGACCGCTTCTATAAGCTGAACTTTGGGATCCTGGGGGAAATCGTCTCCCTGATCCTCTTTGTAGAATCTCTTGAATTTAGCTATAAGTTCCTGCAGATCCTCGGCGGTAAGCTCGGTATCCTGAGTCACTCCCTTCTCATGCTTCAGCTCGTCGATGATCTTCTCGAAAGAGCTCTTGGGAGAACCCATGACGACGTCCGAGAACATCTGTATGAATCTGCGGTAGCAGTCGTAAGCGAAACGCGGGTTTTCGGTCTTTCTTGCGAGACCTTTGACGGAAATATCGTTGAGACCGAGGTTGAGGATGGTATCCATCATACCGGGCATCGAAGCTCTTGCACCCGAACGGACGGACACGAGGAACGGGTTTTCCTCGTCGCCGAACTTCTTGCCTGCCTCTTTCTCAACTTTTGCGAGCGCGTCGAAGATCTGGTCGATGATATCCTGAGAGATCTTTTCGCCGTCGTCATAATATTTGGTACAAGCCTCGGTAGTGATGGTGAAGCCTTCCGGAACGGGCATGCCCCAACTCGTCATCTTTGCCAGATTTGCACCTTTTCCGCCAAACAACGCCTTGTTGTCGCCGTCGGCTTCTTTGAACAAATAGACATATTTTGTCATATCGAACCTCCTGTTGTAAACTACAACAATATGATACAATATAGAGGAAATTTTTTCAAGCGAAAATCCGATAAAAATAATATTATATGCGCAAATTCACGCGCATATATGAAGTATATTCGTTTTCTGCGGAATATTTTGCAAAAAAGCGCTTCTCTGCCCGACAAGGAACAGCTTTACAGTCTGAGAAGTTCTTTGAGAGAATTGATCTTTATTCCTAAAGACGAGGAAAAATAGCGTGAAAAATCGGCGAGCGACCCGTCCTTTTCTCCGAAGCCGAGCGCCGCGACTGCTTCTTTCAGAAAAGCCCTTAAAACGGATTTTGCGTCTTTGTCGCCGTAACACAGCGCGTTGAGCGCTCTCAGCGCATACGTAAACAGTTCGCCGTTGAAATCGCCTTCAGGCGCGGTCTTGTCCAGCACCTCGAGCACGCAACCGCCTGCATAATATCTTTCAATATCCGCGGTCAGCGGAAAAAAACCGTCGTATACGTCGCAGCCCGCAACCGTGTATCTCCCGTTTTTCGCGGCGAGCTGATATTTGCCGAAGCAAAAAGGAGAAGCGCAAAATTTCAGCTTGGCCTTAGCGCTTTTGACGCCCTTAGCCGTCGCGGTTATCTTACCCTTCTCCGCACAATATAAGGTGATAAGTTTGTCGCCTTCTCTGTAATCGGTTGTCCTTATACAGAGGCCGTCCAGACTCACAACATCCAAAGTCGCACCTCTATGGCTTAATCCGTCCCGTTTGCGATTGCAAATTGACGCGAACGTCGCCGATCATTCATCTTTTCTCTTTTCAAGAGCTTTGAGCAGCATATAGCAACCCGGTTCTCCCGTAGTTTCGAAAAGTCTTTTCAAGGTCGTCTTTAAATCCTGCATGTTCACCTTCCGAAACTGGTATGCGTAACGTGAAAAATGTTATACGCTTTCTGCAAAAATTTTTATAAATTCTTTTTGTCGTACCCCAGCTCTCCCATAACCAGCCTGCTGTCGCGCCAGTCGGGTTTTACCCTCACGTAAAGAGTCAGGAACACTTTGGAGTCGAGGAGCTTTTCCATGTCCAGTCTTGCCGCCGTGGAGATCTTCTTGATCATCTCGCCGCCCTTGCCTATCACGATCGACTTGTGCGCCTGTTTTTCGCAGATGACGTCGCAGTCTATCTCGACGACGCCGTCCTCTCTCTCCTCAAACTTGTTGACCGCCACGCCGATGCCGTAAGGCACCTCGTCGCCTAGGTATCTGAGCGCTTTTTCCCTGACGATCTCGGCGCACAGAAATCTCAGACTTCTGTCCGTATACATATCGTCGGAATAAAACGCTTCGCCCTCGGGCAGAACTTTGAATATCACGTCGAGGAGCATATCCACGTTTTTGCCTTTGAGCGCGGATATCGGCACGATCGCCTCTATCCCCTCAACGTCTTTGTATCTTTCGACGCGCTCTATGATCGACTTTTCCTCAACCTCGTCGCACTTGTTCACAGCGAGGATAAATGGCGTTTTACTCCCCGCAAAACGTCTGATATACGCGTCGTCGTATTCGTCCTGCTTTTTGTCGCAGGCAATCATATATATGACTGCGTCGACTCCTTCGAGCGCGACGTCAACGCTTTTCATCATAAATTCCGACAGCATATTGCGCGGCTTGTGTATGCCGGGAGTGTCGACAAGGACAGCCTGAAATTTCTCTCCCTGCTTTTCTCCGTTGACGATGCCTATCACCCTGTTGCGGGTAGTCTGCGGCTTTTTGGATACTATGCTGACCTTTTCTCCTACCAGCGCGTTGGTAAGCGTGGATTTGCCCGCATTGGGCTTTCCCGCGATAGTAATAAATCCCGATCTCATTTTCACCTCTGCCGCAAAACGGCGGCGTTTTTATCTATTGAGGCACTTTCTTGCGCCCGTGTAAGTTATATGCTTTTTTTACTTTTCAAAACCCGTGCGGCAGAAGCTCTTTCAGAATTGCCGTGATGTCCTCTCTGCCGTCGCTGACGAGTATCTCTGCGTCGTCTGCAAACTCCTTGAGCGCCTGTCTGCATGCGCCGCAAGGGTAAGGCATTTTGCCGTCCTCGGAATACACGCACACGGCGGTTATCTTCTTCACTCCGTCAGACACGGCTTTAAAGAGCGCGACCCTCTCTGCGCACATCGTCAGAGAATAAGACGCGTTCTCCACGTTGCAACCCGTATATACCTTGCCGTTGTCCGCAAGCACCGCGGCTCCGACCGCGTATCCGGAGTAGGGGCAATACGCGCGTTTTGCCGCTTCGCGTGCCTTGTCTTTCAGTAAGCGTGCCGTATCTGCGTCCATATTCTCACCTTTGGTTTATCTTGTAATGCCCAGCCCGGACAACACGTCCTCTTCTACCTTTCTCATCTTTTTCTTGTCCTCGTCCGTCTCGTGGTCAAACCCCAGAAGATGACAAAGAGCGTGCAACGTCAGATAGCATACCTCGCGTTTTACCGAATGTCCGAATTCCTGTGCCTGCTCTTTCGCTCTTTCGGCGCAGAGTACGACGTCACCCAGTATGTATCTGCCCGTCTCGGGATCTACGTCCTCGGCATGCGCGCTCTCGTCGAACGGCAGAGTCACGTTCATAGTCGGAAAGCTGAGCACGTCCGTGACCGCATCCACTCCTCTCGCCTCTTTGTTGAGCGCCCTGATCTCGTCCTTGGAGACGACGGTGAGTTCCGCCTCAAAGTTGTCTTTCAAGCCGAGAGTTGCGAAAAGCTCGCACCATATCTCGTCGAGAACGTCGGTGTCTATCTCTCCGTCGAGCAATTTGCCTTCGTCGTATACGGATATCATTATCTTCTCTCCTTTGCCTTGTCGTAGTCGATACGTTTGTGCATAGACGCGGGTATCGCGCGGCAGATCGTCTGTTTTATCAGCTTGAGGTCTTTCATCGTAAGACCGCAGTCGTCGAGCTGACCTTCTGTAAGTCTCGACTTGACAACTCCGTCGACCGCCTTTTCGAGCGACACCATATCCTCCGGCGGTTTGGCTCTGAACATCGCCTCGCAGATATCGCATATCATGATTATCGCACTGTACTTGGTCGTCGGGCAAGGTCCTTCGTAACAGAATTCCTTGTTGTCGACATCGCCTTCCGTGATGCTTTTGACTTTCATGTAGAAGTAGCTGACGGGGCTGTCGCCGTGATGCTCCAGCGCCGCCTTGCATATCTCGGCGGGCATGTGCGCCTCTTTAAGCATTTCGTAACCCGCGGTCGTGTGACGCGTGATCATGTTCACGCTGACTTCGGGTATCAGCTCGTCGTGCGGATTGTAGCCGTCCTTCTGATTTTCAATGAAAAACTGGGGATTTTTGCTCTTGCCGATGTCGTGAAAATAGCCGCACGCGCGTGCCATATACGGGTTTATTCCTATCGCAACCGCACAGCTTTCCGCAAGGTTGGCGACCGCCATACTGTGACTGAACGTGCCCGGAGCCTCCTCGTTGAGTTTTTTGAGAAGGGGTTGTTGCAGAGTAATGAGTTCCTGAAGTCTGAAATCCGTCCATACGTTGAAAATGCGTTCGTACAGCGGCAGACTCGCCGTTATCACGGCAACCGCCAGCATATTGCCCATTGCCGTGAATATCGCATTGTTGAGCACCGTCCTTGCGTCCAAAGTATACAGGACGGTCATAAGCGCACTGAAAGGCATCATCGCGAGGGACACGATCAGCGCTCCCCACGTGAGTTTAAAGCGCGAATACCTCTTTCTGATAAGGAATGCCATAATAAAACCCGACAACATGGCTGTAAAGACGCCCAGCACGATCGGAATAACTGCCTGCAGATTTTCCGCAAACTCGGTAGCGGGCGAAATTATCATCACCGCCATGCCCGACACGACGGTAGCCATAACGCCCACTCTGACGCGGATGAGAATGCCTACGATCAGTGAAACGAACGCGAGCGGAAGCGCATACCAACTGAGATACGAACCGGTCGCACACGACAGCAATATCCCTATAACGATCGCGGTATATGCCACAGCCACGAGCTTCGCGTTGCTCATGCTTTCGAGCGAGCGCGAATTGGAGCTGTAATTGAGATAGACGTAAAATACCGCCATAAGCACGAACGTCGCGACTGTCAATGCGATTATCTTGCCGTACTGGTCAAACACGTTCAGCTTTTTCAGCGTAAGCATCATGCCCAGCACGACGGTGACCGCAGTGACCACGAATATCAGGCTGAGAATCGCCGCGTTTCGCAGTATCGCCTGTTTTTTCTCCTGAGACATTTTAGTTCTCCTCTTTATTCTCTGTCGGCTTTTCCGCCTTCTCGTACGCGGCTACTATCGCCTGCACCAGCGGATGACGTACAACGTCTTTTGCCGTGAGTTGTATGATTGCTATTTTGGGAATATTTTCGAGTATTCTGGAAGCATGCAGAAGTCCGCTCATCGTATCTCTGGGCAAGTCTATCTGCGTGACGTCGCCCGTGACGACTATCCTGCTCCCCTCGCCCATGCGCGTCAGGAACATTTTCATCTGTTCGCGAGTAGCGTTCTGCGCCTCGTCGAGAATAATGAACGCATTGGAAAGCGTTCTGCCTCTCATATAGGCAAGCGGCGCGATCTCTATCGCACCTTTTTCCACAAGCCTGTTGTATGTCTCAAGCCCGAACATTTCCTGTAGCGCGTCGTAAAGCGGTCTCAGATAGGGATCGACCTTCGCGCCCAGATCGCCGGGCAGGAAGCCGAGTTTTTCTCCCGCTTCGACCGCGGGACGGGTGAGAATGATCTTTTCGACCTCTTTGTTCTTGTACGCGAGCGCCGCCATCGCGACAGCGAGATAGGTCTTGCCCGTACCTGCAGGTCCTATGCCGAAAACCACGCTGTTTTTTTCTATCGCTTCGATATAGACGGCTTGTCCGTAAGTCTTGGCACGTATGGGTCTGCCCTTGGCTGTATGCGCTATCACCCTGGTCACGTCCTCGAGCTTGTGTTCGCTGTCATTGTCGACCGCTTCTATCACGAGATCGATCGTCGCCTTGCTGAGTCTGCTTTCTTTTTCAGCCTGAAGCAAAAGCGCGTTGACGACGCGTACCGCGCGTTCAACGTCCGTTTCTTCTCCCATAACGCTGAGAGAATCGCCCAGCGTGTTGACCTTTACGTTAAGCACGCGGTTGAGATAAGCCACGTTTTCGTCGAACTGACCGAACAGCGCCATAACGGGCGCAACGTCGGTAACGGCTATCTTTCTGGTAACTATAATCACGCCTCCCTGCAACCGATGAGTTGCTCTACTTCATAGTATAATATAATTATATAATAATTGTCTACCTTTTTTTGGGATTTATAGCTCGTAAGCACGGTCGCAGACGGGTCGAGAGAAGCGAAAAGCGAGGAAAAAGCTGCGTATATTTCGCCTTCGAGATACGCTTCGTCGACCTCGACACGCTCCGTGACGGTCTCGTACCAGGTGTATGTGTTCAAAGACAGCGGCAAAACCGACCCGAGAGGTTTGCTGAGACATTCAAGTTCCCACTCCCCGAAGCCGTGATCCGACTTTGCAGGAAGCAATACCTTGTCGTTGAAAAGAAGTTCCGACGACGAATACTTTCTGCCCGTCCTGACCGTCTTTTCGACAACCGTCGGCACGTTGAGTCTCTGCACGTACCATACTCTGCCGTACACGTCTCCCTCTGCTGCGGTCTCTATCTCCTTGTGTTCGGGGTCGAGCGGGTCGCCGACCAAGATATAATCCTCTATCAAGGTCTGTCCTTTTCTTACCGTATCTCCTTCTTTGACTACCGCGGTGCCTCCCGAGACCTCGACGCGCGTGACTATCGCGTCTGACGATGAGACTATTTCTCCGTCGCTTTCTTCTGCGACAGGCTGCGGGATCTGTTCTCTGACGTTGACGACCAGTCTTATCCCGTCGATATACGCCTCCGCGAACGCGATGTCGTCGCTGCTTCCGGCGACGAGTTCTTCGACCTTTTGCAGGTCTATCGCGCTCTTTGCCGTAACGCCGTCTATGCCCGCTTCGGATATCGCCGAATATATCTCAGCCGCGCGCGACGGCGAAACGCCCTCTACCGCTACCGAAAACACAAAAAACCGGGAAACGGCGAAAGAAATCACAACGCACGCGAGCGCCGTCCACGCTCCCGTATGTTTTAAAAACGCGCGCAGACTTGTCTTCTCATTCTTTCTGACGCATACGCGAAACAGCATTCCGTGCCTTGCCGCGATCCTCGCGACGTGCGCCTCGCAGCCGATATCGCAGACGAAAGAAAGTTCGCACCCGTCTCTTTTGAGTTTGTATAGCGCTATGCCTGCGTTATTTACGGCGCATATAAAAGCCGCATAGTTCGCACCTCTTGCCGTCGCTCTGAATTTTCCTTTTTTCATTGCGACACCTCTATGTTTTCTATCTCGCCGACGATATAATATTCGTTGCCGTTGCATGACGCTATCCTGAGGTCTTTGCCCCTGATCTCGAGCATACGTCTGCCTACAGCAAACTTAACCGACTTGTCGTCGTAATAGATTATTCTTTTCGCGCCCTCGACAGCCGCCGCGCGCGGACCGAAAAGCGTACACGAAAAGGTCGCAAGCCCGTCTCTGAACGCGCCGTCGAATTTTTCTTTGAGTTCGTCAATATAAGCCATATACTTCTCCGAAAACAGTCTTTCTCAAGTATATGCCCGTCATTCTCGGCAAATGAAAAACGGACGGGAAAAACCCGTCCGCATACAGTTGTTTGCGATATTATTCTTCGTCCGGAGGCGGCACGAAATCGACAGAATCGCGCAGATCCGAAAAACCGAAATCGTCTCCTGCAGGCGGCTCTCCGACGGGAGGCTCTCCGACCGGCGCGTACCCGTCGTCTTCGACGACGTAGTATTCCTCCTCTCCGTTGAGTTCCGCGGCAAGGTCGCCGACGGCTTCGGGCGCTTTTTCTCCGCTCGAAGGCACGCTCTCTGCCTGTTTCTTGTTGACCGCGACGGAGAAACGCATGTGTTTTTTGTCGAATACGAAATATATCGTACCCGTCGCGCCGTTACGGTGCTTGGCTATTATGAGGCTGACGTTCTTTTTCTCAACGGTATCTTCGTTGTCGCCGTCCGCGTTGTTGAGGAAGAATACCATGTCGGCGTCCTGTTCGATAGATCCCGATTCTCTGAGGTCTGCGAGCATGGGAGTTTTGTCCTCTCTCTTTTCTATGTCTCGCGACATCTGCGACAACACTATGACGGGGACTTTGAGTTCTTTCGCCATCATCTTGAGGAAACGCGAAGTGTCCGCGACTTCCTGTTGACGGTTGCCGTCTCTGTTCTTGCTCGGATTGGTGAGCTGCATATAGTCGATTATGACGAGATCCAGTCTCTTTTTCACCGCCTTGAGCCTGCGGCACTTGGACATGATCTCCTCCGCGGTCTGCGCCGCCGTATCGTCGACAAACAGATTGCTCTCCGCAAGAAGTCTCTGCGCCTCAAACAATTTCTGCAATTCTTCGTGCGTCTCCTCTCCTTTTATAAGCGTAGTGTTGTCTATGCCCGTCAAAGAGACGAGTATTCTCTGCACGAGTTCCTGCGACGACATTTCGAGGTTGAACGCCGCAACGACTTTTTCGGGCGAATATTTTGCGATATTCGTCGCGATACTCATTGCAAAAGACGTCTTGCCGCAACCCGGGCGCGCCGCGAGGATTATCATCTGACCGGGCATAAAGCCGTTGGTGACTCTGTCCAGATTGCGATAATGCGTCATAAGTCCCGTTGCGGGACGCTTGGTACGGAAAACTTCACTCAGCTTGTCTACGACCTCGAGCGTAGGCTCTCCTATCTGCACCAGCTCTCCTCTCTGATTGTCGGTACCTATGCCGTATATCGACGCTTCGGCTATCGCAAGCACTTTCTGCGCATCGTCGAGCGTGAACGCGTTGTCGATTATGCCCGAACACGTGCCTATAATGCGTCTCATCAGCGCGTCGCGCTTGAGCATGCTTATGTAATACTCGCAGTTGGCGGAAGAAGGCAACGTATCTGCGAGTTCTTCGATCCTCTCGAGACCGCCCGCTTCTTCGAGTCTGCCGTCCTTTTCCAGCTTGCCCGTAACGGTGACTATGTCTACGGGTACGTTTTTCGCTCCGAGTTCTTTCATACATTCGAACACGGTGCGGTTGGCGGACGAATAAAAATCGTCCGTCGTCATCTTTGCCAGATTTTCCGCAAGTATTTCGCTGTCCGTCAGGAAAGCGCCGAGAACCGCGTCCTCTGCCTCGAGATTATGCGGCAGTGTGCGGCGAAGCGCTATCGATGCAGATTTTCCTTCGTCTTTCTTCTGTGTTTTAGCCATATTTCACCCCGTCTCAAAGAGCCTTGAGTTCTTCGAGATATTTGTCCATAACTTTCATCGCTTTTTCAAACGGCTCGTCGGTCGTAAGGTCTACGCCTGCCAGTTTGAGTATCTCTACGGGCGGCATGCTTCCTCCCGCGCTGAGGAATTTCATATAGTCAGCAAGCGCGCTTTCTCCCTTTTCGAGAATGTCCGCGGCAATGCAGACCGCGCTTATAAGCCCGGTCGCGTACTTGTAAACGTAGAACGCCGTATAGAAATGCGGTATCCTGCTCCACTCGTACTTGATCAGATCGTCGTTGACGACCTTGTCTCCGCCGTAATACTTGCAATTGAGCTTATAGTAAAGGTCGTTCAGGAACTCGGGAGTCAGAGCCTCGCCCCTCTCCGCCGCGCTGTGCGCCTCGTACTCGAACTGCGCGAACTGCGTCTGTCTGAACACCGTCGTGCGGAACATATCCAGCATATAGGACAGCAAAAATTCTTTCTGCTTCTTATCTTTGCAATTCTCAAGCAGATAGTTGAGAAGCAGCGTTTCGTTGACCGTCGAAGCGACTTCCGCCACGAATATCGTATAATCCGCCTTGGGCATCGGCTGGTTCTCGTTGGAAAAATAGGTGTGCATACTGTGTCCCATCTCGTGCGCTATCGTGAACACGTCGTGCGTCGTACGCTGGTAATTGAGGAGCACGTAAGGGTGACAGCCGTAACAGCCCGTAGAGTATGCGCCCGAACGCTTGCCCTTGTTTTCGTACACGTCCACCCACCTCTCGGCGAACGCTTTTCTCAGCAGCGCGCAATATTCTTCGCCCAGCGGAGCGAGCGCCTTGACGACGAGCTCGCACGCGTCCTCGTAATCCATGCCCATCTCGGTGCCTTCCACGATCGGCACGTGCAGGTCGTACATATGAAGTTCGTCAAGCCCCATCTTTTCGCGGCGGTATCCGAGGTACTCATGTAGCTTTGACACGTTGGCGTCGACGCATGCGGACAGCCTGTCGTAAACCGCCGTCGGCACGTCCTCGCCGTGAGTCGCCGCCGCAAGACAGCTATCAAAACCTCTGACGCGAGAATAGAACACGTTTTTCTGCACGTTGCCGTTGTAAAGCGCGGATATCGTGTTGATATTGCTCTCAAAAGCGTGATACATACTCTCGAACGCCTTTTTGCGATCCTCTCTGCAAGGCGACTGCATCATCAGACTGTAAACGCCGTGCGAGAGTTTTATCTCCTCGCCCTTGCTGTCTATAAACGGCTCGAAGCGAATATCGGCGTTGTTTAGCATAGAAAACGCTTCCTGCGATGCCGACGAGAACAATCCGGTCATCGCGAGGATCCTCTCCTCTTTTTCGCCGAGAGTGTGTTTTTTATCCTTGATTATTTTCTCGAGAAAATAGCTGTAATCCGCAAGATCCTTGTCGAGTGCAAGCTCTCTGAGGAAATCCTCGTCGAGCGCGCTGAGCTGAGGCGTAACGAAACTCGTCTTTTCCGCATAACCGATATACAGGTTCTTCACGCTGTCGTAAAGAGCCTTGTTTTCGCTGTTGCCGACGTCCTGATCGCGCTTCATGTGAGCGTAACAGAACATTCTGCCGAGTATATCTTCGTATTTGGTCGTCGCTTCAAGACATTCGAGTATGCTCTTTTTATCCTTGAGCCTGCCGCTGAACGCGACAATTTCAGGAATGCCTTTCTTCACGCTGTCGTAAAGAGCGTCCCATTCGTCTTTGCCCGGGATCATATCCTCTGTTTTCCAGGTATATTTCTCATCGATCTCGTCTCTGCTTTTTACTTGCATATTGCCTCCGTACCCCCGATCAGTTATTATAGTCGAGTTTTAAATCGTTTTCTTTTATCCAGCCGATCTTGCGCAGCAACAGTCCTACAGCCCAGCTTATCACCGCGGGCAGGATTATGAACAGGAGCAATACGCAGATAAGGAACAGCCACCATTCCATTGCTCCCGTAGATACGCTCGCGTTGAAAGAGTCGATTATCCCTACAAAGCCGCAGGTGCCCATTCCTCCTCCCGACGCGCCGCATCTCAGCTTGAACGCGCAGGTCGCTATAGGTCCGCATATCGCGCTCGCGACTATCGGCGGTATGAATATCCGCGGATTTCTCATGATGTTGGGGATCTGAAGCATGCTCGTGCCCAGTCCCTGCGATATTATGCCGCTCCAGCCGTTTTCCCTGAAACTCATCACGGCGAAACCTACCATCTGGCAGGCACAGCCGACTACCGCCGCACCGCCCGCGATATACATTGCCTCTACGTTCGCCGCGCTCGCCGAAGCGTCCGACAGTATCGGGCTTGCTACCGCAACCCATATAGCCGCGCTAGACGTAGGCATGGTCAGAAGTATGCCCATGACCACGGATATTATTATGCCCATAAAGAAGGGCGTAAACTCGGTCGCTATCGCGATACCCTTGCCGAGCATGTTTATCAGCCAGATGAACGGATACGCGACGTATGAGAACGCAAGCGCCGTCAGCAGACATGTGAGAGGGACAAGCAATATATCCAGCTTTGTCTTGCCTGCGACCAGCGATCCTATCTCGGTCGCCGCCAGCGCGGTTATGTATGCGCCGATAGGATTGCCGGGACTGCCTGCGCCTAAAACGGCGGATACGTCCGTTATCACGCCGGGCGAAAAGTTCGCCGCCGAGCCGATGAACTTGTCGGAAAACGCTCCGACGAAGCCCGCGACCATACTCGCGAAGATCACGAGTTTGCTCGCCTTGAGGTGACTTGCTATACCCGCGCCTATGCCTGCGCCCATAAGTATGGACGCTATCTGACCAAGCGTGGTGAACAGCCTGCCGACTGCGTTGTCACCGATCAACGTACCGATCGTCTTGATAATCGTACCCGCGATCAGCGTGACGAACAGCCCTTGAGCCATTCCTGTAAATGCGTCGATAAACCAGCGCTTGGCTATCTTACCGACCGTTGCCCGAACTCTTTGTGCCTTTGTCGGGGGTTGAGGGGGATTTGAAACTACTACTTCCTCTTGGGTTGCCTTTTGCACGTCTTCTGCAAGATTTTTGTCTTGTGTTTGCATAAAACCAACCTCAGAATATTTTTAGAATTTAATTATAATATAAAGCGCACGGCAAGTCAAACAAAAGAGCCGTTTTGTATCTCCGCGGACGGTTGTGAAAAAGTCGCCGCAGCCTGATTTTTTACAAAAAAAGACGGCTGAAGCCGTCCCCGTAATCTGTCGCCCGATATTTCAATACAGCGCTACCGCGTCTTTACTGCCGTAGACCACGGCTCTGCCTTGTCTCATCATGTTGGGTTTGTCCGCATCCGAGACGTGCGCGTCGTAATAGTTCCTCGCGTCGTCGATACTGTTGAACGTGATGACGAACACCTGCTCTACGTTGGAAGAATTGGCGTTTTTGAGTCCGTGATAGGCAAAGTCGACCAGCTCTTTGTCGACAGAAGCGCTTGCAAAAGGAAACGACTGCGCGTCGAAACCCGCCTGCTCGTATTTTTCCTTCAGCGCGGATTCTTCGGTGGCGCACGCGGCAAACGTTGTCACAGTTAATAACGTCAGAAATAAAACCATCGCAAACGCAACGCTTCTCTTTATTCCCATACCGGTATTATAACGCTTTTTTTTTTTTTTTTCAACGAAAAGCACGATAAAATAAAAATCTGTCTTAAATTAATGCCTACAAAAAACCGACGCCTTGCGACGTCGGTTGATTTGCCTGTTTTAAAAATCAGAACAATCCGAGCGCATCTTCGTTTGCAGTCAATCCGAAAGCTATCGCATTGCCCTTCTTTTTGCACTTGTCGCCGAATATCTTTTCAACGCTCTCGTAAACCTCTTTTGCGGTATCGGAATCGCCGAAACATACGATATTCACGCTAACGAGACCTTTTGTAGCCTTCATTGCGTATTTAATCGTATTTTCTTCAACTTCCACACCGATCAACTCAAGAATCTCATCGAAATTGATGCTCCCCACGGTATACTCTGCATTTTCATAC
>CALWKV010000013.1 GCA_944381355.1 uncultured Christensenellaceae bacterium | reverse complement strand
GTTATCAAGGTCGTCAGAGAGGTTACCGGTCTCGGTCTCGTCGATGCGAAAAAGATGGCAGAAGAAGTTCCCAGCAAGATCAAAGAGGGTATCAGCAAGGATACCGCAGAGGAGATCGTCAAGAAGTTCAAGGATGCCGGCGCAGACGTCGAAATGAAGTAATTTCTATCTCAAAAGCAATAAAAAAGACGCGTGAAAACGCGTCTTTTTGTTTTTCTGTGATTTTAAGAGGATCGTCGTCGTCTGCATTTTTGCGTTGACGACAAGACTTATTCATTGTTTCGTATCCGAATAAGGGTATAAATCACGCACCGAGGTTATAATTATGCGCGGTCTCGCCTATGCGCCGAGTCGGGATGCGTCAGAATACGCTCTGCAACGCGCCGCCTCTCGCCATTGAGGACAACAGACCGTCGCCGAAGGCAGCGTACGCCGCAGTCACGGTCTGAACCGCTGAGGGCGTGTCGCAGTAAGAGCCGAGCCAGTAACCTGCGTCCTCATACATTCTGCGAAAGTGTCTGGTATAACCTTTTACGCCTGCGAAAAGCTCGCGTAACTTTGCCAGCAGATCGCCTGAATATTCTTTCAGTACGTACAGATGCGCTTCACTGTTGGATCTGACTTTTACTTCTGACAAAAGCCTGATGTTGTTGAGTTTACAGTTTTTGTCGAGATATCTGAGATACTCCGGTATACTTGCGGGAATAAAGAGGTCGTCAGGAGACGTACTCAGATAGCTGTCGAGAATGCAGTAACCGATAAAAGAACATATCCCTGCGTTTTCTCCTGTCAGGCGAGTGCCGTTCATGCGGTATTTCAGGCAATATGCAGCGAAATATTCTCCTCCCTGACAGAAGTCCTGCTCGTCAGCAAGTTGTGCGACAATGCCGAGACGGAGCAGCGATCGGCAGATCCTGAGAGAATCGCTTTCGCAAGACTGAGTGTCGAAGTAATACGCAACGTTTTCGTTAAACTCGCGGGTCAGGTGCTCGCATCTGCCTTTACCCGTCACATCGTCGAATGCAAAGTCGAACGAGCGAAGGAGTTTTGACAGCAGAGTGCCGTATCCTGCCGCTATGGTGAATTTCGGCGCGCTGCTTATAATTGTGTAATCGGCTACGACGGCGATCGGAGGAGTGGCGCGCACGACAATCCTTTCTCCGTTTTCAAAAAAATCGCAATAAGGGTAGAGGACGCTGTCCGTAGTAGGCGCAGTCAGCACGAGGACCCATTCGTTTACTCTTTCGGACGCTGCATAACGCACAGTATCGGCAATGCTTCCCGTGCCGACGGCAACCCACAGCCGAACATCCTCGCGGGCTTCTACCAGTTTCTGCGCCTGTGCGCGCAGATCGGAAAAACCCGGAGGCAGTACAAACAGTTTAGTCCGATA
This sequence comes from uncultured Christensenellaceae bacterium, assembly GCA_944381355.1. Classification (GTDB taxonomy): domain Bacteria; phylum Bacillota; class Clostridia; order Christensenellales; family UBA3700; genus Ornithoclostridium. Next base: position 16,693 of record CALWKV010000013.1, on the reverse strand, counting down.
ACCTGCGCGTGTAAGCAGACTTTCGGCGCGCTCCGCTATCGGGCGAACGTTTTCATCGCAGACTATGCCGAGGCGACCTTCTGCGAGGATATCCTTGCATACAGAGGGAAGTTTTTCGAGCGCATCGTCCTCGGTTATCACAGTTTTAGTGTAGGAGCGGTGCGTCTTGCCGCATTTGCAACAATATTCTATCTGAGAGTATCCGTTAAGATCCGTCATTTTGTTCTCCCGTACTTTTATAGATAAAATATTAGCACAAACTATACGTAGAAAAATGCCGTCTTTTGTCGCAAAAACTCCGTTTATGAAAAAACGCCCCTTTCGGAGCGTCGTAGCGTTTGAGTTTATTCAGTTTTTTCTTTTTACTATTTTGGATATCTCGGTCAGCAGAATTTTCATCTCTTCTTTCGTGCCTATGGTAATTCTGACGAAATCGCTTATTCTGTCACTCTTGAAATGTCTGACCAGCACGCCGTTTTCTTTCAGCTGGAAGTATATCTCGCTGCCTGAAATCCTTTTGTGTCTTGCAAATATGAAATTGCTCGACGAGGGAAGCACTTCGAAGTCGAGTTGTCTCAGCGCGTCGGCAGTTTCTTCTCTCTGCGCGTTGATCTTGTCAATAAGCTCGGCATAATATTTTTTGTCCGAAAGCGCGGCGATGGCGACGGCTTCTGTCACCGCGTTGACGGTGTATGAGTTCATCGAGTTTTTAATCGTTTTGAGACCGTCTATGAGAGCCTTGTTGCCGAGTGCGTAACCGCACCTTGCGCCTGCGAGAGCGTAAGCCTTGCTAAGAGTCTTTACGACGAGCAGATTGGGGTAGTCGCATACGCGACCTGCGACGCTGCATGATGCGAATTCTCCGTAAGCCTCGTCCACGATGACTATCTTGTCGGGGTTGGTCTCGACGATCTTCAGCAGATCGAGCCTGCCTAGCGCCGTACCGGTAGGCGCGTTTGGATTGCAGATAATAATGCCGTTGACGCCCTGCATGGAGAGATAATCCGTATGCAGGAGTTTGAACTCGTCGTCGAGCGGTATTTTTTTGGATTTTACGTCGAACATATGCGCCCATACCTTGTAAAAAGAGTAGGTCACGTCCGCGTATGCAACCGTATCGTTTTCATCGAAGAACGCGGGGAAGCACATACAGAGCACTTCATCGCTGCCGTTGCCGACGAATACGTTCTCGGGAGCAAGCCCGTGCTTCTGCGCTATTACCGATACCAATTTCGTATTTTCGGGATCGGGATACAGTCTGAGTCTCGCCGTCTCGAAATCACGCACCGTCTTTTCGACCTCGGGAGAGGGCGGATAGGGGCACTCGTTCGTGTTCAGCTTCACGTATTTTTTATCCTGCGGCTGTTCGCCCGCGGTGTACGGAAGTATAGATTTGCAACGTCTTGACAAATAGTTCATAAAAACCTCACAAAACAAATATAACATACGCCCGCGCGCTAGTCAAGCGGACTCGGGTCGGCGCAAAATTTAGCGCGGACTGACATGTATAAACACAAAAAATCGGTCAACAATTGTTTGCGAGGCAGGTGAGGATATGAAAAAGTTTTTGCTTATAGTATTTGCGGTAGTTATAGCCGCTGCGGTCACTTATACGGCGGCGGGGAAGTCGTCGGAAGGGCTTATAGACAAGGCGGGAGAGGCAGATCTTTGTGCCGATGTCGCGAAGGTGGAGATATACGCAAAAGGGACAAGCGAAGATTATACATACGTGTCTACGGGAGCGTTCAACGCCTACGGCTGTCAGATCGGCTCGGCAGGTATGATTGCCGCAAAAGTGGACAACATTCTCGGTGCGGCGGTGTTTTATGACGCAAAGCTGGCGCTTTCGGACGTGCTGGAGGCGTACGGCGCAAAGGCTTTGTCGATAGATGAAGAAAACGGCTGTACCGTTGTGTACGCATACTCGAAAGGTTGCGGCTACGGCGTCGAAACGGACGGAAACGTAGTCAATATGCAAATAGTCCTCAAAGAGGGCGCGACCGTTGTCGGCAGTCCGCTGATAATGGGTAGTTACTGAAATCGTAAGCGCAGGCTTGTACGAAATAAATAAAACAAAAAAACGGAGGTTTTTATGAAAAAGGCAAATCAGGAAGGCGGTGGCAACAAGGTTCTGGCGTTTTTCAGGCGCAATATTTATTTTGTGCTGATAATCGTCTGCGTTCTTGCTATCGGCACTATGATCACTATCGCGGCGGTAAACGGCTCTCAAGACGAAAATCCGCCCGTAAACGGCGACTTGAACGACGACGACAGCAACGTCAACGGAGACGTGGACGACGACATGGACGACGTCGACGATGACAAAGACGACGAGGACGATACCGACGAGGAGGAGACCAAGACTTTTGCTCTCGGCACGATGCTCTCCGATTATACTATCGATATCGGCTTCAGCAATACCGAACTCGTATTCAATCCCACGATGCAGCACTGGGCGACACACGAAGGTCTGGATATGCTCGCGGCTGCAGGAAGCGAAGTGTATTGTCCGTTTGACGGCACGGTGAAAAGCGTTGAGACGGATACGTTCTACGGCACGACGGTTGTCATTACCCATGACGGCGGTTTTGAGACGACGATGAGACTTCTCGACGACGTGACCGTGACGGCAGGCTCCGCAGTCAAGGAAGGCGACAAGATAGGCGTCGTCAGCGGAGAGGCTCTCGCAGAGATCGCACAGGGCGCACACCTTCATATCGAACTGACCAAAGACGGAGTCAGAGTAGATCCCGCCCAGTATATGAAAGAAGGCGACAAGTAAGCCGCACGTTGCAACAGACTTGACAGTCAGACAAAAATTTACGCTCCCGTGTTTATGGGGAGCGTATTTTTTGCACGGTTATCTGAAAGATAACGCTTTCTTTGCGTTATTTACGGGCACGGGAAAAGCACTTTGTTTTCATCATACCGTCGCCCATGTTCACGATATCGCCGGCGCAGATGCGGTTTTTGTTGAAAACGCAGTCGGTAGAGTCGCACTGTATCAGCACTTCTTTGCCGCCGTCGAAGTCAAAGTCTTTCGCGGCTTCGATATTGACGCTGTTCTGCTGGATTATACCGTAGCGACGCTTCTGTCTGGTTTCGCATACGCCCGTTTTCCCTACTTTGATAACGCCCGCGTTGCAATGGCAAGCGCGGTTGAATTCGCAGTTGCAGGTAGTACATCTGAGTCCTTTCATAAACATCACCTCCGCGTTTAGTATCCGTACTTAGCGCCGTTTAATGCGCGAATAAACGAAATAACGCCGATTTTGTATCAATATCGTCGGCTTAGGTTGCAAACTGCGCGCGCGTGTGTTATCATATAAAAAAACAAGGCGGAACGTATATGAAAGTATTACTTTTGCAGGACGTAAAAGGTCAAGGTAAAAAGGGCGAGATCGTCGACGTAAACGACGGATACGCGCGCAATTTCCTTATAAAGAAAAAGATGGCGATCGAAGCTACCGCTTCTGTACTCAACGAAACCAGACAGAAGCAGGCGGCTGAGGAAAAACGCAGGAAAGAAGAATACGACAACGCGGTCGAGCAGAGCAAGAGACTCAAAGGGCTGGCTGTCGACGTAAAGATCCGTTGCGGAGAAAACGGCAAGGCTTTCGGCGCGGTCACTTCAAAAGAAATATCCGAAAGGCTCGCAGAGATCGGCTACGACGTGGATAAAAAGAAAATATTGCTTTCCGACCCGATAAAGTCTGTGGGCAATTATCAAGTGGAGATACGTCTTATGGCAGGCGTCACGACGTTTATCAACGTCAAGGTCACGCCGCTTCAGTAAAGAGTAAAAATTTACGCCGTCCGTAAAGGGCGGCGTTTTTTATGTCTTATTGCCGCAAGAGACTGCGCTTCAGCGACGTCTGTTCCTTCTGATAAGAACGATCAGCAGAAGTCTCAGCATCTGGATCAGAGAGAACGCAAAAGAGACGAGATAGGTTTTCGCCGCCGCTTTGAGCACACGAGAAGCGTCCTCAAGTTCCGCATCCGTCAATATGCCGCAGTCTGCAAGCTGTCGTTTTGCGCGCGAACTTGCGTTGTATTCCGTCGGCAGAGTGATGAACGTGAACAGACAGTAAAAGAAATAGCACACCACGGCAAGTCCGAGGAAGAACGTTGACAGCGTCATCGAGAAATCGCTGAAGTATCCCATAAGCTCGAATATCATAGCGATAAGAATAAGCGGAAGGCTGAGCCGCGAAGTAAAATTCACTACGGGCACGAGTTTTTCGCGTATCTTTACCGGAGCATAGTTCTCAGCGTGCTGAATTGCGTGCCCGACTTCGTGCGCCGCAACGCCGATCGCCGCCACCGACGTGCTGTCGTAAGTCGCCTGTGACAGCGCCACGGTGTTTGTCGTCGGGTCGAAATGGTCTGTCAGGCTGCCTGCGCAACGCACTATCTGCACGTGTTGCAATCCGTTGGCGTCGAGTATAGCGCGCGCCGCCTGCGCTCCCGTATAACCTTTTACGGAGAGCACCTGAGAATATTTGCCGAACTGGGATTTCACGCGTACGCCCGCGATTATCATCCATATCAGAAAGGGCAGGAAGCAAGCCGAGACGATGAGCAAAGCAAGTTGCAGTGTCGACGTGTCGGCGCTTAAAATCAAATTCATACGATTCACCTCGCTATTTAGATGATATCATATATTGTTGAATAAGTATTAAAAAAATATGTAAAATAAAGGAAAAGCAAGACTAAAGCACAGGATATACGTCGCAAATTACGCCGTCCCGTACATCGAAACGGAAGTAACGCACTTTGCAGAAAGCGGTTTTTTCGTATACGCCGACGACGAAAGGACGGTAGGGCAGAAATTCAAAGTCGGCAACGCTGTCGAAGTCGCCCATTGTCCCGAGCACGCTTTTTGCTCTGAGTCCGCGGCGGAGCATGTTTTCCGCTCCTTCGATATCTTTGAAGATCAGCTTTTCCAAAAAAACATACGGCACGAGCTCGTCGACGTAGAGGTGGTCGTGCGCATACGAAAAAGAGAGTTCTTTTTCTGAAAATCTGCCGTCGGAATAACACAGTCTGAGGGTGCGTTCGCAACAGTTGCAACCTCCCTTTTTCTCGATGCATACGATATCCGCTCCTTCAAAATAAAGATCGTCGTACACGCCCGAAAAAAGAGGAACGTAATCGTCGCCGTAGAACAGCACGGAGGCGAACTTGCGCTTTTCCGCTTTTGCGGTTATTTTTATCAACTGACCGCCCGCAACGCGTGCCGAAACAACTTTTACGTCGGTTAAAGCACACGGGCAGGGAAATTCATGTATTTCGCAGTCGGTTTCCGCGATAAGATAATAGCCTCCGCGTTTACATGAAGTGACGAGGTGAGATACGTTTTCGGTGCGGCATACCGTCTGACATATTATCTGCGGCTCCGTGCAAGGCGCGGGCAAAGGATCGGAGGAGAGGAGATATATCCCGCCGCCCAGATCGCAAATCCTTGTCCCGAGCGGAGCGGACGCGGGGGGAACGCAGATCTTCGCGAACACAGGCTCAAAGCCGTCACGGAAGCAGGCGAGAGCAAAAGCCCTGTCTGTACAATAGCATTTTTCCGCAAGCGCGCCGTTTACGGTGACGAACCCGTCTTTTGCGTCAAAATAAAAAACCGACATAGATCACCCGAAAAGAATGTATGCGGGCAAAGTCGGCGATATTACAATAAGAATCAAGGTCGGCGTAAGCCTAAGGAAAAAGCGTATAAAAAAAGAGCCTTGCGGCTCCTTTTCAATTAACGTTGTCGGTTGTCGCGCTTTTCAGCGTATAAAGCGTATCGCCTTCCGATATCTGCACGATCAGATTTTTTATCCGGGGATCGTCGGATGACGGATAGGGGGTGGAGCTGATCGCGCATTTGAGGCTTTCGCCCGATCCCGGGAAAGTGCGGTTGAGGCTTATGGATACGAAGTAACAGACGTATTCCGTTCCCGCTTCATCGGCACTCTTTATCGCAGAAGTAGAACTGCGTGCCGCGGTTACGGTAACGCTTTGCGATTCGCCCAACGTGACGTCGGGCACGTTGAAAGTAAACGAAGAAACGCTGTCGGGAATGCATCTGGCTACCTGATAGAGGATCGCGTTGTCGATATAGGGAGATTCTGCAAATTCACCGAGCTTTATCTCTCCCGATTTTTCAGCGTCGTTTTCGTACGTCGTATAATAGCATTTCTCGTCTTTGTATTCCGCTTTGTAGCCGCTGTTGACGCCTGCAACGGTCTGATCCGCCTGAGCGTATTTCACCTCGATGCCCGTGCTGAAGAATGCGCTAGAGGTTTTGTTGTCGCCGTTGTCCATCACAAGCTCTGTTGTCGTGAGGTAACCGACGGCGTTGTCGAGCGTCCAGTCTCCGACGGTGACTTCTTCGCTGTTATAACTCTTGACGGTGACCGTCATCGTGCCGCGCACGGCGTCCTCGGTACCGTTTTTGTAAACTACGTCGTAGACGAGAGTTTCGTCGGTGACTTCGCTTGTCCACGGTCTGCTGTTGAAAAGAAGTTTCTGCGTCGGTGTCGCGCGGTTGCAACCTGCAAGCGATACGCCGAGCAAACATATTATCAGTATTGTGATTATTGCAAAAACGAGTTTTTTCATAGTATTTTTATTATATCATATATTTTGATTTTATCAATTGATTTACGGCAATATTTGTAGCGGTGTCCGATAAAACGCAGGCAAGAGTATTGCAAAGGTCGCTTTTTGTCGTTATAATGGTGTTATGGTAGAATTTTTTATCGGAGATACGCTGGATTGCGGCGCCGTTTTTGAAAAGATAAGAGAGAGAAGGGGCAAGGGGAAAAGGCAGCTTCTCATCGTGCCCGACCGCTTTATGATGTATTACGAAAAAGCGGTGATGGACTACCTCGATCTTGAGGCGTGTTTCGACATAGAAGTCGTGAGTTTTTCACGTCTCGCCAACAAGACTATGGGCGCGAAGATGAACGATTATCTTTCCGCACAGGGCGCGGTAGTGCTTCTCAGAAAAGTTATCGAGAAGAACAAAAAGGAACTGTCGTGTTTCCGCGGCGCGTACAACAACGCAGATTTCGCAAGCGAAATATACGCGGTCATTTCTCAGATAAGAAACAGCGGCGTATCATCTGATGCGATCGACAGGATACTCGATTCGCTGCCGATAAAGATACGCAACAAAACCAAAGACATAGTGATGCTTTATAAGGGGTATGTCGAAGAACTCAACGCGGGGTATACAGACGGTTCGTCCAAGCTCGAAGCTCTGACCGACGCGATAGAGGAGTACGGCATGCAGGACTGCGACGTATATATCAGCGACTATCTTTATCTCAGCAACATTCAGAGACGTATATGCGAAAAACTGTTCGCCGCCGCCAATTACTGCGCGGTGTTCATGGTTTGCAACGACGGCGCGGAAAATTCCAGAATATACCCGTCGCGCTGCCTGCAAACGCTTATAGAACGTGCGCGCGCATGCGGCTGCAATCCGTCGGTAAAACGTCTGCCGTCCACGCTGAAAGGGGACAAAAAAGCCATATCCGAAGAACTGTTCGCATACGGAGGCAAGAGTTTTGAAAGCGACGGAAGCACTTTGATATACGTTGCCGACAGCGCCGAAGAAGAGGTCAGGCGCGTCGCGCGCGAGATAAAACGCAAGGTCGTCAGAGAGGGCAGCCGTTTCATGGACTTCGCGGTCGTATGCTGCGACGTCGCGGCATACGCACCGATAGTGGAAAGAGTGTTCAAAAACGTAGGGATAAATTACTTTTTCGACAAAAAAGAAAGTCTGGATACTCAGACGGCTTCACGCTTGGTGACGGGCGCTTTCAGAACCGTAGCGAGGGGGTACAGGCTCAGAGACGTCGCGGAACTTGCGAAAAACGCTTTGCTTCCTCTCGATTTTCTCAAAGTATGCGCGTTTGAAAATTTCTGTATAAAATACGGCGTTGAGTACGTGAGACCGGACGCTCCTTTCAGGGCGGGTACGAGCGATCCCGATTACGCTGCGGCAGAAGAAGTACGGGCATATATATGCGATCTGCTTTCTGTCTTTACGCTTAAAACCGCGACCGCGGAGGAGTATTTTTCACAGTTGCGGCAATTTCTGCAAAAGGCGGATTTTGACGAGCGCAACGCGTTATACGTTCAGTCTCTCGCCGACAGAGGAGAGGACGTCGCGTTCAATTGCGCAACACAGGCTACCGAAAAGCTTAAGGATATATTTTCAAGGAGCGTGCGCCTGCTCGGAGATTGCAGATTTTCTGTCACCTCTTATCTGAACATAATAAATTCCGCGATTGCATCCACGCAGATTTCGCTCGTGCCGCTTTTCGTAGACTGCGTTTTCGTGGGCGAGTCGAGAGAGAGCAGGTACGACGGCGTGAAAACGATGTTCGTACTGGGCGCTTCGCAGGGCGCGCTGCCTCCCGAACACGGCGACAACGGCATATTCGCGGGGAAGGAGAGCAGAGCTTGGGCGGCGTGCGGCGTGGTAGTCGAACCCGACGTCAAAGAACAGAACAATGCCGAAAGGCTGAATACGCTTATGTTCCTGCTCAAACCGCAGGAGAGGCTGGAGATAAGTTACAGCAGATATAATGCGGCGGGGGAGACGCAAAGTGAAAGCGTAGTGGTAAAACAGCTTTGTGAACTTCTCTCTCTCAAGAAGCTGAGACCCCCGAGGACGGACGCATTGTGGGATACGGCAAAGTATGCGGAGTATTTTGCCGGCAGCGGAAACATTGCCGACGAACTGATAGAATACAAACTGCTTTACGACATGGGCGTGCGCCACGACGACAGAGAGCAGTACGACGTGCTAAGCGCATTGGCGCGAGAGAAATACGGCGAGGGTTATGTCGACGCTTTGCTCGGCGAGATCGCGCCCGAGGAGTATGTGGATACCTCACGCGCTGTCGTCTGGAAGGGCGGGCATACAAGCGTAAGCCAGATAGAATTGTACGCCAAGTGTCCGTTCAGACATTACGTCGAGAGGATACTCAGCCTGCATCCGAGAGAAAAAGCAGAGATGAAAGTGCAGGATATAGGTACTATTATCCACGAAGTGCTTCAGCGTTTTTTCAGCCAATGCGACTATAAGAATACCGATCCGATAAAGATAAAGGAAACGGCTGTCGCTTTGACGGGCGAGGTGCTCGGCGACGAGAAGTATGCGCAAATGAACGCAATACCGCACCTGAAAGGCGAGATCGAGGAGCTTAAAGAGCGCTGTGTTTTCCTAATAGCAACGCTTTGCGAAAGAATGAAAAAAAGCGATTTCGAGCCGGACGTGCTCGAAGAAGCGTTCGGTATGGACGGCAGTTACGCTCCGATAAAAATCAAATTCAAAAACAAGACCATCGATATGTTCGGCAGGATAGACAGAGTCGACAGGTACGGGGATTATATCACGATAGTCGACTATAAGAGTTCTGCGAGCGTGTCGTTCTCGCTCCCCAACGTGATGTACGGGGAGAGGATACAGCTTTTCATATATATGAAAGCGCTTGCAGGGCAGATCGACGCAAAGCCTGCCGGAGTTTTCTATCTGCCGCTCAACAACAAGTTTTTGTCTGAAAACAGAAGTTCCGGGAGATTCAAGTTTGTCGGATTTATCAACACGGACGAGAAAATTCTCAAGCATTTCGATCACGTGTTCGACAGTACGGTCAACGGGATAGAAAGCAGACTCTATCCGATAAAGCGTTCTGCGCAGAAAGGAAAAGAAGGAGATATCGTGGCAGGTGCGGGCGGTGTCGCGACAAGTCCCGAAAGATTTGCCGAGCTTTGCGATTATGTAGAAAAACTCACCTGCAAAGCGGCGGAGGAAATAGACGACGGTTATATAAAAGCGTCGCCGACCGAGAGCGCCTGTACTTATTGCGAGTACGGCGGAATCTGTGCGTTTGCGACTTCGGGCGGCGTAAAACGCATGATGAGCGAAAGCAAAGTTTTTGAAGAATATCCGTTCTTCGCGGAGGGGGAAGATGGCACGAGAGTGGAATGAAGCACAGATCAGGGCAATAGGTAGCCTTGACAAAAACACGCTGGTTTCAGCCTCGGCTGGCAGCGGCAAGACCGCCGTCACGATCGAGAGGATAGTCAGGATTATAAAGCAGGGCACTCCGGTCAGGAACATAGTCATGCTTGCGTTTTCCAACGCCGTTGCCGCAGAACTAAAAGACAGGATATCGTCCGCACTCGTCGAGGCGATGAGAGAAGAAGGCGCGGACAAAGAATACATCAGAGAACAGATAGACGACGTGTCTATGGCGGATATCTGCACGGTACACTCATTTTGCGGCAATCTGATCAAAGAATTTTTTGAAGAAGCGGGAATAGACCCGTCTTATTCTATGCTCGAGCCGTCCGAGAGAGACGGCATGCTGGACAAAGCAGTGGATGCCGTGATCAAGAGGTACGGAGAAAAGGCAGATCCGATCGTTTCCGCTTTGAAATTCATGTTCGGCAACGACTACGCTTTCCGCGCGCAGATCAAACGCGTTTACGGGTTCCTCGAATCTCAGCCCGACAGAGACGGGTGGCTGAACAACGCGCATAACGGTTACGGCATCGACGGGCAGGCGACAGCGGCGATGTTGTCCGAGTATGAAAATATGATCGCACAAGCGGGGGCAGAGGCGCGCTCTCTTGCCGACGCGATGAACGAATACCCGGGGTTCGATCCCGACAACAGGGTCGAAGCAGAGATGATCGCCCGCAGTTGCGAGGCGGCTGTCGGGAAGAAGGGAAAGGAGTTTCTCGATGCGGTCTGCGCGATAAACTGGCATTTTGCCGCGGGAAAAAAGATGGCGAAAGCAAAGTTGATCGCGGCGGCGGACGAAGTCGGCGTAGACTATGCGATAGCCGATCTCAGATACGACGAGCTGAAAGCAATACAAAAGACTTTTGCCGCCACTTGTGCCAAGGCGGCGAAAGAAGTGAAAAAAATCACCGCGTACACGTCCTCTCAGTGGGAGGAATACGGCGAGAACACCGTGCCTTACGTCAGAAAACTCATTCAGATCGTCTGCGAGGTCGCAGAGGAATACAAAGAGCAGAAGCTGGCAGAAAACAAAATGGATTTTGCAGACCTCGAATATTACGCGATAAAAGTTCTCAAAAATCCCGAAGTCGCGCAAGAGGTCTCCTCTCGCTACAAATACGTCTGTATTGACGAATATCAGGACACCAACTACGTGCAGGAATTCGTGCTCAGGCACATTTCGGACGGGCACAATCTGTTCATGGTCGGAGACGTGAAGCAGAGTATATACGGTTTCCGCCTGACCGAACCCGAGATATTTATCGGCAAATTCGACGATTACGGCGCTGATTCTTCAGAGGGAGAGGTGGTCGTTCTCAATAAAAATTACAGGAGCGACAGGCGCATCCTGGATTTTGTCAACGAGATATTTTCGCGGCTTATGACGAAAAAGAAAGGCGGGGTGGATTATGCCGCCAATTCCATGCTGGAAACGGACAAGCCTCCCGCCTATGACGACGGTCTGCCCGTTATCGGGATATGCCCTGTGAAAAAAACCGAGAAAGCCGTGCGCTCGATGTGGCCTGCCGACGGGGTTTACAGCGTAAGAGAGGACGTTCCCGACGGAGAGGACGACGCCGAGGCGGAAGCGATGTGTATCGCAGAAAAAATAGCTTCGCTGGTCGGCAAGCGGAAGATAGGATATTACGAGGACGACAAACCCGCGAGCAGGTACGTGGATTACAAGGACATTACTCTGCTTTGCTCTACCAGAAGCCCGCGTGTGCAGAAGATAATCAGATATCTGCACTCGGTCGGCATACCTGTAGCAGGCGCCAACGTGACGCAGTCCGAGGAGAATTTCGGCGTGAATATGCTTCTCGACCTGCTCAGAGTCGTGGACAACCCTTTGCAGGACGTAGCGTTGACTGCGGTGATGAAAAGCGTGTTCGGCGGTTTCGATTGCAGCGAACTTGCCGGGATAAGAAAAGCGTACCTCAAAGAGGAATATTTCCATACCTGCACCAGACTTTACGCTGACGAAAAGCACGATGCTCTGGCACAGAAGCTGAAAGCGTTTTACGCAGATCTGCAGGATCTGAGAGATAAATCGGCGCAGGAGAGCGCGGGCAGACTGCTGGAATACGCGATAGCAAAATACAGCTTCGACAAATACGTGCTCGCGCATTTCGGCAGAGACGATCTTGACAAGATGCGCGCGTTCGTAGCCGGACTCGAAGGCAAGAGTTATGCGGTGACGCTTCAGTCGATGCTGGCGTACGAAGAAGAAGCGGCGCTGTCGGGCGAAAGCGCGGAGAGACCGGAGGACGACAATTGCGTCCAGACTTCTACTATACATTCGTCCAAAGGTCTTGAATATCCCGTGGTGATACTTATGGACGCTGCGTCCTCTTTTCTGAAAAGAAATCCGTCCGATATGCTGCTAGACAAGGACTTCGGCATAGCGATGAAATATCCCGAGGAGAAAACAAGACTCAAGAGGAATACTCTCAAGTACGCGGCTTGCAAGAGCAAACTGGATAAAAAGAACCTCGAAGAACGCTTGCGACTTATGTACGTCGCTTTGACGCGCGCCAAGAATATGCTGTTTATCACGGGTACCGTCAAGGATTTTGCCAAGGGCAGACTTGACGAAAAATCGTTTATGAACTGGCTGAACAACGTCTGCGTCGACTCTCCTGAATTTTGTGAAAAATACGTCGAAAACTACGAGGCGGCAGACGTCGTAGAGGAAGTCGGAGCAGAGGAGGGCGGCATAACGTTCGCCGCGCCGGAGCCTGAAAAACTCAAGGAAATACGGGAGTACTTATATTACGTATATCCGTATTCAAAGAGCGCCGAGACGGGTATAAAGCACACGGTAACGGGAATAAATAAAGAAAATCCCGACGACTACGGCACGATATACGTCAAGAATTGGTTCGAGGAGGACAGCGCGGGTACGGGTACGGCTTATCACAAGGTGATGGAGCACGTCGATTACGACAGCCCCGACGAAAAGGCGGTCGCCGCGCAGATAGACGAACTCTGTGAAAAAGGAGTGCTCGACGACGCAGAAAGACAAGTTGTCGATCCCGCCGTCGTTTTCAGATGCCTTTGCAGCGACGTGATAACCCGCGCGAGAGCAGTCGGACATCTGCGCGAAAAACAGTTTATGCTAAGGGTGAAAGCCAAAGACGTGCTCGGAGAAAACGCGCCCGACGATAAGATACTCGTGCAGGGCACGATTGACCTCCTGATAGAGGATCGCGCGGACGGCACGGCAACCGTCGTCGACTTCAAGATGAGCAAGCTCCCGCCAGATACCGTTGCGGCACGTTACCGCAAACAGCTCGAACTTTACGCTCTCGCGGTCGAAAAGGGACTGGGACTCAGGGTGAAAGAAAAACTGATATACGTTTTGGGAAGAGATTTGATCCTGCACGTGTAAAACCGGGAAAAAGGGCAATCATTTATGGGCGGGCAAAGCGCTCCGACCCTTATTATATAATATCATTATAATATAGTGCTGTTTCCGCAGCGTACATAACAACAAAAAAAGGAGTATGTTTGCTGTGGAAAAAATTGTTTTGCAGATCGGCGCCGCGCTCGACGACCTTCTCGGGTCCGTTCCCGTTCAGTTTCTGACGGTTGCTTGCGCCGCATTGAGCGTAGTCACCTTTATTATTCAGATTTTGTATATTTTGCATTCAGCCAAAAATAGCAAAAACTACCGCAGAATAAAAAGGTTCGTAGTCAGCAGAGGAGACATCGACCTCTCGAATTCTCACCGTTTTTACAAAAAATGCGTGAAGCACATGCCTAGGAGCATAAGAAAAGCGTGGAAAAGCCATGCGCTCGTCGGTTCGGAGTATGCGGGAAGCGAGCTTCAGTTCAAGATGAACAGGCTTCTTACCGCGGAAAAGCGTCCGATGGTATTCTATTATTACGTCGCGTTCGCCTGCGTTGCGGCGCTTCAGACGCTTTTGCTCTGCAAGGGCGTAGAATGGACAATAGCCGTCTGCTATGCGGCGCTTTCTGCGGCGGTATGGGCAGCGGTGGGTCTTGTAGCCAAACTTTACGCATATCTGACGTATAAGAGAGAAAGAAAAGCGGCGGCGGGTATATTGCGTATCTTTGAAAACAGACTCACTCTCGAGGATAAGACGCGCACCAAGGTGTTCGTAGTCGGAGCTAAGGAGTTTGACGGCATAAAAAGAGCGTGCGACGTGCCCGAAAGCTGTGCGGCAGAAGATCTTGCGAGGGCTGTCGGAGCGTATGTCGGAGCAAATCCGAGCAAGGACGTCGCAAAAGTGGTCGGAAGCGGGCTTGCGGCTGTTGTGAACGGCTCAAACGCAGATGCTGACGGAAGCGCTTCTCTGAAAGAAGCGGCGGAGACGCTTAAAAAATATACCGCCTAAAAGTTGCCAAAACGGCAACGTAGTGCTATTATAGTGAATGGGAGTCGCGGATTTCTGTTATAATCTACCGAGCGTTCGGCGTAAGGACGGAAATACGCGACTTTACTTTTCCTTTAAAAACCCGAGTGCGGAACATTGCCGCAAAAGGAGGTATATCGATGATTGAAATCTTCAAGACAGACGAATTCGAAAAACTCCAACACCTGCAGGAGGAGGTTTTCTCCGCAGAAGGGTTTTCCCCCAAGGATTGCTGGATAAATCTCGTAAATCCCAGCGATAAGGAGATAGAGTACATAGCGGGTCTGACGGGCATAGAAGCCGACGTGCTCAAGACCCCTCTCGACGACGAGGAAAGATCGCGTTGCGAGACCGAAGAAGACTATTCTATGGTTCTCGTTGACATCCCCGTCATTGAGGAAGAAGCGGCTTATTACAGCTATTTCACGATACCGCTCGGTACGTTCATAAAAAAAGATTGCGTGATCACGGTCTGCCTCAAGGATACCGCCGTGTTGCGTGACTTTGCAAGGAATCGCGTCAAATCTTTCGCCACTTATAAAAAGACAAGATTTTTGTTCCAGATACTGTACAACATAGCGACGAAATTTTTGACCTACCTCAAGCAGATAGACAAAGCCAGCCAGCGTATTCAGAACGAATTGCACAAGTCGACAAAGAATAAAGAACTCATTCAGATGCTCGACCTTGAAAACTCTCTCGTTTACTTCAGCACTTCGCTGACGGGCAACGACGCGGTAATCACGAGACTTCTTTCCACCAAGACGACCGCCAAAAGTATAGTGAAGATATACGAAGAGGACAAGGATCTGCTCGAGGACGTAGCCGTAGAGACAAAACAGGCAATGGAAATGTGTTCGATTTACAGAGACATTCTTTCCGGCACGATGGACGCATACGCATCGGTCATATCCAACAATCTCAACATAGTGATGAAAGTGCTGACTTCCGTCACGCTTGTATTCTCGATCCCCACGCTGATAGCGTCGTTTTTCGGAATGAATACGGGAGTCCCGTTCGAGAACAAGGCATGGGGGTTCTGGGTTGTCGCCGCGATAAGCGCAGTGATATCGGTAGTCCTCGCACTTTTCCTGAAAAAGAAGAAATTGCTTTGAGAAGAAGAAAAGCGAAAAGCGCGCCTCTCTTGCAAAAGCGGGGCGCCTTATCGTCGACGTAAGCCTTGGTGCGGAAACGCTTGTTTTGCGATAATACGCACACGTTAAAACGACTCAAAAAAAGGTTGAAAAATTTTCACAAAAATCTTGTAAAATTGTTTGACATCGGGCGACGGTAATGATATTATATAAAAGCTGTCGAAAAAACAGCGCAAACACATACCCGTGGGGGTGTAGCTCAGTTGGCTAGAGCACCTGCCTTGCAAGCAGGGGGTCAAGGGTTCGACTCCCTTCATCTCCACCACATGGGCTCATAGCTCAGCTGGTTAGAGCACACGCCTGATAAGCGTGAGGTCGGTGGTTCGAGTCCACTTGAGCCCACCAGCCGATTCTGATCGGCATTGCACATTGACAACTGCATAGTAGAGAACACTATCTTGACGAGAGATAGATGTTCAGGCATGGTGAAAGACATGCCAAAGATTAGCGAAATATAATACGAGTAAATATGAGTAATATGAACTTGTGTATATTACAAAGCTGAGGACAGAAAACTAAAAGGTCTGAAATGGATTGAAACGACGAAAGAACGATCAAGCTACGAAGGGCGTAAGGTGGATGCCTTGGCACTAGGCGCCGAAGAAGGACGTGACAAGCTGCGAAAAGCTACGGGGAGCTGCACATGAGCATTGATCCGTAGATATCCGAATGGGGGAACCCACCTGCTGCGGAGCAGGTACTCATACATGAATAAATAGTGTATAGAGAGGGAACCCGGGGAACTGAAACATCTAAGTACCCGGAGGAAAAGAAAATAAACGAATGATTTCCTGAGTAGTGGCGAGCGAAAGGGGAAGAGCCCAAACCGCTATATAGAGATATACAGCGGGGTAGAGGACTCACATAAAGCGAGTATAGATAGCCGAACAATCTGGAAAGGTTGGTCAAAGAGGGTGAAAATCCCGTAGGCGAAATCGAGTACGAGCAGTGAGGATCCGGAGTACCACGGGACACGAGGAATCTTGTGGGAATAAGCGGGGACCATCCCGTAAGGCTAAATACGACCTAGTGACCGATAGCGTATAGTACTGTGAAGGAAAGGTGAAAAGAACCCCTGGCGGGGAGTGAAAGAGAACCTGAAACCTTATGCTTACAAGCAG
>CALWKV010000012.1 GCA_944381355.1 uncultured Christensenellaceae bacterium | reverse complement strand
CACTTGGTGCCACTGTTGACAGAAAAACACAGCCCGTTGGCTTGCCCTGCGCCGTGATAAGGATCCTGACCGAGTATCACGACTTTGACGTCCTCGTACGCCGTGTTCTCAAATGCCGCAAGCATCTTGTTTTTTGGCGGATATACGACCGCGCTCCTGTACTGCGCGCGGAGATACTCTCTCAATTCGCCCATATAACCGCTTCTCCATTGCGGCTCGAGCAACTTATCCCAGCTGTTTTTCAGATCGGACATAGATCCCTCCGTTTTCTCAAATGATAACACCTGCATATCCCCTCTGTCAAGTGCGCGCATATGCCCGCTACAATTGACAATACGGAGCGCATACGCTATACTTTTGACTATGGAATACAAGTTCGACACACACACTCATTCAAATTATTCGCACGACGGAGTCCCCCCTCTCGGGGCAATGGTAAAAGAAGCCGTATCCCGCGGTCTGAAATACCTCGCCGTCACCGACCACTGCGACAAGGACTGCGTCGCCCTGCCCGGCTTCGACTGGGTCAGACAAATCGACCTGACAAGCCGCAAACGCGAAATGACCGCGCTGAAAGCCGAGTATGCAGACAGGATTTACCTTGCAGACGCTCTCGAGTACGGCTACGCGCCCGAAGCGAACGCGCTCTATCTCGACGTGCAGGAGTCATACCCGACCGATTATGTGATCAACTCTGTGCATATCGTCGAAGGCATCGACGTCTATTTCAGAGAATACTTTGACGCACGCACCAAGAAACAGGCTTACACCGCATACCTCGAAGCGGTGCGCGCGAGCGTAGACGCGCCTTATCTCTACGACTCGATAGGACACCTCGGGTATATCGCCCGCTGTGCGACCTACCCCGACAAACGTCTGATCTACGGCGACTTTGCAGACCTCATCGACGACATTCTGAAAGCGGTGATACAAAAGGGCAAGGCGCTTGAAGTAAATACCGCTTCAAAGGGCACGAAATGCGATCTGTTCCACGACACGACCATACTCAAAAGATACCGTCAACTCGGAGGAGAACTGGTCACGCTCGGCTCTGACGCACACGACCCGTCAAGACTCTGCGCCGACTTTGAAGAAGCGTCTGCGGCGCTGTTGCAATCGGGCTTCAGCTACGCGTTCGTATACAAAGAACACAAGCCGCACGCCGTTGCTCTCGACAAATAATATTGTTTGATCTACACGGGCAGGAAAATTTTTTACGGCGAACAAACTCGGCTCGACTATGGAAGAATATCTGGACCAAACATTCAAGGACAACATATCGTCTCTGCTCGGAGACGGAGCGGACGCATTTTTTGCGTCTTACGCCAAGCCCCCTGTACGCTCACTGAGAGTAAACACTCTCAAGCGCGCAGATCTCGGCGCGCTGTTTCCCGACGTCGATTTCACCCCCGTACCGTGGTGCGGGGACGCCTTTTATTATCCAGACTCTTTTTCTGCCGGAAAGACGGCTGCGCATCTTGCCGGAGCGTACTACGTGCAGGAAGCCAGCGCAACCTTTCCCGTCACCGCTCTCGAGATCTGCCCGGGCGAAAAGGTGCTGGATCTGTGCGCCGCGCCGGGAGGCAAATCCACGCAGATCGCCGCCGCTCTTAAAGGCGAAGGGCTTCTCGTAGCAAACGAGATAATACCGTCGCGCGCAGCGGTTCTTTCTCAGAATATCGAGCGCCTCGGCGTAAAAAACGCGATCGTGCTCAACCACGACCCGAGAGACCTCGAGGACAGGTTCTGCGGCTGGTTTGACAAGATACTCGTGGACGCGCCCTGCTCGGGAGAAGGAATGTTCCGCAAGTCGCCCGACGCCGCGCGCGAATGGACGCCCGACTCTCCCGCGGCGTGCGCCGCGAGGCAGGCTGAGATATTGAATAGTGCTTTTAAGATGCTCAAGCCCGGCGGAGTGCTGGTATACAGCACATGCACTCTCAACGCAAAGGAAAACGAGGAGACAGTCGCGCGCGTACTTGACGCGCACGCGAATATACAATTATATCCTATTAAAGCGCAGATCCCTCAACCCAAACTTCTCGGCGTGAACGCAAGCGACGCAGTCATAGAAGGCACGGTCAGGATAATGCCGCACCTCGCGGACGGCGAGGGACATTTCTGCGCGCGCTTTCTCAAGACGGACGGCGAAGTCGTCAGAGTAAAGCCCCTCAGGCGCGCAAAAAACGGCGCGTTCGACAAGGCTTTTACAAAGTTCTGCGCTCAATATCTCAACGTGCGCCCCTCTGCCGATCTGTTCTTCGGAGAATACGGATATTCCGCGCCTCCCGACTGCCCCGACCTCGACAGGCTAAGGGTCTTGCGTGCGGGCGTTCAGCTTGGCAGGCTCGTCAAAGACAGATTCGAGCCGTCGCATTCGTTTGCGCTCGCGCTTACGTCCGACGAGATTAAAAACTCTCTCTCTTTCGACGAGGGAGCGAAAGAGCTGACCGCATATCTCTGCGGAGAGACTCTCCCCTGCGCTTTCGACGGCTGGGCGACTGTATGCGTGAACGGTTTGCCTCTTGGTTGGGGCAAGGCAAGCAACGGCGTGCTCAAGAACCATATCCCGAAGGGACTGAGGATAAACCGCTGAAAAGAACGGCTTTTTTGCCGCGCCGACAGCCAAAGCGCGGCGCTTTCCCGCATCGCGCCTGACAAAGCGCGATTTTTTTCTCCAATTTCCGACAAATAAATTGACTTAGCTCGTGCGCGTGTTCTAAAATATAAATATATTCTTTTGAGGACGTGTTTATGCAATTACTGGAAGAAGCGATAAGAAACCGCGGCGCGGTTTATCCCGGCAATATACTCAAGGTGGACGGTTTTCTCAACCATCAGATAGATCCCGACATTCTGCGCGCGATCGGTGAAGAAGTTTTCAGGCTTTACAAGGACGCAGGCGTGACCAAGATCCTGACTATCGAGGCTTCGGGCATCGCGATCGCCGCGATCTGCGCCCAGTTTTTCAACGTGCCCATGGTCTTTGCCAAAAAGAGCGCGACTTCCAACATTTCCAAAACGGTTTACAAGACTACCGTGCACTCGTACACGCACAACCGCGACTACGAAGTGCTCGTCAGCAAGGACTACCTCAAGGCTGACGACGTGGTGCTCATCATCGACGACTTCCTGTCCAACGGCGCCGCGCTTACCGGTCTCATCGACCTCGTGTCACAGGCGGGCGCTACCCTCGCGGGTGCCGCGATAGCGATAGAAAAACGCTTCCAGCCGGGCGGCAATCTGCTGCGTGCCAAAGGTATACGCATAGAGAGCCTTGCGGTCGTCGAAAGTATGGACGACGGCAAAATCGTGTTCGCGCGCGACTGAGTCTGCGCGCTCTTTTTTATTTTCGGAATAAGTTATCCCAAGGATAACGAAATATATGGAGGTTTTATATGAAGAAAAAAATCACAGTTCTTCTGCTCGTGTTCGTACTGCTCGTCGCGAGCCTCGGAACACTCGTTGCGTTTACGGGTTGTACTGACAGCGGCAGCGAATTCAAAGTGGGTGTGCTCCACATCAATCCCGTTTCGTCCACTTCAGGCTATACCTATGCTCATCAGCAGGGCATATTGGCTGCCAAAAACGCTCTCGGACTTTCGGATTCTCAGATAGTCGTCAAAGACTCTTTGCCCGACGATCAGACTGATCTGATCAATGCCGCTATCGAAGAGCTCATTGCAGAGGGTTGCAATATGATCATCGGCACGTCTTTCGGCTATATGGAAGAAATGCAGGCATACGCCAAGCAGTACCCCGAGATCATCTTCTCTCACGGTACGGGTTATCTCGACACTTACGGCGAAGGTCAGAACAACAACATGAACAACTACTTCGGCAGAATTTATCAGGTCAGATATCTGTCCGGTCTCGTTGCGGGACTCACCACCGAGACTAACAACATCGGCTATGTCGTTGCAAGAGGTACCGACACCGCAGAATGCACCAGCGGCGTCAACGCGTTTGCCCTCGGCGTACAGGCTGTCAATCCCGAAGCAAAAGTTCACGTGATGATCCTCAACAGCTGGTTCGATCCCACCAATGAAAAAGGTTTTGCAGACACCCTCATCGAGGACTACGACTGCGACGTCATCACTCAGCACTGCGATACCGAAGGTCCTTCCTCCAGCGCTAAAGAGCACAACGTTTACAGCATAGGCTACAACAGCGATATGGCTCTTGCGGTTGCAGACAAAGGCGTAGAAAGAGATCCTTCCGTTCTTACTTCCGTACTCTGGAACTGGGGCGCTTACTATACCCAGGCTATCGAAACCGCTATGAAGTGCTTTGACGAACAGGGCAACTTTATCGGCGTCGACGCATGGAAAGAGTTCGGCAACTACTACGGCGACTACACCGACGGTCTGTACGAGCTTGCTCCTCTCTCCGAAAATTGCGCTGAAGGCACCGCCGAGATCGTCGCTCTTGTTGAAGAAATGATGTCAAAGGGCACAAGCGAATGGGACGTGTTCACCAATAAGGCTCTCTCCTTCACCAAGGGAGAAGACGGCAAGTACACCGTTACTCAGGTCGACAGACAGCTCAAGGATAATGCAGGCAACGACATCACCGAAGTTACCGTTGCCAACATCACCGGCAACATGCCCTATTGGGTCGCAGGCGTAGAAGTCCACAACCAGTAATTCAAACAAAACTCTGACAAGGATTTGCAAATGACAAACGTTGTAGAAATCCGCAACCTCACCAAGACTTTCGGTGAAGTAGTTGCGAACAATAAGGTTCGCTTAGATTTACGGCAGGGCGAGATTCTCGCCCTGCTCGGCGAAAACGGAAGCGGCAAGACTACCCTTATGAATATGCTTTCAGGCATATACCATCCCGACAGCGGCGATATATTCATAGGCGGTAAAAAGGTCGTCATACACTCCCCCGAAGAAGCGAAGCGTCTGGGCATCGGCATGGTGCACCAGCATTTTAAACTCATAGACACGCTCACCGCGGCAGACAACATCTGGATGGGCACAGAATACGAGCCTTTCCACCTCGATGAAAAACTCGCATTTGCAGACGAGTGCAACCCCTGCGATTCAAGCGATCCCGCAGAACTCAGGGCGCAGAAATTCCGCAGATTCAAAACAAGACTGAAATTGCGTCTTTACGCATTAAAATACAAACTGGGCGCCTTTATAAGCGGACAACCGCTGAAAAAATCGCGCTTCGACAGGATCGACAAGATAACTAGGGATTTCGGCTTCGAGCTGGATTCCCGCAAACGCGTATGCGACATGGCGGTCAGCGAAAAGCAGACATGTGAAATAATTAAAGTTCTCTTTTACGGCGCAAACATACTGATACTCGACGAACCTACGGCTGTGCTTACGACCCAAGAGATACAAAAACTGTTCGCGACGATGAGGCGTATGAAAGAGCGCGGTTGTTCTATCGTAATAATCACTCACAAACTCAACGAAGTGCTCGAAATAAGCGACCGTGTCGCGATTATGAGAAAGGGCGAATACATCACCACCGTCGATACTAAGGACGCGAACGAACAGATACTTACAGAACTGATGGTAGGCGAAAAAGTCGAACTGCATATCGACAGACCCAAAACCGACTTCGACCGTCCCCTGCTCGAAATACGCAATCTTACGGTAAAAAACGACGAAGGCTCTGTCGCGATAGACGATATGAGTTTCTATATCCGCGGCGGCGAAATGCTGGGCGTAGCGGGCATATCGGGCTGCGGACAGAAAGAACTGTGCGAAGCTATAGCGGGTCTCAGAAAGATCGAAAGCGGCGAGATAAACCATAAGGGTCAGTCGCTGATCGGTCTGCCTCCAAAGAAAATAATCGAAATGGGCATTTCGATGAGTTTCATACCCGAGGACAGACTGGGCATGGGTCTCGCGCCCTCGATGTCGATAACCGATAATATGATGCTCAAAACCTATTCCGAAGGCAAATTCAACCCGTTCGTGAACAGGAAAAAGGCGCGCGAAAGAGCAAAACAACTGATTTCTGCTCTCAATATCGTCACACCGTCGACGGAGACTCCCGTGCGCAGACTTTCGGGCGGCAACGTGCAGAAAGTCCTTGTCGGCAGAGAAATTGAATCGTCTCCCAACGTGATAATTACCGCATATCCGGTCAGAGGACTTGACATCAACTCCTCTTACGCCATCTACGATATTCTCAACGAACAGAAGAAAAACGGCGTCGGCATACTTTTCGTAGGCGAAGAACTCGACGTTATGCTCGCGCTTTGCGACAAGATCATGGTCATCTGCCATGGCAAACTTATGGGCGTCGTGCACGCGGAAAAAGCGACGAAAGAACAACTGGGACTGATGATGACCGGCGCGCTCGATCTGAAGATCGAAAACGCGAAGCCTTACGGCATAGCGAAAGACAGCAATATCACAGAGAAGGAGGCGCACGATGACAAAAACGAATAAAGATCCGTTGATCAAAATATCAAAGCGCCAGAATCTCGCTCTGAGATACAAACTGCTGCTTACTGTGGGCGCGATTCTGCTCTCTCTCGTACTCGGAGGCATTCTGCTTGCTTGTCTCGGCTACAACCCCGTAAAATTCTATACCGAGATGCTTATGGGCAACTTCAAGAACGCATCTTATCTCAAACTTATGATAAGAGCGCTGATCCCTCTGCTGATAACCTCTCTCGGAGTATCGCTCGCCTTCAAAATGCGCTTCTGGAATATCGGCGGCGAAGGTCAGTTCATAATAGGCGCGATAATCGCGATGACTTTCTCCCTTCTGATCGGAGACTCGCTGCCCTCGCCTCTCGGAGCGATAGTCGTGGTTATTCTCGGCACGCTGGGAGGAGGTCTGTACGCGCTTTTCGTGGCTGTGCTGAAAGTCAGATTCAACACCAACGAAACTCTGATGACGCTGATGCTCAACTACGTTGCGCTTTATATCGCGTCATATATGCTGAAAACAGACTTTTTTGCTCTGCAGGGACAAGGCGTGCCCTCTTTCAAAGTTATCGCAGAATCGCTGTGGCTGACCGAGATCAATATCGGAAAATTCTCATTCGATACGGCTCTTTTCATAGCTGTCGCGTTGACGATAATCCTTTTCGTATACTTCAGACAATCCAAGCAAGGATATGAACTCAACGTGGTGGGCGACAGCCCCAATACCGCAAAATACGCAGGCATGAAGGTCAACAAGATAGTCTTGCGCACAATGTTCCTGTCAGGTGCGATAATCGGCATGGCGGGTGCTCTGAAACTTTGCGGTTCGTCTGCAGGGCACACATTCAGCGCAAACATATCGGGCGGCGTGGGCTGGACTTCGATCATCGTCGCATGGCTCGCAAAACTCAATCCCGTCGGTATATTAGTCGCTTCTCTTCTGATGTCGATACTCGAAAGAGGTTGCTCTTTCGCCCGCACGTCGCTCGGCATCAGCGACGCAATGAGCGACGTTCTGCAAGGCATAATACTGTTTACGGTACTTGCAAGCGACTTCTTTATCAATTATAAAGTATCTTTCCGCAAAAAAGTAAAAGACGCTGTAACTGCGCAAGCAAGCGGAGACGCTGCGGACGACGATAAAAACGCAAGCGTGACCGCAGTACAAATCGACGACGGTATTCAGACCGACTCGCAAACCATGACGCAATCGACAGACGTCGTGAGCGATATCCCCGCGGGAGAAAGCACAACCGACATTTCTGCTTCCGAAAATCCCGTAGAAGCGAATCAAGAGCGTCCGTCTGCCGACGATAACAACGTCACAGAAGCGACTGCAAACGACCCGGCTGACGAAACCCCTCAACCGGTTACAGAAGCGGCAGAAACAAAAGAAGAAAAAGAAGCCGTCGTAGAAAACGTCGCGCCCGAAGTCGTGACCGACACCGTATCTTCCGTTGAAGAAAAAGCGGCAACCACAAAAAAGACAACCGCAAAAAAAGCAGATAACGCGGCAAAAACATCCCGTTCAAAAAAGTCGGACGACAAGAAAACCTCTTCGCCAAAAAGCGCGAAATCTCCTGCCAAAAAAGCTGCAACCGACGTTAAAGCCGCAGCATCGAAGCCCTCGACAAAAAAGACCGCATCTTCGGCAAACAAAACTAAATCCACGCAAACTAAAAAGAACGGCAAAGGAGGAAACGACAATGAATAGTTCCGTAATGGCAATAATTCTTGCCCTCTGTGAAGCCGTACGCCGCGGTACGCCGCTTCTTCTGGGAACAACAGGAGAGATCCTCAACGAAAAATCAGGCTCTCTCAACCTCGGCGTAGAAGGTACAATGGCGGTCGGTGCGATAACGGGCGCTCTGCTCGGTCTGTCAACAAGCAATATGTTCCTTGCTTTGCTCGGAGCTTTTGTAGGAGGCATGTTCTGCGGTCTTATATACGCATTCCTCACGATAACGCTCAAAGCCAACCAGAACGTCACGGGTCTTGCAATAACCATCTTCGGCGGCGGATTGTGCATGTTCGTGGGCGAAACGCTCAAGTCTACCGGAAAATTTCCCTCTTATACTACCGAATTTTTCGCAGAAATCACGGGCGGCGGAATTCCCCTGCTGAAAGACATCCCGTATATCGGTCAGTTGCTTTTCTCCTATAACGCGCTCGTTTATATAGCGATCGTGATAGCGCTTATTGTATGGATCTATATCACTAAGACCAAGTCAGGACTGCGTATGCGCGCGGCGGGCGAAAACCCTGCTGCTGCAGACAGCGTGGGCATTAACGTCGATGCCGAAAGATATAAGAACATCGTCATTGGAAGCGGTATCATGGGACTCGGCGGCGTATATATGGCGCTGTTCATCAACAACGGTCTGTGGAATACGGACTGGATAAACGGATACGGCTGGATCGCAGTTGCGCTTGTCATCTTCTCCAACTGGTCTTCCGCACGCGCGATATGGGGTTCTTACGTGTTCGGTCTGTTGCTCGCTCTTAAATCGAGAATGCCGTCTCTTGCCAGCGCATTCCCTTCCGTTCTCTCATGGTCGACTGCTATACCGACGGAAGTTTTTGACGCTCTGCCCTTTATCGTTACCATGCTCGTACTGATAATCTCGTCAATGAGAAAAAACAAAAACACGGGTTGCCCGACCGGTCTCGGTCTCAACTACTTCAGAGAAGAACGCTGATAAGGTCAAAAAACTCAAAACATATTCAAAAAGCGCGGTTATCCGCGCTTTTTTGTTTGACGATTTTTTAAAGATATTTTGACGGGTTTTTCGTCGGCTCGCAATTCCTATCGCCGTCAATCGGTTATGTTTTCCGCTCTGAATAGCTCGCTGTCGAAAAACCTCGGCAGATCCATTCCCAGTCCAGACGCTATGGCATAAATAACAGATATATTGGCGCCTTTGTTACGTTTGAGACGTATGTCGGCAATCGAACTTTGCGATACTCCGCTTAATTGAGATAATCTGTATTGAGTGATCCCCTTTTGTTCAAGCAATTCTTCAAGTCTTGCAGATAATGCTTCCGCTAAAGTCATATTACGTCTTTCCTGCCTTTATTTTTTTTTAATTATAAATCGGCAAAAAATTTATATACTAAGCCTATCCGCAGTACTTGGTTTTTGCTTAGTATTTTGTTAGTATATTAATAAAGAGGTGATACTATGAATAACGATATTGCGAAAGAAAAAACTTGTTGCTTCACAGGCTACCGTCCGCAAAAAATTTGCTGGAATTTTGACGAAACATCTCCTGAATTTCTTAAGGTAGCAAAAACGGTAAAAAAACTGATAAACGATGCCTATGATAATGGTTATAAATATTTTATATCAGGTATGGCTTTGGGATTCGACACCTTATGTGCCGAAAAAGTTTTGGAATTAAAAATTACTCACCCCGAAATAATGCTTATTTGCGCTATTCCGTGTAAAGGACAGGAAAAATACTGGTCAGAATCGCAATGTGCGACGTACAAACATATATTAAACAAAGCAGACGTTGTAAAATATATCTCTGAAAAGTATACAAGGTTTTGTATGCAAAAAAGAAACCGCTATATGTTGAATATGTCATCCATGGTTATCGCTCTTTTCGACGGCAAACCGGGAGGCACCGAACAGACCCTTAATATGGCAAAGCGCATGAATATAAAAATTGTGATGATTTCTCCATAATTAAGGCGGCGCCTGTGCGCCGCCTTAAGGTTTTAACCGCGTTGCCGTCAGACTAGCGTGATCTCGACGTCGAAGCCGTTGTGCTGATAGGTTATCGTGAATATCTCCACCTTATTGCTGAGGTAA
>CALWKV010000011.1 GCA_944381355.1 uncultured Christensenellaceae bacterium | reverse complement strand
TTCGGCGCAGGAGATAGTCTGCCAGCCGCCCAAAGAAAATCTGAAGTTCGATATTGTATCGGCGCAGGAGTTCGACGAGCTGCGCGTGACGTTCGGCACATTGCTGTTCGGCACTCACGTCAGATATACGTTCGACGCGTCGTCGCCCAAGACGCTGTGCAAAAAAAGCACGGAGGGGGGAGCGTTCGTCTATACGCTCGACATCGACAAATACGATCTTTACGATTGCGACAAACTCGTATTCGTTGCAAAATACAAGGGCAAGGAGATGGTCTCCACGCCGTATTCGTTCGTGTTTGACAAACAGCAGTACTGGAAGCTGGCGGTCATGGGCGACAGGCTGGCGGTGGGGATGGCTGGACCGAGAACGACCGCGGCGGGTACGCCTGCGGGCACGGTCGGCGGAGCTACGCCGAGACCCGCTTCTACTCCGACGGCGACGCCCGTATCCCCGAGGGCTACGGTGGTAAGACCCGTTGCTCCCGCAAGGCCGATGCCTTTGCCCAACGCTCCGGTGGCAGTCACTCCCGAGGCGTTCAAGCCGTCGGCTGCTTCAGCGGCGGGCGCGGCGGCAAGCGTTTCTGCGGCGGTGCCGGAAAGCGAAAAATATCAATACGTTACGGGATCGACAAAGCTCCCGCCTGATAAGATTATCGACGTCAAAGTGCCCGATAAGGGCGTGTTTACGGTCAAGGATAAGGACGGCAAATCAGTCAAAGTGTATATTGACAAACAACTCGGCAAGGGCGGCGAGGGTACGGTTTACGAGACTGACAGACCGGGCATTGTCGCCAAGATCCTCAACAACGATATCGGCAAGAACAGGACGGTCAACAAGCGCAACAAGATAGAATTGATGCAGAGCAAGAACTTCCGCAATCCGTTCGTCGCGTGGCCGATCTCCGCGATATACGACAAATCGGGGACTTTCCTCGGATTCCTGATGCCGAAGGTCGCAGGTAAAAACATCAAGCATATGTATAACAAAACGCACCCCGAGGTCAGTCTTATCAATAAGACCAGGACGCAGATAGTATCGCTGATAGTAAAGATACTCGAGATATTCGTGTATCTGCACGACCGCAACATCATAGTCGGCGACATAAGAGAAGAAAACATCGTCATCAAGCCCGACGGAAAGGGCGGTTTCGACCCCTATTTCGTAGACTGCGACAGTTATCAGATATATCCTTATCCTGCGACCAAGGTAACGGATGATTTTGTTCCGCCAGAACTGTTGGGTACTGACGCGTCGTTTAAAAATTATCGCACGTTCGGCAACGAAGGGTTCGCTTTGTTTGTTTTGCTGTTCTCGATCCTGCACAACGGCATGAGACCCTACGGTCAGCGTCAGACGGACAAATATACTTACGGCGACGACGGCTTGATGCCGCTCGTAAAAGGCTGGTTTCCTTACAGCGAGGATATGACAGAGGTCCAGAAACGCGCTCCGTTTGCCGCGATGGGCAACTGGGCGCATTTGCCGAGCTATATCAAAAAGGCGTTTATCTCTGTGGGCAGAGAGGGCGGCAAGAACTTCGGAGAAAAAAACCGCCTTTCGGCGAAGCAATGGCTCAAGCTGTTCAGACAGTACGCAAAGGACCTTGCGCCCGGCGGCAGGCTCCGCGCTGCGGACAGCGAGTGCGATAGCGGTATGTTCATGCCAAGACCTGCAGGCAAAGGTATGGACTTCCGCGTCATCGATTTCAAAAAGGTAGACCTGCCTTTTACGGGCGTCGAAGGCGGCGTCGCCTGCGCGTATACCGTCGAGGACGCGATCAGAAAACTGTGCCTGACAGCAGGCGAAGCGCTTCCCGTAGTCAAAATAGCTTCGGATCTCAAAAGTACGGGCAAAGCGGTTTTCAACAGCTATACCTTCAAGTACGTCAAAGACACGGGACTCGTCAAGAAGATAGCCATGACAAGCGCCTGATCTACACGGGCAAAGAAAAATGTGCCCCGCGGACGATACGTCCGCGGGGCATTCCGTTTACATTTACGCACGAAAAGAAAGATCAACGCGCCTTGCGTTTTTCAAGATAAAGCAAGCGCACTTTTTCGAGAAAACTTTTTACGAAATCTGATTTTATGTCAAAATACGTCCAGTAAAAATGCTCCCAATGTTTTCTCGCAAATACCAGCGCGAGATCTGCGTAGATCCCGTCCGTCAGAGGAATGCGGAAACTCGCGTTTTTTGTAGTCGCCATTACGAATTTGCCGTGACCGAGCAGGCAGGGATCGAGGTTGACGGTGCGGCCGCCGTCGGAGGCAAACTCGTCTTCGAGGCTGTTGGTAAAAATTTTTATTGCGGGCAGAGATGACGGCTGCACGGTTTCGGCAAAGCTGACCAGACGCTTTTTGACTTCGCCGTTCATTTCGCCGTCGTAAAAACGCGAAAATTCCGAAAACGAGTATTCGTCCGAAACGCAGTCTGTCTCGCCGAACTTTTCGACCAGTTTTTCAAGCGCGGCATCGTAAGTCGCGTTGTCCGTATACATTATCCCGACGACGAGCTGTTCGGGTTCAAAATCACTTGCTTTTCCCATGTCATTCCCCCTCGAAAAGACAGCCCTGGTTCCAGCCGTTTTCGGCCATGCGTCTGTTTATCTGATTTATGATGTTGTTCTTGTCTTTGTTCCAGTCGGGAGCGACGAGCAGGTCGCGCGGGCAGTCGCCCGTCACGCGGTGCACGATGATATCGGGGGAAATATGGCAGAGAACGTAGGTTGCCGCCTCGACGTATTCGTCGAGTGTGGGGGGTACGTATTCGCCGTCAAGATACATCTTTTCCAGCTTCGTTCCCTTCATCACGTAGATGCAATGTATTTTTATGCCCCAAAGCGCGAAGCGGTTGATAAAACGTACGGTCTTTGCGACATGTTCGAGGTTTTCTCCCGGCAGACCGATTATCAGGTGTACCACGGTTTTTATGCCGTATCGTTGCAGTATCTCCACGGCTTTTTCAAACGTGCTGCTCGGGTAGCCGCGGTTGATGATCTTAGCGGTTTCGTCGTCCGACGTCTGCAATCCCAGTTCTACCCACACGTCGTATTTTTCGGCGTAACCGCTGAGGAGTTTTGCCACGTCTTCGGTTATGCAGTCGGGGCGCGTGCCCACCGCCAGCGCGACTATCCTGTCGTCGATAAGCGCGGCGTCGTATTTTTTCTTAAGCACGTCCACGGGCGCGTAAGTGTTGGTGAAATTCTGAAAATAAGCGATGAACGCGTCGGCTTTGGTGTTGGAAGCGAGGGCTTTTTTCACCTGTTCGGAGACAGACGCGCACGAAGCGTCGATATGTTCGCCCGCGCCGCGCTCTCCGCAGAAGATACAGCCGCCGTAGCCGCATTTGCCGTCGCGGTTGGGGCAGGTAAAGCCGCCGTCAATGCATATTTTTTTGACCGTTCTGTGATATTTTTCTCTTAAATATCCGCTGAAATTGCGATATACCATTGTAGTTTTCCTTTGATCATATTTTGGGTATGCCGACGATCTGCGAATTGTTGTTGTGAGTCACGTAATATTCGTAGTCGTTGAATCTGTAAAGCTCGTCCAGATCTTCTGCCATTTCGTCCGAAAGTCCGCCCGATATCTTTTCAAGCGAATCGAGTATCAGGTAGGTGATGAGAGCCGTTTCGCGCGGTTCTTCAAAATACTCGTCCGCACACGCTTTTATCGTCGAAGCGGCGAGGTCGGGATCTCCGTTTCTGACGTATATCCTCGCAAGGCAGGTGCGGGCGAAGAATACGTCGGGGGTCTCTATCCCGAGTTTTTCATAAACCGCTATTGCCGCAAGTATCTTTTGCGGGTCTTTTTCCATTATGCCGCAGCTCAGCATTATGTTGGCTGTATAGACGTGTTCCGCGCCGTTTTTGGCTATGCTGTTCTCCAACGCAAATTCAGCTGTCGACACGGCTTCGTCGTGGCGTCCCGTACTCTCGTACAGCGTCGCGAGATCGGCATAAGCAGTAAGAGAGTAGACGTGCGGACGCTTGTCGGAGGGGATTACGGCGTCATTTTCCTTTATCGAGAATTTATAGCGATCTTCCGCGAGTTCTGTATCGCCCGTAATGAGGCAGGCTGTACCCGCATTGGAAGCCGCCCAGGCGATCTTGGTGCCTCTGCCGAGGTAAAGCTGGTCGTATATGGTGTATGCCTTCTGCATCATATCCACCGCGTTAGACTTGTCGCCCACCGCGTAAAGTATGTCCCAGCCGTAGCAATACGCCCATGCGAGTTCTGACGAATTGTCGCCGAAAAGGTACAGGGTGTCAGAGATCACGCTCTCGAGGTTGGACAGCGCGTCTTTCAATCTGCCCGTCGCGTAAAGCGTCTGACCGTAAACCACCTTCGCCCACAGCGACGTCGCGGTGCAGACCTTGTGTCTGTCATAAATTTCGGCGCTCTCTTTCAGCATCGCGCACGCGGTCGTCAGGTCTCCCGAGGATTTATAGGCTACGCCCAGAAGATAGGCGCGCGCGGCATAACCCGTCTCATCGTCGGGGTGCGCCGACTTGTAACAACCGAGAAGTTCGCGGTAAGTCGCTATAGAACGCTGAAAGCGGTCGAGAGACAGCTTGTACTGAGAGCGCGCCAGCACGTCGAGCAGACGTATCCTGACATCGGGATCTTTTGTCCTGTTAAGCAGTTCTGTCACTATCTCGATCGCGGCGCGGTGACAGCCCGCGAGGCACATCGTCTCGGCAACGCATATTTTCATATCGTCTGAAAGACCTGAGCATACTCCGTCGGCGATCTCCTGCTGGTCGTCCACGAGCGCGGACAGATAACCTATCAGGGTGTGATATTCGTTGCGGTAAAGGTAGACGAAGCATTCGGGATCGGAAAGCCGAAGTATGAGTTCGCGCATTCTGTCCAGCTTGCGCAGCTGATAGGGCAGTTCGCTGTATTTTCTCCAGTCGTCGTCGCGGGAAGCGAAATATCCGATAAAAAGCTCCGCTACGATCTCGTCGTACCGCTTGCCCGTATCCCGCAGGATCTTTTCGGTCGTGGCGAGTATCAGATCGTGATTGAACCTTATCAGCCCGTTGTCCTCTATCGTGAAAAGATCTATCGCGGCGAGGAACACGCTTTTCGCGACGGGCAGAAGGTCGAGCATATCCTGCAATTCGCTTTCTTTGACGCCGTTGTTGGAGTACGCTATCAGCGCGAGCGCGAGATTGACCTGTTGTCCGTCGATGTTGCGTTCTTCGAAGTAGTTCTTTATTCTCGAGACCACTACGGAGAAAAGCTGCGCAAAGTCGTTGGATTCCAGCAACCGGTAAAAGAAGGTGTCGAACGTCGCGTAAGTGCCGTACATCACCAGCTGGGACAGAAGCGCACGCAGAAAAAGAGGATTGGAGCACAGCTCTTTTTTGAGAATGTCCTGCTTCATCTGTCGGCTCAGCTTTTTGCCGAATTGCGTAAGCGTTCCGTTGACGATCTGCATTATCTGATCTGACGTCAACGGATACATCGTCGCGATCTGATCGTTCATTATTCTCGAATATTCCTTGGTGCCCGAGCAGACGACGCGCACGTTCGGGTTTATTTTCGCCAGTGCGAACAGCTTGTATATCGCGGTCACGTCGTCTATGTGGTCGAGAGCGTCGAAAAAGAGCACGACGCGCTCGTTTACCGCGCCGCTTCTCAGTATCTCGACGACCGCGCCGTAGTTGTCCTCCTCGGCGCTCGAGCCGCCGAACTCCGCCTTCAGGAATTTTCTGAGGCGCATCATCGCGTTGTCGAGACGCACGCTCTGGTTGCCCGCCGTCGCGTAGTGGAAGAATACCTTGCCGTCGCGCGTCAGCCCCTCCTCCTTGATCAGATAGCTCACGCACGCGCTTTTGCCCGTGCCTTTCTGCCCGTAGACGTAAAGACAGCCGTGCTCGTTTATCTTTCGTTCGAGGTTGGCTATAAAGTAGTTGTCGGGTATGTAACGGTAATTGTTGTTCTTGAGTATCTTCAGATGAGACAGATAACTGCCGTCGTCGTAAGGAATCGTCAGATCGTCGGGGATCACCTTGGATACGTAATCGCACAGATTGCGGTAAAGCAGATCTTCAAACTCGTTGTTGCTCGTATAAGACAACATCTTGTAAGAATTGTCGATATGAGAGATAAGGTTGGTCACCTCGGGCTGCACGTCGGGATTTTTCAACACGTCGTCCTTGATCAGAAAACAGGAGAAATCCACGTTCTGCGGAACGAATACGCCAGCTCTCATTTCAAGTTCGGTAATGCTCAGCCCCGGGGGGATCTCGCCTCCCAAAGCCTTTTTGTATGCGGGAGGCAGACTGTTCACCGCGTCCTCGGGCGCGATGGAGCCGTATCTGTCCCCTATCATTCCCACAAAAAACGGAGAGCAGTGCAGCACTTCGCCTATGCAGATCTCGAGTATGCGGCTGTTTTCAGAATCCTCCTCGGGTATACCCCAGCGCAGATCGACCTCGGTGATGTCTATCAGCTTTGCGCTGAAAGTCTTTCTGAGACGGGGAAAGACGCTGTGGACGATGATGTTGCGCTCGTTCTGCATATCCGAGAACGTCGAAGATATAAATACGCGCACCTTTCTGTTGATCTTGTTGTTGTATAAAGGAATCATTTCTCTGCCCCCCTTTGCGTCTCCGCACTTGACAAACGCTTGCCCGCGCCGTAAATCACCCGCCCTCTCGGAAATCTGTTGCAAAGCTCTCGTTCGGCATCGGGTAAACCTTCGCGTCCGAAAAGTTCAGGTCTTTTCTCTGATTGCTCCGCGCCGAAAGACGCACCCGCGATCATAGCAAAAACCGCCGTGCCGAAAGGTTGTTCCTCTTTCAAAAATCCGTCGTCGCAGCCCTGTAAAACCCCTTCGTGCCATTTGCGTCTCCGCGCTTTCCGATCGGGTTTCCCGGCAAACGTAGTATATCACACGACCGCCCATAATTCAACTGTTTAAAATTTAATCAAATATTGATAAGTAAGGCATGTTGTGGTAAAATTAAATTACAAACTTATGAAATGGTGTTGATATGCAAGAAGATAATTCTTTCAATTATGAATGTAATGATGCCCGCATGTTTGAGATAAGTCAGAATATAAAAGAAATAAGATTAAAAAGCGGGATGTCACAAGAAGAATTTGCCGAGAGGATCGGTGTAAGCCGTCAAACGGTAATTAATTGGGAAAAGGGAAAAAGTTTGCCTTCTGTTGAAAAAATCAGGGTTATTATCAATCAATGTTCAACGTCGTTTGAGGAAATATTCGATAAAGAGTGTGCTCCTGAAAATGTAACTTCAAAGGATTTATGCGAAGAAGAAAACAACGGCGTCCTGACATCGGATACAGGCAGACAAAAAATAACGCTTAAAAAAATAATCTTGATCGCTTGCTTATCGGTGACGGTATGTATTATTTTATTCGCACTTGCGCTTATTTGCAGGGAAGTAATTTCGTTTTTTACAAGTGATTCATATTCTGTTTCGCTGAAGATATCAATGAGTGATATGACGATTTATATTGTAGTGGGAGTAGTTTTGATTATTATATTAACTTTGTTGTTAATAGGAATAATAAAAATAATAAATTTTAGGAGGGTGAGAAAATGAACGGTAAAAAGATTACGATTATTACATTGCTGTTTTGTATAATTGTTGCTATGTGCGGAGGAGTAAGTGCGGTATATGCCGACAGTACGGATAATTCAGCGACATTGATTGACGAACAATCGGTGGAAGGACGCGGTTTGCTTGTGGCTGTTTCAATTGAATTGAAGGGGAACGGAAACGGCACGGTAAGCGCCATTGCCGAAAATCGTTTTACGTTGGGAAATACTGTCCTTATGGTAATAGTTGAGTTGTATGCATCAGAAACAATGCCGATGTATTATACGGATATGGAATTGGTTGCATCGAATTCGACAGGAGATCTCAATATCTTCGATTCAATAAGTACGACGGCTTCGACAGGAGGCAGAGCAAAATATTGGTGTGCGAGAGTGCAATATAAAAAAGACAGTGATGCCTGGACGTCGAAAGAGACCAATATTCTCTATTACGATGCAAACGGCACAGTCGTAAAGTAATAAGTCCTGTTTTGCATAATTCGGATGAAAAGTATCTGATGTCAATAAAATTTAACATATAATGTAAAATATTCTATGCTGACATATCGCACGGCTTGTGATAGATTGATTATGAAAAGTTTAACAACTTTATCAAAAATCAAAGGAGAAAGCCGTGCGTATGTTTTTTTAAAAAAATTTCAACTTATTTTAAGACAGTTGCTTTTTGTGATCACATTTTAAACTTTTTATCGTTATGTCATAAAAATACAATAACAAAGTTTTCGGTTACCGAGGACGAAGATGGGGGTATGGTTTTACATATATAATGATTATGACGATACGACTTGGAAATTAAAAGCCGAGTTTGACAAAGAAAGCAAAATATTGACTGTCTGTATGCCGGAAAATTTTCTGAACTTCAACGAAGGAAACAAGATCATGGCATATACTTCAAAAAAGCTTGACAGAAGTTTAAAATTGATTTCAGAGGAGAGAAATCATGAAAAAATATTTTATGATCGTAGTATGTATAGTTTTAGCGGCTGTCATGGCATTGACTTTTGTTTCTTGTGAAAAAGAAGTCGTCCCGAGGGATGTTGAATTGGTGCTCATAAATCCTAATACGGGAGAACCTCTGGAAGACGGAGACACCGTGATAGTACCTGATGAAAGGACGGTAATTGATGCCAGGGCTTTAGATAAAGAAACGGGGAAAGTTCTGACGAGCGAAGACCTGAAATTTGAAACGATCGGAAGAAGTCTGAGAGTGTATCTTTATCCAATAATCTTGGACGGCAAATTGGGAGCGACTATGACCAATTATTTGTGGCCAACGAGAGAAGAGGTAGACAAGATCATGTCCATCTACGGAAGTGACGAATATGAAATGATGTTATCCTTTGATTGCAGACCGGATCACGCCGGAGAAGATTTTGTAAGATATTATAAAAGGAAAACAAAGTACATACGTTTTCGTCTAATAGTTTCTGATGAGGAGGAGAAGGTATAATGAAATACAAAAAAACATTGTTGTTTTTGTTGATCATAGCCATTACGGTTACTTTATGCTCATGCACCGATCAGGGATTGAGAGGCGGGTGTCTTGTTGAGACTAATGCGGACGACCCGCCGCTTCCGCGGATCCGCTGCGGGTATATGTCAGACAAGACCACGTTTGAAATAACCGATGTAACTCTCACTTTTTGTTACGGTGTGGCAGGGCCTTATTTTTATTATCCGGACGATTATGTTAACCGATTTACAGCGTACAAAGTTGTTATTCTATTCCGTACAAGCGACGAAACGGAGTATGAATGTAAAACGATGGACATCACTTTGTTTACTGAAGAATACGAAATGTTCGAGGATAAAAAAGGAGTATTTGAAGACTTTACGATACCTGCCGAAGCGTTCATCGAAGAAACAGGATACATAATGTTTGACGTTATTCAATACGGTATGAATCAAGGAGATACAGAGTGGGAACAAATTGAGAGCGGATGTGCTTGTATTAATTACAAGAAAACAGATGCGAATACCGTGGAACTTTCAAACAAGCCTTTCGATTGATATTACTGCAATGGCAAAAGTGAAACAAGCGGCAGAAATCATGTTTGATAAAATACCAAACACGGCAAAACAGAACGGGCGATGAGGATTTATGAAGAAAAAAATTTTGCAAATAGTTTTGATTGTCGTGATGATATCAATAACGGCAACAGCCGTAGCGTGTGAACGAGAAAATCACGGCATTCCCCGCGGCACATATAAGCCTTGCGTAGACGGAGAAATAGGTGATTGGGTGCTTGAAGATTGTTGGCGGGTGTATGATGAAGCTGAATACAGTTATAATAAGTTTTCGGTTATCGAGGACGAAGAGGGGGTATGGTTTTATAAATATAACGATTATGACGATACGACTTGGAAATTAAAAGTCGAGTATGACAAAGAAAGCAAGATATTGACTGTCTATATGCCGGAAAATTTTTTGAGAGTCGGTGAAGGAAGCGAGATCATGGCATATACTTTTAAACAAGATATTGATTGACGTTTATAATATTGGTTTCCGAGGAGAGAAGTTATTAAAAAATTTATTATAATGCATAGAAATTCTAAGACAATTCACTATCGCAAACCTAAAATTTGCAAAGAAAAACACGAACCTTGAACAGACAGGGTTCGTATTTTTTTGGATAAGTTGTGCCTCGGCGGGGGCTTTTGCTGCGCAAAAAGAAAACGCAAAAGAGAATTAAGGAAAGCAAAGTTGTTACTTGCGTTTTCTGCACCGTTCGCAATCATAAGAAAGTGCCGATGCAAAATTTATCTAAGGCTCACGGTTAAAGCCTGACGCCTTGACAAAAATACCAGCGTAAGCTGAATGGTTCAACTTGCGCTGGTATTGGTGCCGAAGGCGGGACTTGTGAGGAACGACCAAAGGGAGAGACGGAATAGAGAGCGAAGCGAACGTCACTAATTCAGACTGTCACGCACTGAGACTATAGTGCCTCGGCGGGGGCTTTTGCTGCGCAAAAAGAAAACGCAAAAGAGAATTAAGGAAAGCAAAGTTGTTACTTGCGTTTTCTGAACCGTTCGCGTTGTAAGATTAAACTAATTCGATATTGGTAAGCGCTCACGGTTAAAGCCCGGCACCTTGACAAAAATACCAGCGTAAGCTGAATGGTTCAACTTGCGCTGGTATTGGTGCCGAAGGCGGGACTTGAACCCGCACGATGTCTCCATCACCGGATTTTGAGTCCGGCGCGTCTGCCAGTTCCACCACTTCGGCGAGTGATTCGGTGTTTTTAATATTAGCATACACGGCGGGTTTTTGCAATGAAATACAAATTGTTTATAAAAAATTTT
>CALWKV010000010.1 GCA_944381355.1 uncultured Christensenellaceae bacterium | reverse complement strand
AACGCGCGATAACCGCATATCTTGCCAACGGCTTCGTGAACGAACGCACTCTCGACACCGACATCGGAGACGGCTTCGTTATGGAAGATTACATTATGCGCGCAAAAGCGGAATGATCTTTCTTCCGTCCAAAGGCGTGACCGCATAAAACCGCGTCGCAAGCGCGTTTCATCATACGGCTTCAAACGCAACACAAAAACAAAACCGCCGCCCTTTCGGACGGCGGATATTTTTTGCCGTTTGATCAACCCGAATAAGTCAGGTCGAGAAGTCCCGCGTTGCCGTCGGTACGACGATATACGACGTTGACCTTGCCCGTCTTTTCGTTGAGGAAGATATAGAAGTCGTGATCGACCAGTTCCATCTCCTCGAGCGCTTCTTCTACGCTGATCTTCTTGAGGTCGAGAGTCTTGGTCCTGACAAGCTCGCGCTTTTTCTCCTGCGCGGGCTGCGGCTCGTAAATGCTCGCCTCGTCGATAGCAGTCTGTCTGATCCTCTTGCCGAGTTTTGTACGGTGCTTTCTGATCTGTCCCTCGATCTTGGGAAGCGCGATGTCGATATTGTTGTACATATTGTCCGAGACGACCTCGCTTCTGACCATATTGCCGCCGAAGAAGATTGTGATCTCCATAGCGTATTTATCTTTGCCCACTTCTCTGAGAGTTACGACCGCTTTGGCGTCGTCCTCGAAGTAACGCGAGAACTTTTCCATCTTCTTGTCGATGATCTCTTTGAGCCTGTCGCTGACACGATAATTTCTTGCAATGATTTCTATACGCATAATTTGCCTCCTTCGCCCCTGCGTACTCGCATAGGGCTTTTCCTTGTCAATATTATAACATATAAAAAAGGCAAATAAAAGATGCTTTTTGAAATTTCTGCCCCATTTTGACAAAAATTTTGCATATCAATATTTATAAATGACAATTATATGCAAACATACGTCCCGTATCTCGCGATTGTGCAGAAAAGGAGCCTTTTCGGCTCCCTTTTTTCAGATGTCCGATTTTGTCGGTAATACAATTGTCACCGTAGTGCCGACGTTTTCTTCGCTCTCTATGTTGAGATTGCCGCCGTACAGCGCAACGACGTGCTTGACGATAGAAAGCCCGAGTCCCGTGCCTCCCGTCTGCTTGGATCTGCTTTTGTCAACGCGGTAAAACCTCTCGCATACGTAAGGCAGATGCTCTTTTGCGATCCCTATGCCCCCGTCTTTCACGACTACGACCGCATTGCCGTCACTCTCGGAAACGCTTATATTTACAAAACCGTCCGTCTTATTGTAATGCACGGCATTGCCGATCACGTTGTTGAGACACTCGTAGAGGTTGTGTTCGTCTCCCTGCATGCAAGCGTCGCCGTCGACCGAGACCTTTATCTTCTTTTCGGTTATCTCGTCCTTGTACGCCTGCAGGCAGTCGTCTATCACCGCCGACAGCCTTACGTCGTCGCGTTTTCTCGCAACTTCGCGCGACTCGAGCCTGCTGATATACAGCATATCCATCACTATGTTGTGCAGTCTGAGGCTTTCGGTATAAATGCGTTTCAGATACTTATAGTCGGGAGAATTTTCCTCGCTCTTTGCAAGAAGCACTTCGCTGAGTCCGCGCACGGAAGTCAGAGGCGTTTTGAGTTCATGCGAAGCGTTGGCAAAAAACTCGCTTTTCTGCCGTGACAATTCTTTTTCTTTCGTCACGTCGCTTATCAGTATCACTCCCAGATCATCGCCACCGCCCAGTCTGAGCATAAAAGCGTTGATCACGAGATCCCTGTTTCCGTACACGTGTTCGAAAGTCTCGTTGCCGCCGCCTTTAAGTATGTTTTCCAGCCTCTCCAGAAGCACTGTATCGTCTATCATATTGATAAGATTCACTCCGGTCTTTGCCTTGCCCGTAAGTCTTTGAGCGACGCCGTTTCTCAACACGACGTTGAGATCTTTGTCGACCACGATAAGCCCTTGCGTCATATTGTAGACCACACAGTCGAGCTTGGCTTTTTCTCTGCGCAGATTATCGTAATTTTCTTTTAATGCGGAAGCAAGCTCGTTAAGCTCGCTTATTATAGAAAAATCGAGAGCGTCCGAAGTGGAGCATGAACGTATCGAATAATCTCCGCTGTTCGCATTCCTGAGGTCGTCTCTGAGCCTGGTGAGTCTCTCCTCGACCTTGCCCGAAAGATTCTTCGCCAGCACGTACGACAGGACGAACGCCACAACCAGCGCTACGGCAACGTATACGAGAGCCACCCCGCTGAACGACCATATCTCCGCCGCGTTTTCTGCGACCCTGATCACGGTTTTTCCGTTTTCTCCGTCAACGGCTACGGCGTAATAGTACATATCTTTACCGAGAGTGTCAGAATGTCTCTTGACGAACTTCGGCTTTCCTTCGAGCGCGGAAATCACTTCTTCCCTGTCTGAATGGTCGTCCATATCCGCGCTGTCGCTCTTGCCGCTGTCGAACAGCACTTTGCCGCTCTCGTCTATCACGGTGACTCTGGCATTGCCGAAGTCAGAGACGCTTTCGAGAGACGAAATGTCGTCGGCTACAAGATCCGCAAAGAGATTTGCGTCGGAGACTATGTCCTGTTTAATTTTTCTTTCCTGAATACTGTAATGTATCGCTATGCCCGAAAAAAATACCACGAAAGCGGTGACGAGCGATATGATAAAACTTTGCAGGATTATTTTCTTTCTCATTCTTTCACCGTATATCCTACGCCTCTGACGGTGCTGATGACGTTAGGCGCGCCGCACTGCGACAGCTTGAGCCTTATTTCTGCTATATGCATATCGAGCGCGCGCGTCTCTCCCATGAAGTTTTCGCCCCAGACCGCGTTGAACAGTTCCTCTCTCGGCACCGTCCTGCCGCAGGCGGACAGCAGATATTCAAGGAGACGGAATTCCTTGAGCGTCAGCTTCAGATCCTGCTTTTTATAAAAGATCCTGTAATTGTCTCTGTCTATCTCGAAATCGCCGTGAGCGCGCACCGACAGATTGGCGCGTCTCAGACACGCCCTCACCCTCGCAAGCAGTTCCATTATCGAAAACGGCTTTGCCATATAGTCGTCCGCGCCCTTGTTGAGACCTTTGACAAAACTCATCTCGTCGGTCTTTGCGGATACGACGATCACGGGTATCCTCTCGTCTCGGGAACGGATATTGCTGATTATCGTGTATCCGTCCATATCGGGGAGCATTATGTCCACGATGATAAGCGCAGGCTTTTTCTCTTTCATCGCGTCGAAAAAATCCTTTCCGCAACTGAATATCCGCGTTTCGTAAAGCCCGTCGAATGCGCTTTCGTATACGTCACAGACTCCTTCGTCGTCCTCTATTATGTAGATCAGATCGTTCATTGGTGTTTGTTGTGGACTCCTGTATTTCCGAATTCTGCCCACTCGCAGATGTTGACGGCGTGATCGCCTATGCGTTCATAATATTTTGCTATCATAAGCAATTCCGCCGCTTCACCGGCAAAAGCCGGATTTTGCTTTATTTCGTCTACTATTTCGGCGCACGCAACGTCGAACAGTTCGTCCATCTCGTCGTCGAGAGCCTGAGTTTTCAAAGCAAGTTCCACGTCCTCGTTTATCAGCGAGTTGACAGCGTCTTTGACCATAACGAGCGCGAGCGCTCCCATCTTGGGCAGAGAAACTTCTTTTACTCCCGTTTCAAACGACAGAGTCAGCCCCGCTATGTCCGCAGACTGATCGCCTATCCTCTCAACGTCCGTGATCGCCTTGAGCATGCAGGATATCTCCCTGAAATCCCTTGCAAAAGGCTGATTGCGCAACAGAAGCCGCATACAACCGTTTTCTATATCCGCCTCTGCCTCGTCCACCATCTTATCCCTTGCAACTATGTCTGCCGCCGCGGTCTTATCGGGTCTGACCAGCAAAACGTTTACGGCGGCGAGCATTCCTTCTACCGTCCTGCACATTCTCGCAAAATCGGTCTTTAATTTATTCAGTCTGCTTTCGAGTCCGTTTTCCATAACTCTCTCCTCGTATTGTATCATTGTTTTTCGCGCATAGCAAGCGCACGACGCATCAACCGAATCTTCCCGTAATGTATCGTTCGGTCTGCTCTTTTGCGGGGTTGGAAAAAATCTTTTCTGTCGAATCGTACTCCACCAGTTCTCCCAGCAGGAAAAAGCCCGTCTTGTCCGAGATCCTCGCCGCCTGCTGCATGTTGTGGGTAACGATTATTATCGTGACCTTTTCTTTGAGTTCCGCGCAAAGCTCCTCTATCTTGCCCGTAGATATCGGATCTAGCGCGCTGGTCGGCTCGTCCATAAGAAGTATCTGCGGCTGAACGGAAAGCGCCCTCGCTATGCAGAGTCTCTGCTGCTGTCCTCCCGACAATGCGAGCGCGGATTTGTCGAGTCTGTCCTTGAGTTCGTCCCACATCGCCGCTCTTTTCAGACTGTCCTCGACTATCGCGCCCAGAGTCGCTTTGTCCCTTATGCCGAACAGCCTCGGTCCGTAAGTTATGTTGTCGTATACGCTCGTCGGGAACGGGTTGGGTTTCTGAAACACCATTCCAACGTTCTTTCTCAGCGTCTGCAAGTTCACGTCGGGCGCGTAAATATTCTTGCCGCCTATCTCGATACTTCCTTCTATCCTGCAATTTTCGACGAGATCGTTCATTCTGTTGATACATTTGAGAAGGGTCGATTTTCCGCATCCCGAAGGTCCGATAAACGCAGTTATCTCGCCCCGCATCACGTCCATATTTATATCCGTAAGAGCCTGAAAACTGCCGTAATGTAAATTTACGTCTCTCATTCTGACGGCAATTTCGCCCAGATCAAACTTTTGCGTTTCGTTTTTTGTTTTCACTTTTCTTCTCCTTTTTCGGATCTATCGCAAAGATCAGCGCGTTTATCGCGACTACGACTACTATCAACACCAGCGCCGTGGCGTAAGCCTCGCTCATATACAATCCCTCGCTGGCGAACATATACATCATTACCGCAAAGCTCGACCCCGGCGACATTATGCTTTTGGGCATGTTCTTGACCGACCCTGCAGTCAGCAGAAGCGCCGCAGATTCGCTGACAATGCGACCTATGCTGAGCACCGTCGCGGTCAGTATACCCTTCATCGCGCAAGGCAGCACGACCCTGCCTATAGTATGTATCTTGCCCGCGCCAAGCGCGTAACTTGCCTCTCTGTAAGAAAGAGGAACGTTGATGAGACTTTCTTCGACTGCCCTGACAACCGTGGGAAGTATCATCACGGAAAGCGTCAGACCGCCCGAAAGCAGGCTGTAACCGAGACCGAATGCGTCGTTGAATACAATCACGCCGAACAGTCCGAACACTATGCTGGGTATGCCCGAAAGCGTATCCGTAAACAGCCTGATCACCCTGACGATCCTGTTGCCGCTCTTTGCGTATTCGACAAGATATATCGCAGCCGCAATGCCGATCGGCAGAGCTATAACAAGCGCAATGCCTATCAGCGCTCCCGTACTGACGAACGCCGGAGCAAGCGAATTTTTGCCCGCGCCGCTCTTGCCGAACAAAAACTCGACGAAACCTATCTCCGTAAACGCAATAACGCCTTTTACCGCAATAAAGCCGATAATGTATGCGACGGACGCGACCATGACCGCGGCGCCGGCAGCGCACAGCCATTTCAAGGCGGTATACAGCGAGGTCTTGCTCCTGAACACGGCATCTTCAGCTGAAATTTTGCGCCCGTCATTCGATCCTGACAGCGTTGTTTTTATTTTGCCTATCGCATGCCGTGCTGCGGAAAATGCCGTGCAGAAAGGCTTTCCGACAGCTTTCCGAATCTTTATTGCCCCGTCCGCGCAAGCGTTGTACGCTGTGGCAAAACCGCACCTGCATCTCAGACTGAAACGGGCAAAAGCATTCTTATTCTCCTTTACCGTCTCAATATCCGGTACGGCAAAACGAAACCCTTTTTCCTTTCTGTTTTTTTTGCTTTTCATGCCGTAAAGCACGGCGTTGAGTATCAGAATGAAAATCAGAAGCACAAAACCCGTCGCGACAAGCGCGCTTCTGTGCACTCCCGAAGCGTAGGACATATCCATCACTATGTTACCCGTCAGAGTCATAAATCCGTCGAACAGCCCTTTGGGGAACTGCACCGTATTGCCCGCGACCATTATAACTGCCATAGTCTCTCCGACCGCTCTGCCGATGCCCAGTCCGAGCGCGGTCATTATGCCCTGCTTTGCAGACGGCATCATTATTTTGAACACGCCCTGTTCCTTTGTAAGTCCCAGCGCGAGCGCGCCCTCGAAATATGCCGAAGGCACAGCGGACAACGCGTCTTTGGCGAGGCTCGCGACAGTGGGTAGTATCATCACGCCGAGCACGAGCGACACCGCGAGTATTCCCGTACCGTTGCCGCTCGGGCTTATCGCCGCGAGCGCAGGCACGATCTGTTTCAATCCGAAATAGCCGTAAATCACGCTCGGAATGCCTGCAAGCACGCTGACGAGCTGCACCAGCGGCATTTTGAGTTTTTTCGGGCAGAAATACACGATAAAAACCGCAACCGCTACGCCCAGTGTACCGCCTATGAGCAATGCGCCTCCCGTAGCTACTGTAGACCCTACGATCATGGGAAGTATCCCGAATTTCTCCGAAGCGGGACCGTCGTACGACGGCGCCCATGTCGTGCCGAACAGGAAATTTCCCACTCCCGTTTCTCTGAACGCGGGTATGCCTGCGTAAAGGAGATATCCTATTATTGCCGCGACGGACAATACGGCGAAGCACGCCGCCAGAGCAAATATTGCCTTGGCGACGCCTTCTTTAAGGTTGGAAAATTTATGGATAGTTTTCATTTTTCTCAGACTATGCATCCGAAATCCTCTATGATCTCTTTGCCTTCCTCGCTCTGTATGAACTCGAGGAATCTCTGAGCCGCGTCACTGAGGGTCGCGCCTTTCTTTACTGCGAGAACAAAAGGTCTCTGCAGTTTGTAGGTGCCCGCCTTGATATTTTCTACCGTGGGCTGTACGCCGTCGAGGGAGACCGCCTTTACTCTGTCGTTGAGCGATCCGAGAGATATATAGCCCATTACGTTCTTTGCCCCCGCGACTCTTTCGATGACGCTGCCCGTCTGATCCTGCGTTTCGCCTTTTAGCTCTTTCAGCTCTTTAAGG
Organism: uncultured Christensenellaceae bacterium; assembly: GCA_944381355.1. Lineage (GTDB taxonomy): Bacteria > Bacillota > Clostridia > Christensenellales > UBA3700 > Ornithoclostridium. The sequence continues at coordinate 10,526 of CALWKV010000010.1, read as the reverse complement.
CTGTCGCCTTCGGCGTTTTTGATCAGCTCGTTGAAGCCGTCTCTCGTACCGCTGCCGTTACTGCGGTTGACGGGAGTGTTGACGCTGCCGATCGCCGTACCGGAAGCGTAAAGGTCGTAGACCTGCTGACTCGTGACGTCGGTCAGTTCGCTTTCTTTGTTCACTATGATTGCGATGCCGTCCTTGCAGATCTCGATCGACTCGAGAGTCTCGAGTTCCTCGGCTTTGAGCGCTCTCGACGACATGCCTATTTCGCACGCGCCTTTCTGAGCGTCGGCAATGCCCTGCGACGAGCCCGAACCCGTGATCAGCACAGTCACCTCCTGATTCTTTGCCTCAAACGCTTCTGCGAGTTTTTCCATAAGCGGAGTTACCGAGGTCGAGCCTGTGACTACGATCTCCTGCGCTCCGTCCGTGCCGCAACCCGCCAGCGCAGCCGCGCAGGTCGTTACGGTGATAATGCAAATCGCTGCAAGAATAAACAATTTTTTAATCTTCATATAATGCCTCCTTGTTGTCTGTCTTGAGTTTAACAAAGAAGCCGAAATGCCGCTATCGGCAAAAAGTCAGTAATATGTAAGTTTTCGGTAAAGAGCGTAAGGCATAAAAAAGAGCCTGACGAGGCTCTTTGCTGCGTTTTGTTTATCTGTCGCGTCAGCCGAGGACGACGTCGAGCACCATCATAACGACGAAGCCCGCCATCACGCCCCAGGTACCGAGATGCGGATGCTCTGCGAGTTTTGCGTCCGGGATCAGATCTTCAGCCACGACGAATATCATCGCTCCGCCCGCAAATGCGAGAAGCCACGGCTGAAGCACGCTGACGAACGCCGCGAGGTAAAAGCCGAGAAACGCAAATATCGGTTCTACTATACCGCTGAACGAACCGAGCAGGAAGGCCTTGTGTTTACTTCCCGTAAGACTTTTCATAGGAAGCGCAACCGACGCGCCCTCTGGGAAATTCTGAAGTCCGAGACCGATTGCCAGCCCGAGCGCTGAAAGATAAGCCGACTGCTCTCCGAGAGACGCCGCCGCGCCGAACGCTACGCCTGCCGCGATACCCTCAGGGATATTGTGTATCGTGACTGCGAGAAAGAGTTTTGTAGTCTTTTGAAAGTTACTGCGATGACCTTCTTCTTTATCCGTACCGAAGTGAAAGTGCGGTATCACTTTGTCAAGGAGCACAAGGAAAAGTCCGCCCACTATAAAACCAACCGCCGCGGGCAGCACGGACATATACTTGTTGTCGAATATCTCCGCCGCTCCTTCGATAGACGGCAACATCAGCGACCATATCGTGGCGGCGATCATGACTCCCGCCGCAAATCCGAGGAAAAGGGTGTTGAGTTTTTGAGATATCTCGCCTTTTATCAGATATACCGTCGCAGATCCTGCGCAGGTAAACAGAAATATCAGAGAAAAACCGAGCGCAACTATTCCCGCATTACTCATTTAACACACCTCTTGACCTTTTATCCCGTATATTATACTACCTGTTTACTAAATCTGTATATTTTTTTTACCCGTTTGACAAAAAAAGTCAGGCAATTTTTTTTGCCGTATCGAAGCGTCGCATTTAAAAGTGTAATTCACCCGGCAAAAAAATCCGACGGTTTCCCGTCGGATTCAGGGTATCCTGTAGTTTTTATTCAGACGTTATTCGCCGTCTGTGCCGTCTGAGGACTTGTCGCCGTCTTTCTTGTCGGGCGCGACCTTCTCGTCTTTTTTCTCTTTGTCGTCGCTTCCCGAAGTAAGGAACACCAGCTTTTCTCCGTCATAATCTACTGTTACGCTGCTGCCCTCATGCACTTCTTTGAGAAGTATCTTTTCGCTGAGTTCGTCCTCGATCATCTTCTGAATGGCGCGTCTCAAAGGTCTCGCGCCGTACTCGACGTTGCTGCCCTCTTTGACGATATACTCTTTCGCCTTGTCGGTGATACTGAGCGTTATGCCGGTAGGCTCTATGCGCTTGGCAAGCTGAACGAGCAGCATATCCACGATCTTGCCCATATCTTCTTCGTTGAGCGGGCGGAAAATAATCGTATCGTCTATACGATTGAGGAATTCGGGACGGAATTTCTTTCTGAGAGCTTCCATCTGTCTCTCTTTCATATCTTCGTACTTTTTCTCCTCGTCCTTGCTGCCGAAGCCCAGTCTCGAAGCCTTTATCTCGCCCGCGCCGACGTTGGAAGTCATTATGACGATCGTATTCTTGAAGTTGACCGTCCTGCCGTGCGAGTCTGTCAGTCTGCCGTCGTCGAGTATCTGCAGAAGTATGTTGAACACGTCGGGGTGTGCCTTCTCGATCTCATCGAAAAGCACGACCGAATACGGTTTTCTTCTGACTTTTTCGGTGAGCTGACCGCCTTCGTCGTAACCGACGTAACCGGGCGCAGATCCTATCAGCTTGGAGACGTTCTCTTTCTCCATATACTCGGACATATCGATACGTATCAGCATATCTTCGTCGCCGAACATCGCCTCGGCGAGCGCCTTGCACAGCTCTGTCTTGCCGACGCCTGTAGGTCCGAGGAATATAAACGAGCCGGTGGGTCTCTTGGGGTCCTTGATGCCCGCTCTTGCGCGCCTTACCGCCTTGGCGACCGCACTGATCGCTTCTTCCTGCCCGATGACTCTCTTTCTGAGTATATCCTCCATTTTGAGAAGTCTTTCCGCCTCGCTTTCTGTCAGCTTGACGACAGGTATCGATGTCCAGCTTGCAACTACGTTGGCTATATCGTCGGCGGTAACGGTGAGTTCCTCTTTACCGCGGTTGTTCATCCATTCTTCTTTGGCTTTGAGAATTTTGTCGTGTATCTTTTTCTTCTCTTTCTGAATTTTCGCCGCTGCCTCGTAGTCCTCGCGTGAAGCGCATGCCTTTTCGTCGATAGTCAGTTTTGCCTCTTTTTCTTCAAGCTCTCTGACTTCTTTGGGCAGAGTAAAAGAACCGGTCTTTTTCTTTGACGACGCTTCGTCGATGAGGTCGATCGCCTTGTCGGGCAGATATCTGTCGCTGATATATCTGTCGGACATCTCCGCCGCCGCGGTCAACGCTTCGTCTGTGATCTTCACGCCGTGGTGCGCTTCGTATTTATCGCGTATACCCTTGAGTATAGTGACGGTATCCTCAACGCTGGGCGGATCGACCATTATCGGCTGAAATCTCCTCTCGAGCGCGCTGTCCTTTTCGATAAACTTGCGATACTCCTCTATCGTTGTCGCGCCTATCGTCTGCATCTCGCCTCTCGCGAGCATAGGCTTGAGTATGTTCGCCGCGTCCATAGCTCCTTCTTTCGTATCTCCCGCGCCGACTATCATGTGTATCTCGTCGATAAACACTATAATGTTGCCGTTGTTTTTGATCTCGTTGATGACGTTTTTGAGTTTTTCCTCAAACTCGCCGCGGTATTTGCTGCCCGCCACAAGACTTGTGATGTCGAGAGAATAAACGATCTTGTTTTTGAGCGTCTCGGGGACTTCGCCTTTGACTATTGCCTGTGCGAGTCCTTCAACGATCGCGCTCTTACCTACGCCCGGCTCGCCTATAAGCACGGGGTTGTTCTTTGTGCGCCTTGAAAGTATCTGAATGATCCTTTCTATCTCTTTGGATCTGCCTATGATCGGGTCGAGTTTGCCGTTAGCCGCTTTTTCGGTCAGATCTACGCCAAACTTTTCGAGACCTGCCGAAAGTTTCCGACCTTTGCCGTTTACCGACGTTTTGTCGAAAGCTCCCGCAGTATCGCCACCGTCGTCAAACGTAATGTCGTTGCCGTCGCCGTATGTCGTACCGCCGAGCAAAGATTTTGTCGCAGCGTTTTTAACGCTTGCAGCGTCGGCGAGCATTGCGATCGCCCTGATCGCGACGCTGTCCGGCTCTGTGAACATCGCATAGAGTAATATGTCGGAAGTTATCGTACTCCTGCCTGTCGTCACGGCAATCCTCTTTGAGTATGTGAAGATCGACTTTACGCGTGCGCTGAGCTGTACGTCCCCGACAATGTTGCCGTCGGCAACTACAAGCCCCTGAAGTTGTTCTCCGGTTATGCCGAAATTGTAAAGTATCTTATAAGCGCGGCAATTGTTTTCGTTTGCCATTGCCAGCAACAGATGCTCTGTACCGAGCAGACCGCCCGAAGTCTTGGCGTACTTCTCTGCGGCAACTATCACCTGTTCGCATTCTTTAGAAAAGTTTCCCATGTTGTCCTACCTCCTTTATTTTTCAAGGAATTTTCTTCCCAGAGCAGCTCTCGCCTTGTCTCTGTCGCGCGGTTGCAGCACTTTTGCCGCAAGCATGCACAACATCGCCGGTTGCGAAAGCGTAAGCAATTTGTTGATTTTGTTCATATCTCTGTCGATATATCCGAGCGCGACTCCCAGTTTGACGTAACCGAGAAGTTCCATGAATTCGCCCGAATCTATCAGGTAACAGTTGGTCAGAATCCCGAAAGCGCGCATTATCTTGTCCTGAAGTTCGACGCCGCGTGTCTTTTTGAGGTTTTCCCTCTCTTTGCGCTCTATTTCGATTATGCTGCCCACTGTCTTTTTGACGAGTTTGATTATGTCCTCCTCGCTCTTGCCGACCGTAGCCTGATTGGATATCTGATACATGAATCCCTGCGCTCCGCTGCCCTCACCGTACACTCCGCGCGTCGTGAAGTCGAGCCTTTGCAGTTCGTTTATCAGCGATCCCATCTTCTTTGTCATCGTCAGCGCGGGCAAAAACACCATCACCGAAGCCCTCATCGCCGCGCCCAGATTGGTCGGGCACGCCGTCAGATAACCGAGTTTTTTATCGAATGCAATATCCAGTTTTTCGGATATCTTTTCGTCCACTCCGAGAAGTTTTCTGTACGCGCCGTCGAGGTCGAATCCCTCTGTGATGCATTGCTCCCTGATATGGTCCTCCTCGTTTATCATCACGGCGACGTCCTCGTCCTTGTTTACCGCAAGCGCACCGAAATTGACGTTCTTTATCAGGTCATTACTGATAAGATGCTTTTCGACGTAAGACTGCGCGAGCAGACTGTCAATGTCGCACATCTTGTAGAATTTGGTCTCGAACAGCTCGTCGCACGCCTCCTTGACGCCTTTCATAAGCACGGAATATATTTCTTCCTGTCCGCTAAGCCTTTTCGGGAAAGGCAGATTTTTTATATTCCTTGCCAGCCTAACCCTGGTCGATACGACTACGTCGTCAAAGCCTTTGTCCATTTTCAGCCCCTCCTCTTGAGTTCTTCTATCTGTTTTTTGTATTCGAGCGCCGCGTCGTAATCCTCTCTTGACGCCGCTTCTCTCATTCTGCGTTCAAGTTCCTCTATTTTCTCCTCTGCGGTAAGCTGCGTCTTTCTGCCGCTGCCCGAAGTAGAGACGGGAGCGTCGGACGTGTCGGAAATGCCCTTGTACCCCTTGGGCGTCCTGCCCTTGTGCGCCGAGCCGCCCAGCTTGGATACGAACTCGTCCGCAAGGTCGGCAAACGTCTTGTAACACTCGCTGCAACCGAACGAATAGCTCTCGCGTATCTGCCTCTCCGTCATTCCGCAGTTGGGGCACGCGCGCTCTCTCCTCTGCTGTCTTTCGTCCTCCTCGTAAGGCATACCCATTATCGACGAGAACAAACCGCCGACGCCGTTGAGGAATATGTCCTCGAGCATTCCGTTGCCCTGTAGCTGCGCCGCACATTCCGCACACAGCTCTTTTTCTATTATCTTTCCGTTGATGTTGTTCTTGATGAACACCGTGGCAGGGCGCTTGCCGCACACCTGACACATATGAAGTTTTCCGTTGTCGTTGTTCATGCGTTACCTCCTGAGCAATGCGATGAGTATTTCTCTGAATACGTTTTTTCTCAGATTCTCCACCGCTACCGATTGAAGCGCCTTGTCGCTGACGGCGCTCTTGATTATGTCCGCTTCCTGCGGAGTTACTATCCCCTCTCTCTCCAGCCTGTCTACCACGTCCGCCGTCTTGTTGAATGTAAGTTCGTCCACGGTATCGAGCTGTCTGATCAGCGCGGGGAGAAGTTCTTCCTTGTCCTGCGACACTCTGACCAGCATTATAAATCCGCCGCCGCCGCGCCTCGATTCTACATAATATCCTCTGTCCACGCCGAAGCGCGTCGTCAGCACGTAATTGATCTGGCTGGGCGACACTTTGAAATAATGCGCCAGTTCGTTCCTCGAAAGCTGTACGCTGTCGTCTCCCTCGTCGAAAAACGACAATATAAACTTTTCGATGCTGTCCGAAATATTCGCCATTTTCCGCCTCCTTCGGGCTTTATGCCCTGTTTGCCGCCCCTCCGACATTGCCGTCGTCGGCAGCGGTTTTTGCTTGGGTCTAAGAGTTTGACTTTCTTTGACCTTTCGACTAAATTATATCACGAACTTTTAAATAGTCAATAGTTTTTTGCAATTTTTTTTGAGTTTTTTTCAAATTTTTTATCAATTTTTTGCTGACGTTAATGCGCTCCGCGGGCGCGTATTCATCTCGCAATATTATACTCTTTCTCCCGATCGCATTTTAAGCGTCTGAAAACCAAAAGGCTTCCTCTCGGGAAGCCCTTCTCCTATGTTTTGCTTTATCTGAATTTTCCGAAAGAGATCTCATTGTACGGCAGATCTTTGCTGATACATACGTCCTCGCCGTAAACAGACCTCATCTTTTCTGCCGTCACGGTTTCGCAAGCCGCGCCTTGAAAGGCAATCCTGCCGTCTTTTATTACATGCACCTCTCCCCCGAGATAAAGTGCGTGATTGGGATTGTGCGACGACAGGATAAAAGTCTTGCCTTCGCTGACAGCAATCTCCTTTATCAGCGACAGCACCACGTGCTGATTGCGGATGTCCAGCGCCGAAGTCGGCTCGTCGAGCACGATCAGATCCGTATCCTGCACGGCGGCACAGCATACGCCGACTATCTGTCTTTCTCCTCCGCTTAGCTGCCCAAGATTTTTGTCGAGAAGCCCGCTTATGCCGAATCTTTCGGCATAGCGCAACGTATCTTCTCTGTCCTTTGCGGACGGCGCAGAATAAAATTTCGTTCTGTTGACCTTGCCGAACAAGAGGTAATTCCTGACCGTGAAATCGTCCGCTCCAGCCGATCTCTGCGCAACGTATGCCGTCATTTTCGACCTTTCCGCGACCGAGATCGTTTTAAGATCCCTGCCGAACAGGAACACTTCTCCCGTATAATTTTCGTACAGCCCGGCAAGTATCTTGATAAGCGTGGTTTTACCCGACCCGTTGAGACCGAGGAGCACGTTCACGCTCCCCTTTTCACACGAAAAATCAAGTCCGTCGAGCACGTTGCGGCTTTTTTTGCCGTAACCGAAATGCAGATCTTTTACTTCAACCGCATTCATTGAAAGTTTTTCTCCTTATAAAAAGTATGACCACGAATATGACCGTACCGAAAAACCCCGTGATTGCCGAGAGCGGGATCTCCGATGCGGTAAAGCATCTTGACAATATGTCCGCGATTATCATAAACGTTGCGCCGAAAACCATACACAGCGGCACGGTCTTTCTCGCATCCCTTCCTGCGGCAAGCCTCACGATGTGCGGTACGACGAGACCTATCCAGCCTATCGTACCCGCGAACGCAACCGAGCCTGCCGTAAGGAGCGTAGCTATCATTATTATCAAAGTTCTGTACGCGCGGTAATTCACTCCTTTTGTCTGCGCTTCTTCTCTGCCGAGAGCTATTACGTTGACGCGCCAACTGATCGCGAGCGTAATCGCGGAACAAACGGCGACGATCGGCAAAAGCACCCACACGTCGCCCGCGACGGAATTTTCAAACGACCCCATAAGCCAGAACGTAATGCTCGCAAGCGTTGTCTCTGCGTCGGCAAGGTATTTGACAAACGAGAGCACCGCGCTCATACAGCCGCCGACGATTATACCCGATAAAGTCAACACCAGCGAAGACTTATTGCCGAATATCTTCGAGACGAACAGCGTTGCGAGTACTGTCGCGATACCGAACACAAACGCGAAAACGCTGACGAATACCGAAGAAAGCCCTGCAACTATCGCGAGTGCGGCTCCCACTCCGGCGCCGCTCGACACTCCGAGAAGGTCGGGCGACACGAGTTTGTTCTGAAATGTCTCCTGATACAACAAACCCGACACGCTGAGCGCGACGCCTGTCAGCGCGGCGATCGCAGTCCTCGGAAGCCTGAGATTGACGACGATGCTCCGCTCTGTCTCGTACCCGTCGGACAATCCGATCATCGCGAAAAAATCGCCGAGGCTTATCTCGTATCTGCCCACAAGCAAGGCGAGCACGAATACAGCAGAAAAAATCAATGCGGCAAGCGCGAAATACGCGCCCGCCGTCATTTTTACATTTCTGTTAAGCAAGAGGCTTTCCCTCCCTGCTGAGTCCGTCCAGCATGTTCTGCACCTCGGTATCGGTAAGTTCCACTCCGAAGAACTTGTCGCCGAGATCTTTCACCATAGTCTTTACGTCGTAATCAAAATACTGCGGATACAGTTTGTTCGCCTGATCGCACAGGAAAGCGGGAGAGAATACGGAGAGCTGTTCGAACACGGTCAATCCGACCGGAATGTTGTATACTCTGCCGTTTCTGACTGCGTCAAGGTGCACGTAAGGCTCTTTCTGCAATTCGTTTATCAGAGTTTTCTGATATATTCCGCCGACTACAATTACGTCGGGATCCTGAGCGCATATCTCCTCGGCGGACGGTGTGTTCGTCTCAAACCTGTTGCCTATGAAATCCATGCCCAGCACGCCGTATGCGTACTCGGTGAACGACTGCCCGTTGTCGGTATAGCCGACGCCCTTGTTCTTGTCTCCGCGTATGTAATAGAGCGTTCTTTTTTCCTCATCTTTTTCTTCAAGCACGTTTTCGATTCCCTCTATCGTATCTTGCATAACGGCGATCCACTCGTCGACTCTTGCGGCGACTTCTTCGCTGTCCCACAATTGCTTGACCAGTTCCGCGAAAAAGTACACGTAAGGACCGAACGACGGATTGCCGTAAAGGCTGACGTTGAGCGCGGTGATACCGTGTTCCTTCAGTCCGTCAGCGATATACTTTTCGGGGGCAAAAACGAGATCGACTCCGCGCGCTATGTAAGTCTCGTAGCTCTCCTCGTATTCCAGGCTGTATCTGTCGGAAGCGTCCTTGTCGAACACCTGCGCCCACTCGTTGTCGAGCAGCGAATAATATACGCCGTCGATGCAGTCTCCCAGCCCGAACGCTATCAGCAGATCGTACGTCGTCCTTGAAGCACATGCTACTTTCTGCGGATTCTTTTTTACCTCAACGGTCTCGCCAAGCATATCCGTCACCGTTACGGTCTCATTGTTTTGAGAGTCAGACGCGCACGCCGCCAACGCTACCGACGGGATTACCGCCGTCATGATCAATACAAGCAATACGATTGATGTTTTTATTCTTGAATTTTTCATTTTACTTCTTTCCTCCCGTAATTTTTTTAATGTTCTCAATGTCTTCCTTGAGGACCGATTCAATGTTTTCCCCTGAAACCCGCATCCATTCCTGATAAACCGATAAGTCGTCTTTGAGTTTTTCCACGTAAGACTCGTACGTTTTGCCGTTTCTTGGCAGCACCATCTGATATAACGCTTCTTTGGTTATAGCGTAATATCTGAACGTGCCGTCGCAAGGAACGGCAACCGATACAGGCATGCCCATCAGCATGATTTTGTCTTTGAATTGCGAAAGTCTGAAAAATCCGAACCTGAAGATTATCTCAAAACCGATACCAGGGTCAGACATCGCGCTCAGATAGACGTCGTCTCCTATCTGCTCGCCGAAATCGATAAGATTTGTTTTAAAGTATTGTTGCATAATTCTGCTCCTTTTTGTTTTCTGTTTTTATATAGGAGTGGAAACAACTGAGATTAACCTTTTATAAACTTTTTTTTGAATTCTTTGAAAGTGCGACTTAAACTTGACGGCAAAACGCCGCATTTTTCGGCAATTGCCGCGTCGGTCGGGGCTGCGCCCGAAATTCTGCATTCCTCGGCAAAACCTCGATCGTAAAACTGTCTGCCGTAAAGAAGTCTGTCCGCCTGATCGTAATCGCAGTCGCAGGCGAGTATGTATCTTGCCGTAAGCATCATAGACAACGCTTTTTTCTGTCTCTCCTGAACGGTATCGAAAACGCGTTGCAGCTCGTCGGCGATCTCTCTGACGTTTTCTGCACTTATAAGCGCCGCGTCCGCGGCAGGCTCGTCGGAAGCCAGCGTGTCAAACAGTTCTGTCTCGTCGCCGTCATCGTTTCTGACCGTCGACGGCACCGCCGCGGCGTCTGCATTTATTCTGATAAGCGCGACGACTTCTCTTTCACAGACGTGCATCACTTCGGCGATTTTTCTGATCAGAGACGGATCGTTCAGGTCCTTGCCAGACAATTTTGCAAGCCTGAGTATCTTTCTGATTTTTTTGTCGTCGTCATCCGAGATCTTTATTCCTCCGCGATACGCTTCTGCTCTTTCTCTCGCTTCTTCTGTGTCGCGTTTTTTCTTGAATGCCC
>CALWKV010000009.1 GCA_944381355.1 uncultured Christensenellaceae bacterium | reverse complement strand
CCGGCAAATTTTTGTTGGTACAAGGCAAATGCCGCAGGTAATATTAGACATATTATCAAGGCATTTAACACAGTAGCTACGGAAATTTGCCGCTTTAAACCTTGTTCGTATTATTCTGGTCTGGTATCCGTCGCGTTGCGGTTCGGAGAACGTACCGTCTGGCATCAGAGCGCTTAGCTCCGCATCCGGATAATGTCCGCAGCTTGCGCTTTGCAGAAATCTTATTAAGTTGCCGTATTTTGCGGGGCGTAGAGTGATACAGCCTGCAGCGTAGTACGACGCAGTTGAGAGCAGATCATTAATTTCCTACAACAATTCCCCGTTTATGACAATAATTGCAATTTTTTGACCTCTGTCCCGGTATATCATATGAGCATAAGAAAATATATCGATATACCCCGCGGACAGCCCGCCGTGCGACGTTCTTGCCATGTCTGTCCGACTATGAGGAGCATAATTTGCGACGCGGAGAACATAATCGGAGCTTGTGGCGGAGTTTTGAAGGTTTTCCGTTTATGCGCAGATCGGCATATATCGTGAGCGTTTTATGGCGTTTGTCGTCATGCGGGGGGGCGGGTTATTCCCGCAAAAGGAGTTATAATGTATTACGACGGTTGTCTTACAATTACAGAACAGCAGGAAAGAAGCATATTGAGAAGCATGCCTCCGAAAGCGGCAACGCAGAGCCTCGCGAGATTTTTCGACGTTTTTTCGGACAATACGAGACTGAGGATATTGTCTGCGTTGTCTATGAAAGAACTTTGCGTTGCCGATCTTGCGTTTCTGCTCTCGATGAGACAGAGCACCGTCTCGCATCAACTGAGACTGCTCAAAGACGCAGGTATAGTCGATTGCCGCCGCGCGGGCAAACTGATCCTTTACGCTATCGTAAACCCGTACGTCAACGAAGTGCTGATGACGGGAGCCAAACAATTCGCAAAAAGCGCGGGGTGAAATACGTTTCAACTTGTATTCGTCGCTTTTGCGGGACGGGTCAAATTGCTTTATATTCTTATTTTAGTGTGATATAATTACCGTATGAAGCAACTCGAGCAAAAACTCAAAGACCTGCCTCACAAGAGCGGCGTTTACATTATGTACAACGAGGCGCGCCAGATCCTTTATATCGGCAAGGCGCGCGATCTTTTCAAGCGCGTTCATCAGTATTTCGGCAACAAAGCCAACCGCACCGTAAAAGTTATAAAACTGGTTGAAAAGATTGTCGATCTCGACTACATCATTACTTCCAACGAGGTCGAAGCGCTTGTCCTCGAAAACAACCTCATCAAGAAACACAAACCGCCTTACAACATACTTCTCAAGGACGACAAGAGTTATCCGTTCATAAAAATCGACGTCAAAAAGCCTTTCCCGAGAGTTGAAGTGGTCAGGAAGCTGAAGAACGACGGCGCGAAATATTTCGGACCGTACATGCAGGGCATAAGTACGCAGGATATTCTCGGGCTTATCAACAGCGCTTTCTGCGTGCGCTCGTGCAAAACGGATCTGACGAACGTCTCCAAAAATCACAGACCTTGTCTCAATTATCATATCAAAAGATGCAGCGCGCCGTGCGCCGGACTGATTTCCCGCGAAGAATACGACGCGACGATCAAAGAGATCATCTCGTTTTTGCAGGGCAACGATAAAAAAATCGCAGAAGTGCTGACTTCGAAAATGAAAGAGGCTTCCGACCGCGAAGAATACGAGCTGGCGCTTATGTATAAACAGAAACTGCAGGTGCTCGACAAGCTGGTCAGGCGGCAGGTCGGCGCGCTTCCCAAGGATTTCGACACGGACGTGTTCGCCGTGGCTTCCAACGGACTCAACACGGTCGCGGCAGTGATATTCGTGCGCGGAGGCAAGATCGTGGGAGGAGACAAGCAGATCGTTGATGGAGTTTCTCTCGACGAGAGCAGCGCGCTGAGCAATTTTATTCTGCGTTTTTACGATATGACGGGATATATCGCAAGCGAAGTCGTAACTTCTATTCAGATCGAGGACTCGGACGTTCTGGGCGAGTATCTCAGTGAAAGAGCGGGGAAAAAGATCAACGTGATTTATCCCCATCAGGGCGTGCGCCGTCAGCTCGCGGATATGGCGCTCGGCAACGCGCAGGATTATCTCGAAAAGTCGATTTCATTGCATGAGAGAAAAGAAAATATGACAATGGGCGGAGTTATACAGCTTGCGGAATATCTGCATCTGCCCAAACTGCCCGTAAGAATGGAGTGTTATGACATTTCGCATATAAGCGGCACAAACAAGGTCGCGTCAATGGTCGTATTTATCGACGGCGCGCCCGAGAGGTCGCATTACCGCAAATTTAAGATCGAAACCGTCGAAGGAAACGACGACTTCGCCTGCCTCAGAGAAACGCTGAGAAGAAGGCTTGCAGACATAAAGGACAGGGCGTCCGACGTCAGCTTTTCTTCCCGTCCCGACCTTATAATCATCGACGGCGGCAAGGGACAGCTGAGCAGCGTCATGGACGAAGTGGCGGATTGCGATACGCAAGGTATAAATTTCATCAGCCTTGCAAAGAGAGAAGAAGAAGTGTTCCTGCCCGGTCAGAGCGCGCCGGTGATACTGCCGAGAGACAGTTACGCGCTTAAACTTTTGCAGAGGATAAGAGACGAAGCGCACAGGTTCGCCATTACTTTCCACAGAAACCTCAGGAAAAAATCGCAGACGAGAAGCACGTTGCTCTCGATAGACGGAGTGGGAGAAAAGAGAGTGAAACTTCTTTTCGAAGCATTCAGGACGCTTGACAATATAAAAAAAGCGAGCGTGGATGAGATGACTGCGATAAAAGGCATGGACAGACGTACGGCAGAAAACGTATATGCCGCATTTCACGAGGGTGACGAATGACGAGCCGCCTCGAAAGCAAATCGTTTGACAAATCGCGCGCGCGGTAATATGATAAAAATATACGGGCTTTTGCCCGCGAGAGAGAAAAGATATGAAGTACAAGGCAATTTTCAGCGATTTCGACGGCACTCTTTATTCCGACAAATTCGAGATCTCACAAAAGAATATCGAGGCGATACACGACTACGAAAAAAGAGGCGGCAAGTTTTTTGTCGCTACGGGTCGTCTTTTTCAGGCGATCTATCCGCATGTGACCTCCCTCGGTCTCAAGGACGAAGTAATAGTCTATCAGGGCGGAGGTATATTCGACATCAAATCGAAAAAGGCGATATGGCAGCAGACGATCTCAAACGATCTCGCGGTAGACTGTCTGCGCAGACTCGAAGCCGAGGGCAAAAGCGTGAACATGGTCTACATAGACGACAAATGTTACGCTTCAGAGCCTCACAAGGCGATTGAGTTGTTTTGCTCTATATGCAAGATAGAATGTATCTTCGTAGGAGAGAAACTGTCAGAATACGTTGCGCGCACGGGCGCGACTCCCAACAAATTGCTTGCGATGACAGAGAAAGAAAACGCTTTGCCGCTCGCCGAAAAATACGGCAAGGAGTATGAAGGCAAGCTGTCGCTTATGCGTTCGCAACCGTTTATAGTAGAGTTTACCGCCTACGGTCTCAGCAAGGGCGCGGCGGTCGCGAAAGTCTGTGAAAGTTACGGCTTCAAGAGAGAGGAAATCATCTGCGTCGGAGACGCGGACAACGATATCCCGATGATAAAATACGCGGGACTGGGCGTCGCCGTCATGAATGCTATGGAGACGACTAAGGCTGCGGCTGACGTCATCGGCGTAAGCAACAATCACGACGCGATAGCGTGGATAATAGAAAATTATTGCGGAGACTGATATGGAAGAACAAAACAACGTTTTCGACAGCGAATACGCCGTATGCGAAAGCGTGAAGATCAAAAATTTCTGCCAGGACTGTAATCTGGAGCTGTTGCAGGGCAACGAGACCGACTATATCACATTCCGCTCGGCGCTTCTCAACCGCCCCGGGCTGATACTCGCAGGCTTCGACGATTATTTCGGAGATGGCAGAGTTCAGATGATAGGCAATGCCGAATATTACTATATAAAGTCGCTTTCGGAGGACAAAAAAGAGCAGGCGATCGAGATGCTTTTTTCCAAGCGCGTACCGTGTGTTATCTACACCCGCTCGATAAATCCCAGTTCTCTCGCTCTCGAAGTCGCGTCCAGATACAACACTCCCGTGTTCCTGTCTAACAAGACGACCACGGCGCTCAATACCGACATCGCCGGTTATCTCGAAAAACTTCTTGCGCCGATGAAGAGCGTGCATGCGACATTTCTCGAAATAAGCGGTATAGGCGTGCTGCTCACGGGCAAGAGCGGCCTCGGCAAAAGCGAGACGGCGCTCGAACTCATTCATCGCGGACACAGGCTCGTCGGAGACGACGCGGTCATAGTCAAGAGGATAGGCGATCAGCTCATCGGCACCGCGCCCGAAAGGATCAAATTCTTTATGGAAGTGCGCGGGATCGGCATCATAGACGTCAGAAGCCTGTACGGCGTGTCGTCGGTCCTTCCCGACAAGAGCATAGATATGGTCATCGAGCTGAGACAATGGAACGGAGACGCAGATTTCGACAGGCTCTGCAATGAGGAAAAATATGAGGAAATTCTCGGCATAAGCGTGCCGAAACTTACGCTTCCCGTTATGCCGGGCAGAAACCTCGCCGTCGTTGTAGAAGTCGCGGCGAGAAATTACCGCATGAAAAAGATGGGTTACGACGCCGTAGCCGATCTGTTGAAAAATCAGAAAAAGAAGGGCGAATGATGACTGATTACGAAAAGATGAAACTCGCCGAAAAATACGACGAGGATTGCGATTGCATAGAAGACGAAGAGGATCTCGAAAGAGCCGAGGGTTGCGAGAGCGAAGCCGAGGCGTTCAAGCGCAGATACAAGGAGTTTTATACCGACATAAAGCTCTCTCACAAGGAGGATTGGTGATATGTTGATGAATACGTTCTGGCAGGTGTTCTGCCTCGTAGTCGGTCTCGGCGCGGCTGTTGTCAGTCCCTTCGCGGTGATGAAAACTTTCGGCAAATCGAGAGAGCGGGCAGAAAAATTCATGTATCGTCTTATGACGTTCGTGCTCGTCTACAAGATATTGCATTTTACGCTGATGCCGACTATTTTCAGACAGGATGCGGTAAAACTGATACCTGTAGAGATAAGCTCCGTCAGCTATTTCCTTATGCCGATCGCTTACCTCTCGGGGTGGAAAATTCTCAAGGAGACGGGCAGATTCGTCGGCTTTTTCGCGGGACTTGTACAGCTTCTCGCTATGAGCATTTCTCCCGCTTCTTTCGTCAACAGCAATATGACCAACTTCACGTTTATAGAGAGCATAGTCATGCACTATTGTCTCTATCTGGGAGGTCTGGTCTGGAACTTTACGATAGAGCCTCTCCGTTATAAAGATCTGTGGAAGGCGTTGGCGGGCTTTCTCGTCATACTTCTCTGGGGCACGCTTGCGGCGTTTACCTGGAGATACGATTACGTCAACGATAAACCCGAAAACATCATGTTCATTCAGGAATGCGTGTTGCCGGACTTCCTGCTGATACCCGGTTTTGATCAGAATCACCTGTTTATTATAGAGTATCTCGCCGTGTTCTTCGTGTATATCGCGATTCTTTACAAGCTGTCGAGACTGGCTTTCAAAAGGAGAAATCCGGAGCCGCGTTCTCCGTGGGGCGGAGGATCGTACGCAAAATGGCTGAAAGAAAAAGACAGACTTCCGCTCAACTTTTACGGCAAGAAAGAACGCGTCGCATATTATTTGCCAATCATACGGGCGCGCGATGAAGGCAAAGTCGCGGAAGGCGCGGCGACAAAAGCCGAAGCGGAGAGCGAAAAACAGATATAGACCCGTATTGACATTATCGCGCGTGGGTAGTATAATAAAGAAAAACACCGGAGGTTTTGAAATATGACTGGAAAGGGGAGCTCCTCAAAGACGGCTTTGCGTACCGTCGGTTGCGTTGTCACGGTGATAGGACTCGTGCTTGCCGCGGTCGGGATAATTCTGGCGGCGACGAACAACGACTTGTCCGCAGGCATAAAATACGGTCTGGCGGGCGCAGGCATCGCAGTGGCGTTTATCGGCGTGATCATGATCTTCGTCGGCAACAAAAAAGGCGCGACCGTAGTGGCGGTCAAGCCCGTCAATTGTATGAATTGCGGAGAGCCTAATCCTCCCGACAGCAAGTTCTGCCGCAAGTGCGGCAAACCAATGGTAAAGAAGTGCGTAAATTGCGGTGCGGTGCTGGACGCAGACGCGCAGTTCTGCAATACCTGCGGCGTAAGAGTCAGGAACGATTCCTGAAGCGCTTTGTCCGTCGATTAATAAGTTTTTTAAAAACCCGCATCGGATGCGGGTTTTTTCGTGCGCTTCGTATGGGGGTCGTCAAAATCTTGCCTGTCGCATAATCAGCGTGAAAAGGGCGGAAGCTGACAGATCGGCAAAAGATAAGATCGCTGCGCCAAGCCGCAGCGGTCCGTATTATTCTACCAGATTGTCGTGTATGAGTTCGTAGATACTCAACGCTTTGTCCGACCAGTGTTTGAATATCCACTTTGCCGTGTTGCGGTTCTGCACGTTGAGTTTCATCTCCAGTAAAGGAACGGTTACGCTTTCTATCTTGAGAACAACGGTGTATGTACCGTCGGAGTTTTTGTAATAGTCTGACGAGTAGTCCTGTTTTCTTCTGTATATAAGTCGGTTCTGCTTGACGTGCTCAGTGATCGCGTCGCGCATGGAGGACGGTATCTGTGTGTAGAAATGTTGCAGACATTCTCTCCCGTCGCTTGTGATCGAGTAATGCGCGATTGATCCGCGGGGAGAGACGTTGGTCAGAAAATCGCTTGAAGCAAGTTCTGAAAAACTCTCCTTTGCATCAATGTATGCGAGCCACTCGTTGGAGACCGCCATTTCTATTATTATGTCCTCTTTCATCGCAACTTCCATTTTGTCGAAGATGAAGAGAAGGATTACCTTGTTGAGTGCTTTTGCGTCGAGCATGACCGTCAGACGTATATGAAAGGATTGAGTTGTTCGAGAAGGTCGTCGCAGTCCGAGCTGTAGATTTCGAGGACTACGGGTTTGTTGAGGTCGAGCGAGAACAAGCCGAGAATCGACTTGGCGTCGACAACGTATCTACCGCTTCTGACGTCGGCGTCGTAATCGTAAGCGGAAATTATGTTTACGAATTTCTTGACGCTTTCCGTAGTGTTGAGAAGCAAACTCACAGATTTCATAATGTACACTCCGTTGCAGAAAAATATATTGTTAATATTATAATTTAACGCCGTCGCTTTTGCAATGGTTTACGCAAATTTATCAAAATTTTACATTTTCGCGCTGCAATCGCCGCAAATGTGTACGCTTTCCGATGTGGCAACACGATAAACGGCTAAAGCGATTTTTCGCAGCTGAATCGATAATAGCTTTTTTAAGATAAGATATTCCGATAGGGCGTCGCTGAAATACGCGTAAAACGCGCTTCGGGATACGGGCGCAATGCCTGTAAAATACGCGTATTGACCCGTGCGACGAATACGCGCGCCGTTAGACTCGCGTAGGCAAATAGCAACTGTTTCTGACTGATAACGCGCATGCGACGGGGTATTGCAAAGAAGTTTGACAGGGAGCGCGGCTTGCGCGAAAGAGCAGACCCGTCAATCGCTTGCAATAAACGTTGTACGGCGATATAATATAAATAAACCGTTTATATGGCAAGAGGAGAGTTTATGGCAAACGAAGGCGCAAAACAGGCTTATACGGGGTTCGTTGCAAGATGCAACGACCTGTCGAAGGGGAGATTTATCATGGCGGGCAACGCGATCAAAGGCTTGCTGCGCTACCTTGCCGCCAATCCGTCTCTTATGGGTTATGTCGCGAAATGCAACACAGGTGTTGATTATAAAAAAGAATTTCAGGCGGCTATCGTCGGCAGTTCTTTCAAACTCCCGACCTCGTCCAGAGGCATCGTTGCGCTCGTTACCGGGCTTTTGTACGAATTTGACAGAGGTACGCAGAGTCTGCACAGATTTCTCAAAACGTTTTTCCGTTCTGACGACATCGATCAATCTTTCAGAATGTTCTGCAACAGCGTGATAACCGCATACGTTCTCGCCTTTAAGAACGTGCTTGACGAAAAGGACGACGAAAAGACGGCACGGTTCGGAGAAGGAGATTTCGTCGTGCAGGATATCGTCAAGGAAAACGTAGTGCCTTATATCACTTCGTTGACGGAACTCGTAGTGGCGGACGAACGACTGTCGGACGAGACGCGCGACGATTATATCACAATGCTCGAAGGACTCTATTATGCTTTCGAGATCGCCAGCGCAAAAATGGTCAAGGTTGTATGGATCGGACTGAGATCTGTAATGGAAGGTTACCGCAACGCCTATTCTTATCTCGACGGTATGCAGTCTTTGATGCAGGCGTACGCACTGATATAACAATATCGCCGATGTTTTGTCGGCGATTTTTTTGTGTTTTGCTTGTCGTGCGAAGCGAAAAACAGCCGCATCGGCACGCGATTTCAAACAATTAGTCAAAATGTGTACGTTTTCGTTGCTAAAAACGGATAATATTGGTAGAATAGAAAGACACAGCGTTTTACAGGGAGGATATCATGCAAAACGAAGAAAACGTCAGCGTTACGGAAACGGGTTCCGTAGCGGACGCTAATGCGGGGACGGGAGAGTCGCTACCCGCAAAAAAACACATGGGATTTACCGGTAAAATAGGTTTCGTCCTTGCCGCGGCAGGTTCTGCCGTAGGTCTCGGCAACCTCTGGAGATTTCCCTATCTCGCAGCTAAGTACGGCGGCGGTATTTTTCTGCTGACATACATCGCGCTGGCTGTCACATTTGGTTTCAGTTTGCTCGTGCTGGAGATAGGCATAGGCAGACTTACCGGCAAGGACGTCATCGGTGCTTTCGGCAAGCTCAACAAAAAGACCAAATGGTTCGGCTTCGTCAGCCTTGTAGTGCCGGTAATGATCGTGCCGTATTACTGCGTCATTGGCGGTTGGGTCACGAAATATCTTTTCGCGTACCTGTCGGGCGACGGCACCACGGGTGCGATGACGGGTGATAACGCCGCACTCTATTTCAACAATTTTATATCTTCGTCGTGGGAACCGATCGTATTTTTTATCATCTTTGCGTTTCTTTCTTTCGCGGTCGTCGTTTTCGGAGTGCAGAAGGGCATTGAAAATATAGGCAAGATACTTATGCCTTTGCTCGCCGTCCTGTCGGTAGGTCTTGCGATATTTGCCATGTGTCAGGAAGGCGCGCTCGAAGGCGTCAAATACTTCCTCGTGCCCAAGCTCGAAGGCGTAAATATCGCAGAAGTGTTTCTCGCGGCTTTAGGGCAGTTGTTCTACTCGATGTCGCTGGCGATGTGTATCATGATAACGTACGGTTCATATATGAAAAAGGATACCGATATACAGAAATCAGCGCGTCAGATCAGCGTTTTCGACACCAGTTTCGCGATCGTCGCCGGTCTTATCATAATTCCGTCCGTGTTTGCATTCGCTTCGTCGCCGACAGACGTAATGCAGAGCAGCGGACCCACGCTCATGTTCGTGTCACTGCCCAATGTGTTCAGCCAGATACCGGGTGCAAACATAATAGGCGCTCTCTTTTTCCTTCTCGTGCTGTTTGCGGCTCTGACTTCTGCAATATCTCTGATAGAGGCTATTGTTGCGGTACTCAGAGAGAATCTCGGCATGAAACGTTGGTCGGCGTGCCTCGTTGTGTTCGGACTTGTGCTTCTTCTCGGCATTCCTTCGTCGCTCGGCTTCGGCGTGCTCAAGATGCTGTCGATAGGAGACATGACTCTGCTTGACATATTCGATTATGTCAGCAACAGCATATTGATGCCGATAGTAGCGATAGGCACTTGCGTCATAGCCGGTTACTTCGTCAACTTCAGGGCGATCAAGGACGAGATAGGTCTCAAGGTCAAAAGTTTCAGAGACAAGTACTTCACCGTGATGATCAGATTCGTCGCGCCGGTATGTATGCTTCTGATCCTGATATTCAATATCATAGGACTTTAAAATGACAATAAAAGCGCGCCTTGAAGGGCGCGCTTTTATTGTAGGTTTTTTATTGGTTTCAGCCGTGTATTCCCGGATTTTCGAGATCGGTGTGATCGTCAAGGCTCGCGAGATATGCCAGAGTGGTTTTGACGCATCCGTCGACTCCTATCTGTCCGCTGTCGAGGCAGAGATTGTGATTTTCTGCCATTCCCCATTTCTGATAGGTGTAGAACTCGTAATATTTTTTGCGTTTTTTGTCTATTTTCTTGACGTGTGCTTCCATTTTGTCGGGATCTATGCCGAGATTAAGTGCGTTTTTGCGCGCTACGCGTTTTTTCAGGTCTGCGTGTACGAAGATCTTGACAGAATCTTC
>CALWKV010000008.1 GCA_944381355.1 uncultured Christensenellaceae bacterium | reverse complement strand
GGTTGCCCTTGCAAGAAAAGCTGTGATATAATACGATTGTTAAAATATTATAATCTTGCGCGAGCGCACGCGCATTGGCGCACGCACACACGTATGCGCGCAGGGAAAACGGAGGTTAAAATGTCCAAAAAAGACGGCTACACAGAGAGCAACATACAAGTGCTCGAAGGGCTGGAACCCGTACGCAAAAGACCCGGTATGTATATCGGCTCTACCGACGAAAGAGGACTGCATCATCTCGTGTTCGAGGTCGTGGACAACTCTATCGACGAAGCGATGGCAGGTTATTGCGACACCGTTGAAGTAGAACTGCTCGCCAACGGAGCGGTATCCGTTACCGACAACGGCAGAGGTATTCCGGTAGGAATAATCGAAAAAGAAGGAAAGTCCGCAGTAGAAGTCGTTCTGACGAAACTTCACGCAGGCGGCAAATTCGGCGGAGGAGGTTACAAGTTCTCGGGCGGTCTGCACGGCGTCGGCGTATCGTGCGTCAACGCGCTCAGCGAATGGCTCGAGGTCGAGGTCGCACAGGAAGGCTATCTCTACAAGATGAGTTTTTCGCGCGGCAAGGCGCAGAAGCCTCTTGCCAAGATAGGAACTACCAAGAGGAGAGGCACAAAAGTAGTGTTCTATCCTGATGCGGAGATCTTCGAGACGCTCGAGTTCGATTATTCCACTCTCAGGCACCGTCTGCAGGAGCTTGCGTACCTCAACAAGGGTCTTAAGATAATCCTCAAGGATTCGCGCACGCTCAAAGAGAATTGCGAGACCTTCCATTATGAGGGAGGCATAGTAGAATACGTGTCCAGCCTCAATTCCAAGGGAGGCATGCCCGAGCAGCCTTTGTACATACACGCAGAGACCGACACCTATCAGGTAGAGATCGCTATGCAGTACAATACGTCTTATCAGGAGACGATATACAGCTATGCCAACAACATCAACACGCATGAAGGCGGCACTCACCTCGACGGTTTCAAGGCTGTGCTGACCAAGCTGTTCAACGACTACGGAGAAAAGCTCAAGCTTCTCAAGAACGAAGAAAAACTGTCGGGCGAGGATTGCCGCGAGGGTATCGTCGCGATCGTCAGCGTAAAGCTGATAGACCCGCAGTTCGAGGGTCAGACCAAGACGCGCCTCGGCAACAGCTTTATGAGAAACGTCGTAACCAAGATTTTCGGAGAGAAGTTCGAGACATATCTCGAAGAAAATCCCAAGGAAGCGAGAGAGCTGATCACCAAAGCGGTCAACGCGAAAAAGGCGAGAGACGCCGCGAGAAACGCGCGCGACCTCACACGCCGCAAGAGCTTCCTCGAGTCCACGACGCTTCCCGGAAAGCTCGCCGACTGCAGCGAAAGAGATCCCAAAAAGTGC
The DNA here is from genome assembly GCA_944381355.1 of uncultured Christensenellaceae bacterium. Taxonomy (GTDB): domain Bacteria; phylum Bacillota; class Clostridia; order Christensenellales; family UBA3700; genus Ornithoclostridium. The sequence continues at coordinate 18,000 of CALWKV010000008.1, read as the reverse complement.
GAGATTTACCTCGTCGAGGGCGACAGCGCGGGCGGTACGGCAAAGCAGGGCAGGGACAGACGCTTCCAGGCGATACTGCCGCTCAGAGGCAAGATCCTCAACGTCGAAAAGGCAAGCCTGCACCGCATACTCGAGAGCGAGGAGATCAAGAATATGATCACGACGTTCGGCTGCGGCATACACGAGGATTGCGACCTCTCCAAACTCAAGTACGACCGCATCATCTGCATGACCGATGCAGACGTCGACGGCAGTCACATCAGAATACTTCTTCTGACGTTCTTCTACCGCTTCATGAAGCCGCTCGTTGAGGAAGGTCACGTATATATCGCGCAGCCGCCTCTTTACAAAGTCACGGTCAAGAACAGCAAGCGCGAGGAGTACTTCTACAAGGACGAAGACCTCGAGGCGTTCCTCGTCAGCATAGACAGAAAGGGAGAAGTACAGCGTTACAAAGGTCTCGGCGAGATGGATCAGGAACAGCTCTGGGAGACTACGATGAACCCCGAGACGCGTACGCTCCTGCGCGTTAACGTCAAGGAAGCGGAAAAGGCGAGCGAACTGTTCAGCCTGCTGATGGGCGAAGAACCCGAAAGAAGAAGACAGTTTATCGAGGAAAACGCAAACCTCGTGACCGATCTCGACGTATAAGAGGTGAACTATGGAAAACGAAAATAAAAAAGACATAGCCGAGATGCTCGAAAAGACGAATATCGTCGATATAGAGCTTGAAAGCGAAATGAAAAAATCCTTTATCGCCTATGCAATGGCGGTAAACGTGTCGCGTGCGATCCCGGACGTCAGAGACGGTCTCAAACCAGTGCACAGAAGAATACTTTTCGATATGAACGAACTTGGACTGACCAGCGACAAGCCGTTCAGAAAGTGCGCGCTCATCGTCGGCGACGTGCTGGGTAAATACCACCCGCACGGCGACTCGTCCGTTTATGACGCGCTCGTCAGACTGGCGCAGAACTTCTCTATCAGATGCACGCTCGTCGACGGACACGGCAACTTCGGCAGCGTGGACGGAGACCCCCCGGCGGCATACCGTTACACAGAGGCGAGACTCTCCAAGATCGCCAACGAAATGATAAGAGACATCGACAAAAAGACTGTCGATTTTTATCCCAACTTCGACGACACGCGCGAGCAGCCCGTCGTGCTTCCCGCGCGTTATCCCAACCTGCTCGTAAACGGCTCGGACGGTATAGCGGTCGGTATGGCGACAAGCATACCTCCCCACAATCTCGGCGAAGTCATCGACGGTACAGTCGCCCTTCTCGACAATCCCGAGCTTGACATCGACGAGCTTATGGAATACATTCCCGCTCCCGACTATCCGACGGGCGCGGTCATCATGGGCAGAAGCGGCATCAAAAAGGCGTACCGCACGGGTAAAGGCAACGCGATAATACGCTCCAAGGTCGAGATAGAGGAGATGAACAACGGCAAGAGCCGCCTTATCGTCACCGAGATCCCCTATCAGGTCAACAAAGCCAACCTTATCATGGCGATCGCAGACCTCGTAAAGACAAAGAGGGTCGAGGGCATAAGCGACATTCACGAGCAGTCCGACCGCGAAGGCATGAGAATAGTCATCGAGATCAAGAAGGATTACAATCCGCAGGTGGTGCTCAATCTTCTCTACAAGCACACCCAGCTTCAGGTATCCAACTCGATGATAATGCTCGCGCTCGTAGACGGCACTCCGAGGATACTCAACCTCAAGGAGATACTCGAGGAGTATATCAAGCATCAGAAGTCGGTCATCGTGCGCCGCACGCAGTACGACCTCGACAAGGCGCAGGAGAGAGAACACATCGTCAAAGGTCTCGTCATCGCGCAGGCTAACATCGACGAAGTAGTCGCGATAATCCGCAAGTCGCCCGACAGAGCGACCAGCGCGGCAAGACTCATGGAGAGATTCGAGCTGACAGAAAAGCAGGTCAACGCGATCCTCGATATGAGACTGCACAGACTCAATCAGCTCGCCGTGCACGAATTGCAGGAAGAACTCGACGAGCTTGACAAACTCATCGCAGACCTCAAAGATATCCTCAATACGCCGCAGAGAGTGGTCGACATCATCAAGACGGAACTTCTCGAGATCAAGGCAAAGTACAACGACCCGAGAAGAAGCGAGCTGTCCTACGATTACAGCGATATAGACATCGAGGATCTGATAGACGAAGAAGATCTGATCGTATCCGTCACCCACGACGGCTACATCAAGCGCATGGGCGTGGACGAATACCGCGTGCAGAAGCGCGGCGGCATAGGCGTCACCGCACACAAGACCAAAGAGGAAGATTTCGTAGAAAACGTCATTGCGACCAATACGCACGACTTCCTTATGTTCTTTACCAACAAGGGCAAGGTATACCGCTGCAAGGGCTACCAGATCCCCGAGACGGGCAAGAACAGCAAGGGCAGAGCGATCGTCAACCTGCTCAACCTCGGAGACGGCGAAGAAGTCAACGCATACGTATCCGTGCCGCGCGATCTGAAAGAGGGTTACCTCGTGATGGCGACCAAAGAAGGTCTCATCAAGAAGACGGCGCTCGAGGAGTTTGAACGCATACAGACCAACGGCAAGATAGCGATATCGCTCATAGGAGAGGACGAACTCATCAGCGTACAGCTGACGAGCGGCAACGACGAGATACTCATGGCGTCCAGCGGCGGCAAGTGCATCAGATTCAGAGAGGAGGACGTGCGCCCGACGGGCAGAACGAGCCAGGGCGTCAAGTCTATCAGAATGGACGAGGGCGAAAGAGTCGTCGACATGACGATCATCAAAGAGGGCTGCGACGCACTGACGATCACCGAGAACGGTTACGGCAAGCGCACCGATCTCTCCGAATACACTTTGCAGGGCAGAGCGGGCAAGGGAGTCAAGGTCGGCGTGCTCAACGACAAGACGGGCAACGTCGTCAACCTCAAGCTGGTTGACCCCGAAAAGGACGACCTTATCATCATCGCAGACAACGGCATCACGATACGCGTCAAGGCGGGCGACGTCTCCAAGATGGGCAGAAATACGCAGGGCGTCAAGATCATGCGCATGAAAGACGCGACCAGCAAGGTGTCTGCGTTCACGGTCGTTCCGCACGACGACGGAGAGGTGACGGAAGCTCCCGCAGAGACAGCAACCGAGGCAGAAGCCGCAGAAGCCGCTCCCGCCGAGAAAGAGGAAACTCCGGAAGACGGAGAATAATATTTTCGGATAAAACAAAATATCAGGCGCTCCGCACAACGCAGAGCGCCTTTTATATTGCAAAAAATCACATATCCGTGTAGGTTAAACAATATAAACGATAATAAAGAAATAAATATGAAGGATATCGGGTAAAAGCTCGGTTCAGGATATCGTATACATAAAATGAGGGTATGAAATACGGCTTACGGTCAAAAGGTAAAAAAATCATAAAAGGGCTTGTCTGATATTGCTAGACAGCTCACTTTATGATATTATATTTATAAGAAAATCAGAGGGGATACGTATGACGGGACAACAGGCAGAAATTCTCGATAAAAAAAGGATATTGTCGTATACCGCAAAAAAGAGAGCGCTTGTCGCGACGGCGGCAGTAGTGCTCAGCATCGTCGCGCTGTGTCTGATAAAAGTCAATGCCGCGATAGCGTTTATTTCTATCCCCGTCATCATTGCGGCGGCTTTCGTCGTGGACAAGGTGCTGATATTCGTGCGCCCCGACGTCTACGGCAGGGATATGATAAAGAGGGGAAGGACTCCGATAATCGCGACAACCACGGTAGTGGGGGTTTTTACCGCGATATGCCTGCTGTCCGGTATAGTCGGTTATCAGCTTGCAATGTATACCGCGAAAAACGCCAACGTGGTCGCGACTTACGACAACATCGAAGACGCGATAGATTTTCTCTCAAGCAGCGGGCTCTCGGACAAGTACGAGATAACCGTCAACATGACCGTCAGCGGGAAAACGGAATTCAGGGTCACCGCAGACTTCGTATCCGAGTCGGGAGAGTACGACGAGTCCGACTTCGCGAATTACAGGTACGTCGAGGTCGAAGGCAACGTCGTTACCGTCACGATAAAGGCGTACAGTATCGAATATAAAGGCGAGAAGATAGCTTATTACGTGCTCAACAAAGAACATCTCAACGCAAAAATCGAGGTGACAGAAACGGGCGTGAACGTTGTCGATTACGGCAACGCTTTCGGCGCGGTGATAGGCGCGGCGTTCGGAGCGGCGGCGCAGATTGCTATACTTGCCGTCGTATACGTGACAGGCATAATCGCGGCGATCGTGCCGTCCGAGATATACTTTGAAAAGCTGATAAGAGACGAGGCGAAAGCGTTGAGGGAAAGAGCGCAAGACGGCGGGAAGAATACAGACGACGAAGCGAGGGCGGGAAGCGAAGCCGTGACGGACGGAGAAGCGCAGACAGACGACAAGGCGCAAGAATAATAACCGCTACAGAAAAAACGAAGGTCTCTCGGGTGAGAGACCTTTTCTTTTTCAGACCTTTTTATTTTCGTTACTGCAACAGCAGAGCCGCCGCGCCGAGTATGCCTGCGTCGTTCTTCAGAGAAGCGATCTTTACTTCTACGCGCGGATTGAACTTTGCGCCGAAGGACTGTTCGTCCATCATCTTCTGAAGCGGTACGGTCAGGCGTTCTCTCTCCTTTGAGATAGCGCCGCCGAGAAGTATCACGTCGGGACGGAAGATGTTGGCGAGATTGACAAGACCTTCGCCTATATATTTGATATATGTATCGACAACTTTCTGAGCCGTCTTGTCTCCGCGTTTTGCCGCGAGGAATGAGGTAAGACCGCTGACCTTGCCTTCTTTTGCCGCTTCTTCGTGCATGAGAGAGGACGGGTCTGTCTCCATTGCCGCTTTTGTCTGACGGATAAGCGCGCTGACCGACGCGTACGCTTCCCAGCAACCTTTTCTGCCGCAGTTGCACTTTTCGCCGTCTGTTACTATGACCATGTGTCCCGGTTCTGCGCCCGCGCACTCTCTGCCTTCGAACAGCTTGCCGTTGATGATGAATCCGCCGCCTACGCCCGTGCCGAGGGTAACGAACACGACGTCGTTATAGCCTTTGCCTGCGCCGAAAACCTGTTCGCCGAGAGCGGCGCAGTTGGCGTCGTTGTTTATCTTGATAGGCACGTCGAAATACTTTTTGAGTTCGTCCACGACGGGAACGTTCTCGAGCGCGATGTTGTTGCTGTAACGGATTACGCCGCGCACCGAGTCGATCGCGCCCGGCTGTCCGATGCCGATGCCTTCGATATCGGCAATGGTGACTTCGCCCGCCTGCATCGTACCCTCTATGACTTTGCGAATGTCTTCGCTGATGCTGTAATTTTTGTCATAGACGTTTGTCGGCAGGGTAAATCTGGCGACGATTTTACCGTTTTTGGTGACGAGACCGCCTTTGATGCTCATTCCTCCAACGTCCACACCTATGTAATGCATAATATAAATCTCCTTTTGTGAGAGTAGTTTATGAATGCGTCACCAATGCAGGCGGCGCTCCATTTCTTCGAGTATCTCTTTGCGCGCGAAAATTATAACGCAGACAATGACTGCGGCACAGAAACCGGCGCATATCGCGCTGAACAGAACCATGTGCACAAGTCCGAAAGCAAAGAATATCATCGGCACGAAGCCGATCAGCGACAGGAACAGGGTATCGTAAAGCAAAGCCTTGTTCCTCTTGACGAGCACGCACGATATGACGCCCAGCGTCAGCACGGACATCATTATGACTATCGGCAGAGCGAGGTCGAGCAGCCAGTAAGTGTCGGTCATCACGTCGTCGAACACGACCTGCGCGAGCCACAGTATCAGCGATATCATCACGATCTGCCAGAATGCCTTGATCCAGGCGCTGTTGTTGCTCATCACCGTATTTCTCATCGTCAGAAAGCCGTACAGAAGCACCGCGCCGACCATGAGGAACCAGTTGGTATTCTGCCTTAGTCCGAGGTTGACTGCAAGGCATACGATGAACACGATAAAGCTGGCGGCAAGATATATGTTGGTTGCGGTAAAATGCGTATGACGTTTTTTCTCCGCCTTTGCCGTTTTGGGAGGGAAAGCGGGGGACAGGGTCTCGCCCTCGTCGGGCGTCACCAGTTCGTGGCAGAGCGGACATATATGCGTTTTGCAGTCCACTTCCACGTTACAGAATTTGCAACGCATCTTCGTCCACCTCCCAGAAATTCGAAGTCACTTTGAGTTCTATGCCGAAATCGGTCAGATAGCGCGCGAAGCGTTTTTCTATCTCCGTGTCGGTTATCGTACGCGTAAAGTTGATACACATCGTGTCGTAAACGGTCGCCGCCGTGATCGTGACGGGGCAGGCGTTGTTGGCGGTTATGCCGAATCCCATATCCTTGATATACGGTCTGAAGCTGTCGGGCAGAGATACCACGCCTACGCTCGAGAAAGTCGCCGTCTTTTTGTTTTTGCCGAAAAAGAGGTTGGATATCTTGAATATCAGCCGCTTGAGAAAGAGCGGGAGCATGCGCATCGGCAAGAATTTTTCGGCATATACGGTAGTGGATATCTTGTCGGAAAGCACTTCTTTTTTCGTGTCTCTGGCGAGGCAGTCGTGTATGACAGAGGTCAGAGACCCGAGCGTCATCCCGTCGCTGGTCGTTACGCCTATGCGCGAGAAAAGAGAGAAGTTTCTCAAAGTGACCGAAGAAAAGATTTTTCTCAGGTTTATCGGTACAAAAAGCTGTATGTCCTGCGGAGGCAGATTGAAAGGTTTGATTTTTGTATCATATACGCTGAGAATGAAAAGAGCGCCTATCATTTCGGTTACGGTGCAGCCGTGTTCGCGGCAGAGCGAGACGAACTTTTTGGCGGGAGTGTACATGTTGATCACACCCTTGCCCGCATTGTCGAAACGTATGCCCGATATCCTGTAAGACTTCTTGCCTTTCAGCGAGCTGATAGTCAGATCTTTTATCTTCTTTTTCTTGTAATTGGTCAGAAAACTGTCCTCGTACTCGCGCGGGTTTACGGGAGAGCCGACCGTCAGCACTTTCTGTTCTCCGTCTACCGGGTAACCCTTGAGTGTAAAGTAGGAAAAGAGCAGGCTTTTGACGAATTCCGCCGCTCCCGTGCCGTCCGTCACAGCGTGGAAGAAATCCGCAAAGATCACGTTTTCAAAGCAGCTTATCCTGAAGCAGAAACCGCCGCAGTTGGACGAGGAGATCTTCTTCATGACTATCGGATCGGCGTCGTAGACTCTCGGTTTGCCGCCGTGCTGTTCGAAGTAAAACCAGAATACGCCGCGCTTTAGCATGACGTTCATCGACGGGAAGCGTTTTATGGTGATTTCGAGCGCGCGTCCGAGCAGCTCTTTGTCAACCTTTTCGTTGAGGCGCACGAAGATATTGAACAAGTTCTGATTTTGCTTGTCCGCCATCATCGGGAATATTTTCGCGCTGTTGTCCAGCCTCAGCCACTTTGCCGTTTTCTCAGACATATTTTTAGTATATCATAGTCGCGCGGATAAATGAACAAAAAAGAAAAAAAATATTGTGCGCGCCGCGCGCAAAACGGACGAAGAAACGAGATCTTAGCCGCATAAAGGCTGGCAGAGAAGATATAACAGAGCGTATGCGTGCGAGAGAGGCTGCGGAGCGCCGTTGCCGTATGCCTTCGGTATAAATGCGGGCATTGCCGCGAAGTAAGACGCATATAATCGTATATGCAGATATACGAGTACACCGCCTGTTACTTCGTAGGATTTTCGCTCGCTTTGCTCACGCTGTACGTGTCGGGCGTCAAAAAGAAGGCGGCATTTTATTTTTTCGCAGTCAATTCTCTTTGCGGTTTCTTGTCCTCTCTCGTTTTCATCGCGCTCGAAACGGCGGACTCCCTGCTTATCGCCGCAGGCGGTTTTTTCGGCATCGCGGGACAGGCGGCGCTCAGCTTTTTACGTCTGTTGGGGCAGTGGGTACTTTAAATATTGACAACGAGTTTCATTCTGTATATAATACAGTTATAAAACTTTTCGATGTAAAAAGTTCGGTTTTCAGAGGGAGGCAGAAATGAAAAAAATCAAGAACGTTTTTCTGGCATTGCTATTACTGTTGATGTCAGTAGCTCTCGTTGCGTGCAACAACGACGCTCCGAACGTTGACGCAGGAACAGGCGGCGAAACGGGCGGCGATACCGACGGCGAAACGGGCGGAGAACAGCAATTCTCGACCGATCAGCCCGAGTATTACATAAGCAATTTGCAGAAATACCGTATTACCCCCGTATTTTATCCCGATGAGATCGCAGCTTCTGTCAATGCGGAGTGGGTGCTTGTCGGCGACTATCACGACAGCGACTTATTGCACGACCAGATCACGATAATGTGTTTTGCAGCTGAAGATATCGCAGAGGAAACCGAAAATTCCATAAGCGGGCAGGCAGAGACGGTTTTAAGAAACGGCAACGTCATCGTTGCGGGAACGCAATGGATCGTCGAGGTGGCGGCGTACGGCAGCAGCCAAGCGGCGAGAAACGACTTTTTCGGGCAGAAGTTTTACGATCTGACAGAAGATCTCAGGTCGAGATATTATTTTATGAACAATCACGGCTCTGCCGAAAGCGTATTCGGCACGATAACGCTCGAAAGATTTGAATTTTACAACGACGTTGCTCGTGTTAACGTATACGTATTGCAGGACGAGAGCCAGATCGATGCGGCGGCAGAGGCGTACGAACAAAACGCAGGCGGCAGCCACTATCGCGTAACGGACGGCAATCTGCTGATCGTAGCCGAGACCGAGCAGGATATCGCAGAAGCGCTCGGCAATGACGTACAGCCTTATCATTACGTTGAGGAAAAAGACACTTCGGCATTTGAGATCAACGCGTACTATCAGAATATCGCGGCGGCTTTTGACAACTTCAATATCGTCGGAAGCACGTACAACAACGTGTTCGGTCTGTCGCTCAACGAGTACGCTTTCGGTCAGAAATACGACGCGGCGGAAGACGTGGCGGTTTTCACTACCGACAACGCGGACGCGGATAGAATAGTAGAGGAAACAGCCGCGTTTTATGGTTTGACTTTCGTCAAGGAAGGCGACGTGTTCATAGTCGGCACGCCGTGGGCGGTCAGCGTCGCCAAGGGCGAGAGAGACGATTCTCTCCTCGACAGATATGCCGAAGATAAGGGCGTCCTGCCTCTGATAGAGAGCAACAGGGACGAGCGCATACTGTTGCAATACGGCGTAAACGGACAGACCGTCGAAATATATATCGGCGACGACATAGCAGTAAGAACGGAGACGGACGAGCAGACCGCAAGCGACGAGCTGACTGCGTATATCGCGTCCGACAATTGCAACTACGAATACGTTCTGCAAAAAGGTGCGACGCTGATAGGGTTTGCCGACGGCGAATTCAAAGACCTTATCGCGGGTGACGGAACAACGCTTTACGACGTATTTGAGATCAGGGCGCAGCAGTGGGCGCAGAACGGTTATGCGGGCGTAGAGACCTATCTTGACAGACTGCGCGAAGCGGGAGAGAGAGCGGAAGTCAGAAGTTATTCGGAGATCGCGGGAAGCGTTGCGCTGTCGGTATCCGATTATAAAGAAGGGTTTGTCGGGATCGGCAAAGAGGCGCTTTTCGTCAGAGCTTACGCACAGGACGCCGATGCAGAGATTGCCTCGCAGCAAGCGGTCAGCCTGCTTTGCGTAGAGGCGGACGGCAGATTCGTGCTGGAAGGTACGCCGTGGGCGGTCTCGACGGCAAAAGGGGAGACCCCGACAGCGGACAAAGGAGAGTTCGTCGAAAGTCTCGGGCTTGAGGGCTTGCAGACGGCAACGAGCGGATTTGAGAACAGGGGCTATAATTCTTTATACGTTGACGCCGCAGGTGTCAATTACGACGGCGCGACGGCGCAGTACAAAATCGAAATAATCGCAGATCCCGATCTTTACGATATAGCTTATTACGGTATGATCGTCAGCGAGTTTGAAAGCGCAGAAGATGCGGACGCATTTGCAGATCAGATCTGTTCTCAAGGCGGGGCAGACGGATATTCTTATATGTTCGTGTCGGGGAACGTCGTCATAGAGGAGGACATGACTTACGGAGCAAGCGCATTTGAGTGTCTTAGCGATATGCCCGACGTTAAAGTTTATATGAAATCTTTCTGAACGAAAAACGTCGATCGGACGACTTAACAATTCCGCCGCACCGCAATCTGCGGTGCGGCGGTTTTTTCAGGGCGCGAAGCGCGGCAACGCCGCGGAGACATTGTCGGTATACGCGCAAAAAAGGGTAGACGCGTAATATAAATATTTGCAAGGATCTGCAAAGAATAAACGCGTACTTTTTTACCGTTTCCGACGCGGTCGTATCGCGCATATACGGCGCCGAGGACGCTTTTTCCTTTATCGGATTCTTGCACAGCAAGGCAATAAGCGGTATCATTCGCAATCCTTTTTCTGCCGCGCGGGAAGTCGCGGACAAAGCGTGAAAGGCGGTATATCCGCACAGCTTCTGCCGTCATCACTTGGGAAGGGCGGCTGTACCGCACAGGCAAGGCATGGAGAAAAGAGTAGAGAGGTTGTTGAAAATATGGTCGTAGGGTTTTGTGCAACAAAAAAAACGGCTTGCGCCGTTTTCTTTGTTTGTCGTATCGAATTTGTTTTTACTTGATAAGGCTCTGAACGAGTTCAACAACTTTCATTATCGGGTTGCTTTCCACGATGAAAGTACCGATGGGTTCGCTCTTGGCATTCTCAATAAAGAACGCGACCTCGTCGATCTCGTTGGCTATAAGGGTGACGATATAAACCAGAACAAGTCCTACGAAAGCGAATTTGACAAGCCCCAGGATACCGCCGAAAAATCTGCTCGTGCCGCTCGGAACGGGACGCAAAAACATTCTCTTGATGAGACCGATAACGATTGCGAGCACTATCCATATCAAAATGAAGGATACTCCGTAAATGATCGCTTTTTGTATATCTCCTTCGAGATTTGCAAGGAAGGTGATTTTTTCCTGTGCTATCGGCAGAAGATAAGTCGTGGCAAAAGCCGAACCGAAGATGACGCCCGCCATTTTTATAATGCCGAGAAGTTCAGATCCGAATCCCTTGAAAAGTCCCGCGATAAAGCCGAGCAGAGCAAGTGCAAGCACGACGATCGTGAGATAGGATACCGGAAGCTCGGGCAGCTCGGATAAACTGAAACAAAGTAACATTATTTTACTCCCTCCGTTATTTATAAACGAAACCGCTTTATATTATACTATGCGAAGCGCGGTATTTTTCATCGCAAGTATTACCGAAAGATATAACCCTCGGCTCTAATAATACTTTATCAAAGATTTTTGCCAATGTCAAGGCTTAAAACTAAATAAAAAGTATAATAACGGTAAATTATCGTAAAATATAAGTAAAGTTGATAAAAATCTGAGCGCTTAAGACTTTGTCGCGCGATATATCAATATTATATATCAGCATATCTTGCTCTCTGAAGGCGGGAATAAAGGAATAATGCGCAAGATATTACTCGGCAGGGAGGGAACGTCGCCCGTTTGCGATGACGGGATAAGACGGTAAAAGAGTCGGAAAGCGATGTGAAAATACAGAATAAAAGTCGAAGATAAAGGCAATACTCGATACGTATGAAAAACGTCGTTGAAAAAAAGAGAGAGAAAAAAGTGGTGTTCGTCTGCATAGGCACACCGAGAATAGTGGGAGACAGCCTCGGTCCGCTCGTCGGCGATATGTTGAGGGCAAGGGGCGTGCACGCATACGTATACGGCACGACGCGCCGACCGATAACCGCTCTTAACCTACACGGGTATCGAAAAATGCTCGAGACATACCATCGCGGCGACACGATCGTCGCAATAGATGCCACAATGGGCGCGCTGGAGGACGTAGGCACGATCAAGATATCGGAAAACGGCTTGAGACCTGCGGGCGCGTTCAGAAAAAACGCGGGCAGACTGGGCGATATCGGCATAATGGCAATCGTCGGAGAGAGGGACGGGGATATGCTTTTTCAGCTTAAAACCACCGATGCGGAGTTTGTGCGTTCGCTTGCTTCGGATGTTTCGGAGCTTCTGCTTTCGGTAGGATATTAACGTTCTTTTAATCTCCATTTTACAATATGATTACAAGACGGATGCCGGATAGTGGTTGACTATTGGCGGGATTTAATATATTATTTATATAACCGACCGCGGAAGATACCGCGGTCTGCCGCAATTATTCGGAGGTAAAATGAGTAAAAAAGCCGGAATAATAAGAACGTTGATCGTCATCGTCGCGCTTATCGCTGTTATCGTGCTGATATGGTTCATGCTCGGCTCGGGCAGAAAGCCTGCAGAACTTGCGTACGACGGCAGCGGGGAGTCTTTTGTCACGATGCTCGAAAACGGTGAAATACAGGCAGTTTACGTCGTCAACGGAAGCGACGCTTATATTCTCAAAAAGAATTCGACGACCGCTTATGACACGTTTAAGAAAGATCCCGCGAAAACCGCGGATTACCATGTAGAGACGGGCGGTTATACCGCGATACTTCAGCTTTTCGACGATCTGAGAGACAAAGAGGGCTTTACGGTGCCCGAACTTACTCTGCATTACGAGACGGGCGTGAGCTGGACGTCCATCGTGTTCCCGCTGATAATGCTTCTGCTGCTCGGCGGCACGGTATTCTTCATCATCAGACAGAACGCGGGAGCTAATAAGCAGGCGATGAACTTCGGCAAGACCAAGGCGAGAATGACGATGAGTACCAACGTCAAATTCTCGGACGTGGCGGGCGCTGAGGAGGAAAAAGAAGAACTCAAAGAGATCGTCGATTTTCTCAAGAATCCGCAGAAGTTCAGCGAGCTTGGCGCGCGTATTCCCAAGGGCGTGCTCCTTGTCGGTCCTCCGGGAACAGGTAAAACCCTGTTTGCAAAGGCGGTCGCGGGAGAGAGCAACGTGCCCTTCTTCTCGATAAGCGGATCAGACTTTGTCGAAATGTTCGTAGGTACGGGCGCGGCGAGAGTCAGAGACCTTTTCGATCAGGCGAAGCGCAACATGCCGTGTATAGTGTTCATCGACGAAATAGACGCAGTCGGACGTCAGAGAGGCGCAGGTCTCGGCGGCGGACACGACGAGCGCGAGCAGACCCTCAACCAGCTCCTCGTACAGATGGACGGTTTTGAGAAGAACGACGGCATCATAATCATGGCGGCGACCAACCGCGCGGATATCCTCGACCCCGCGCTTCTGAGACCGGGCAGATTCGACCGTCAGATATACGTCAACATCCCCGACGTCAAGGGCAGAGAGGAAATATTCAAGGTGCACAGCCGCAACAAACCTCTCGCTCCCGACGTGTCGTTCAAGATACTTGCGCGTATGACGAGCGGCTTCAGCGGCGCAGACATCGCCAACCTGCTCAACGAAGCGGCTATACTCGCGGCAAGGGCGGGCAGAAAGGTCATCGTGATGGAAGATATCTTAGAAGGTATCAACAAGGTCATCGCGGGTCCGCAGAAAAAGAGCCGCGTCGTCACCGACAGCGACAAGAGGATCACCGCATACCACGAGGCAGGTCACGCGATAATCGCAAGACTTCTGCCCGGATGCGACGAGGTGCAGGAAGTCAGCATCATCCCGAGAGGCATGGCGGCTGGCTATACGCTCACCCGTCCCGACAGCGACGACAGTCACGTGACCAAGAACAAACTTCTCGACAACATCGTGATGATGCTGGGCGGCAGAGCGGCGGAGCAGATCGTCATTCACGACATCTCTACGGGCGCGAGCAACGACATAGAGCGCGCGAGCGGTATCGCACGCAAGATGGTTACAGAGTGGGGTATGTCCGAACAGCTGGGCAATATGTTCCTCGGCGGCAACAAAGAAGTGTTCCTCGGCAGAGATTACGGCACGACCCATTCTTACAGCGAGAGGCTGGGCGGCATCATAGACAGCGAAGTCAAGCGCATACTCGACGAGAGCTACGACCGCGCGCTCACGCTGATCAAGGAGCACAGAAGCGTGATGGACAACATGGTCAAGGTGCTCTTTGCCAAAAATACCATTTATACCGACGAAGTAGAAATGCTGTTCGACGGCAAGAGCGCAGAAGAAGTCATCAAAGCCATCGACGAGAGACAGGCAAAGCATCAGACCTACCGCTACGACTACGAGCCCAAGCGCGAGCAGGCAGAAGCCAAGGCGATGAGCGCGAGCGAGTTTGTCGAGAGCGCGAGCGAAAAGACGGTAAAAGCGCAGGAAAGCGGCGAGGTAAAGAGCGAAGACGTCGCAGAAAATGAGGAGACTTCCGTCGCAGAAAAATCCGAGGAAGGAAAGTCCTCTGACGAAAAACCCGTCGAAGAAAAGCCAGCGGCAAAAAAACCTGTCGCAAGGAAGCCGAGAAAAGCTCCCGCTAAAAAGGACGACAAGCCCGAGGGCGGAGACGGCGCCGAAGAATAAGACGGTCTGATCCCGATACAAAGAGACAGCCACTCGCAATGCGGGTGGCTTTTTCGTACTACAACGGGTTTAAAGAGAAGCGGCGACGTTGAAACCCCGACGTCAGAGACGAGGCAAGACTTCAGTCGAGGCAGAGGATATGATTGGCATCGACGTCGAGAAGTTTGCACAGATTGGCGAGAGTGTCCGGCGCGGGCATTGCCCGACCCGAAAGATATTGCCCTACGGTCGGCTGTCTGATACCGAGTTTTTGCGCGATCGTCGCGCCCGTTCTGCTGTTTGTCTGCCGTCTCGAAGCGGTGATAAACAAGACGTTGAATTTTTCGCGCAAGAAGTCGGACGGTGGGAACAAGGACGGAGAGGACGAGACGAAAGACGACAAAAACAAGGGAGAGGTAATTTGACTTCGAGGGTCATAGAGTGCGGGAGACCGCGGTACGTATCGTCGGCGACGGCGCTTGCTCATTATGATATTGACAGAGGCGGAAAAACCGTTTAAAATATAAGACGTTATCAAGGTGGCGGACATCTGCTAAAAGGAGAAGATATGGAAGACGAAAAGTTGTTGCAACAGGCGCTCAGATACATGGAGATCGAAGATTATCAAAATGCGGTCGGGATCCTTCAGCCCTTGGCGAACGCCGGCAACGCGATCGCACAAGAAAGACTGGGCGTTTGTTATTATTTCGCGCTTGGCGTCGGGATAGATTATTCCTTGGCGGTATTCTGGTTTGAAAAATCGGCATTGCAGGACTACGCAGAGGCACAGACCCGTCTGGGGTTCTGTTACGATCAGGGCAACGGCGTCGGGCAGGACTATCAGACAGCCTTGTACTGGTATACAAAGGCGGCAGAGCAGAGACATGCCGACGCGCAATTCCGTATCGGCTATTTTTACGATAAAGGTCAGGGCGTAGAGAAAGATCCGCAGACGGCAGTATTCTGGTATACGCAATCGGCAGAGCAAGGACACTCGATCGCGCAGTTCTTCCTCGGGAATTGCTACGAGACTGGTACGGGCGTAATGCAGGATAAGCAAAAGGCGCTGAGTTTGTACCAAAAATCGGCAGAACAGGGATATTACCCGGCAAGACAAAAGCTGGGGTGGCGTTGAGAAAAAGCATTACGAGACGTAATATCGGTTGAAAACCGTCAGAGCGGTGCGCCGCAAGAAAATCTCTGCGGTATACAGACGAAAATCGCCTGACGGCAAACCGATAGCTTACGCTCGGCAGAAAAGAAAAAAAAGGGCATAAAGGTTGCTCTAAGGGGTAAAGATGACCGACGACGAAACGCTTTTGCAAATGGCGGAGAGACACAATCTTGCCAAAGAGTACGCCAAGGCATTCTCAATATGGCAGAGGCTGGCGAACAGGGGCAACGCAATCGCCGAGGCAAGGCTGGGTGATTGCTATTATACCGCAACGGGTACCGAAAAAGACACGGGAAAAGCGACATTCTGGTTTGAAAAATCTGCAATGCAGGGCAATGCCGAGGGTCAATACGGTCTCGGCAGAAGCTACTATGGCAGTCGTAGCGCGGTACAGAATTACGCAAGAGCCGTCTATTGGTTTACAAAAGCCGCGGAACAGGGTCATGCCGCGGCGCAAGAAAAGCTGGGAATTTGCTTTTACAACGGCTACAGCGTGACGCAGGATTACGCCAAGGCGGTATACTGGTTTGCCAAGGCGGCGGAACAGGGGCTTGCCGCGGCGCAAGACGATCTGGGTACGTGTTATTACCGCGGCGACGGCGCGGCGCAGGATTATGCAAAAGCCTTCTACTGGTTTACAAAGGCTGTGGAACAGGGTTTAAGAACATACAAAAAGAAAAAGCAGGACAATTTTCAAAGCCGACAAATTTAACGAAAAGTTATTGACACGGCAATGGCTAAGAGTTATAATATAAGAAAGGCAGCGTGATCGCCAAAAACATTGAGAGGAGAATAGTATGACAGAAGAAGAAAGGTTGTTGGCGCAGGCAAAAGCGTACCTTGACGCAAAAAACTACAACGCGGCATTTCGGATATTTAACGAACTGGCAAAAAGAGGGAACATTACCGCTCAGCACAACCTCGGCAATAGCTATTACTTCGGCATGGGAGTGACGCAGGACTACGCAAAAGCCGTATATTGGTTTACTAAGGCGGCAGAGCAAGGGAACGTCAGCGCTCAGAACAATTTGGGTAATTGCTACAAGAAAGGAGAAGGAGTTGCCCGTGATTATGCCAAAGCCGTATACTGGTATACGAAAGCGGCGGAGCGAGGTCGCGCCAGTGCTCAGTTCAATCTGGGTGTTTGCTATAAGAACGGCTACGGAGTTGCCCGCGATAATGCAAAAGCGGTATACTGGTTTACGAAGGCGGCGGACCAGGGGCATGAGAGATCAAAGCAGATGCTGAAAGAAATAAGAGGATACTGACGGTCGATTTAATTGTTGCAAAAAACGACAAAACGCGAAGCGGAAAATCCGCTTCGCACTTTTTTGTAAACAAGTTTTACGCATAAATTCGCGACAAGTATCGCGTTTTTAAGGTTTAATCCTTTTTCCCCGCTTCGTCTGCATTGCTTATGGCGTTTAAGTTTTCGGAGAGAACGGAAGCGGGAGAGACTTTTTCTGCCGCCGCTTGCGCCGCGCCCGTATCCGCGTTTTCGGGGAGAGAGACGGTCTCGCCGTTGACGGGAGACGAAACCTCGGGAGACGGGTCTGACGATGCGGACGGCTTCTCCTCTTTTTTGCCGCCGAAAAGCCCGGAGCGTTTGATGCTTCTTCTGATAAATCTCTCGTATTTCAGGCTGCTTCCCAGAGTGTCGGTCACGTCGTTGATGACGAGGAATGCGCTGTCGTCAATATTGGTCACGATCGCCTTCAGTTTTCCCACTTCAAAGCGGTTGACCACGCAATACAGCACAGTCTTTTTTGCCTGCGAAAAATGTCCCGTCGCGTCTATCGTCGTCACGCCTCTGCCGAATTCCTCGGTCAGAGCGTCCGCGACCTCGTCATGGCGGTCTGTGATTATGAAAGCGGACTTGGCTTTGTCGAAGCCGTCGATGATGAAGTCTACCGCTTTAAGACCCACGGTATACGCGACTATCGAGTACAGCGGAGCGACCCAGCCTTTTGTGACTATGCCTGCGACGATATAGAGGATAACGTTGTAACTCATCACGAAAGAGCCGACCGTCATGCCTAACTTTTTCGCAAATACGACAGCCATGACCTCTACGCCGTCGATCGCGCCGCCGAAGCGTATCGTGATACCGCTTCCCACGCCCGAGATTATGCCGCCGAACACCGAGCAGAGCAACAGGTCGTTGCCCGCGATTGGGGAGCCGCCCGAAAAGTCTATGCCGAACGAACTCTGGAACAGGTAAGAAAAAAGCGAACATACCGCGACCGTGTACAGCGAATATACGATAAACGGGCCGCCGAGTTTTCTGAGTCCGAACAGGAAGAAAGGCACGTTGAGGATAATAAGATATACGCTCATCGACAGCGGAGACAGCTGGCTGAGGAGTATCGAAGT
>CALWKV010000007.1 GCA_944381355.1 uncultured Christensenellaceae bacterium | reverse complement strand
AGATGCTTGCGGCATTTGAGAACACGGCGTACGAGGACGTCAAAGTCGTGATACTCGGTCAGGATCCTTATCACGGCGCAGGGCAAGCCAACGGGCTGTGTTTTTCTGTCAACAGTGGCACCAAGTGCCCGCCCTCTCTCGTCAACATCTACAAGGCTCTCGAGTACGACCTCGGGATACCGCCGACAGACGACGGCGATCTGCGGGGCTGGGCAAAGCAGGGCGTGCTTCTTCTCAACAGCGTGCTGACCGTACGTGCGGGAGAGGCGCAGAGCCACGCGGGAAAGGGCTGGGAAAGGTTTACCGACGAGGTGATAGAGCTTCTCGACAAGTCGCCCGCGCCGATGGTGTTCATGTTATGGGGAGGCTATGCGAAAGCCAAAGGAAAACTCGTGAAAAACCCCGCTCATCTCGTGCTGACGAGCGTGCATCCCAGTCCGCTTTCGTTCTATCAGGGATTTCTCGAGTGCAGACATTTTTCAAAAGCCAACGCCTTTCTCGAGTCTCACGGAGTAAAGCCGATAGACTGGAGCAAACGGTCTCTCGCGGAGTACGAGGCGGGCGGAATGTGAATTGTTAAACGCGGTAACATGGCGGCGGGGAGTAATAATCCTCGCCGTTTTTCGCGCCTCTTTTTTCGTCGGACGTCGCGGCGTCGGCAGGCGTGTTTGTAAAAATGCCGTTTTTGCGATTTTTTACGTTTTCGCCGTTTTCGCAGTCTCTGTTTTTGCGATTTTCGCCGTTTTGCAACAGATTATGTTTTTCGGGATATAGGTTTTGCGCGGTTTTCGTCTTTTTTTTGCTTCCGCCGGAGCGGTTTTTTGCATTTTCAACGCATTTTGCAAAACCTTCGTCCGAGTCGGGAGCCGTATCGCAGAAGTCCTGTTTTGCGTCGTCTGCGCAGTCGTCTGTACGGTGTCCCGCACAGTTCGTTTCCGCCGATTTACGCGCGGTCATAACAGAAAGCAGCGAGTCGAGCAGGGAAAAATCATGTTGTTTTTCTCTGCCGCCGCCTGCAAAAGATGAGTTGAAAGCGCATTTTTTCATACAAGGTGCCCCCGCTTGTCAAAATAATTTCTCAAAATAATTGCATATTGTTTTTATATATACTATAATAAATTATACGCGCGAGGTTTTAAATTATCCGATTTTTTCAAAAACGGCGTTTGATCTGCGCGCAGGACAGTCAATAATCATTACAGGAGTTAGATATGACAAAGATTAAAAAAATAGCTTTGATCCTTGCGGTAGCGCTCGTCATCGGCGTCGTTTTCGCAGGTTGCCAGAGCTATAAATGGGGTCCCGTCGGTACCACGGACGGCAATGCGGACGTCGTCAACAACGGCTCGCTCGCGGTACAGCAGGGCAAGTATCTGTATTATATCAACGGCAAGGACGATACTGCCAACATTACAGAGCCTGAGGACAACTATTTCGGCAAGGCTTCCGTAAAAGGCAGCATTATGAAGAGCGAGATCGCAGAGGACGGCACGCTCAAGAATACGGCGGTCGTCGTGCCCAAGATGTTCTATACCGCTTATCTCAGCGGCGGCATCTACGTGTTCGGAGACTGGATATACTACGTCACTCCGACGACCAAGACCGACAACAACGGCGTGGTGCAGGTGAGTTACCTCGAGTATTACCGCACTAAGACCGACGGCACCGAGACTCAGCAGATCACGATGGTCGAAGGTTCAAGCGTAGAATACGTGTTTACCGACGACGCGCTTCTTTACTATACGTCGAGTACGCTTTACAAGGTCGGTTACACCGACGAAAAGGTCGACAAGGACGCGACCGTGATCGCAGAAAACGTCACCGACGTGCTTTTCAATCACGCATCTACCTACAAGAAGGGTCAGTCGAGCATTGCCGACTACGTATACTATACGCAGAGCTATGATTCCGACTCTATGCTCAGCGGCAACAAGGTCTATGCTACTGACGGCGGAGAGCCTGTTCTTCTCGTCGACAGCAAGACTTACGGCACTGACGGCAATGACGCTTCAAAAGACAAACAATTCACGTTTACGCTCGTCAAGGCTGCCAACGAGAGCGACGGCACCGTGGTTTATTACAGCAAGAGCTCTACCGTGAACGGCACGAGCGAAACCGCAGGCACGTTTGCATACAAGTTCAGCGGCGAAACGCCCGCTTTCGATACGTCCAAAGAGGTAAAAGTCTCGATCGACGCTCTGACTTCGGTCACTCACATCGGTCTCGACAACGGCGTGCTCGTGGCAAGCTCCACCACTTCCTATATCTACAAGATGAAAGAGGACGGCACGCAGACCAAGACCACGGTCACTTTCAGCGGTACGCCTTCTGTTATCAGAACGGATATCGCGGATGAAGGAGTCACCATTTACTACGTGATTTCCAACAAACTGATGAAGAGAGTCGTAACGGATGAAAAAGCCGTAGAGATCAATATGATGGCTGCAGATATCGATACGACCTGGCTTGCTCCCACTTTTGTCGGCGATCTGCTGCTGTATATCGACAGCACTTACGGTTACACCAAGGTCATCGATATCAGCGACTTCGTGTTTGAGGAGAACAACGTAGTGCTTCTCGAGGGCAAGTTCGCGGCAGGATACGAAGAATCGGATAAGACCGAGGACGGTACGATCCCCAAATTCATGACAGACACAGACAAGGAGACTTATATAACCAACAATCCCAAGGAAGAGGAATAAGTTTTCTTTATACGAAAATCACGCGGCGGCAACGCCGCGTTTTTTTATACGTTTTTTTATAATAACGATCAGAGCGGCGTCGAGTGCGGCGATACGTTTGCGCAGGGGGTTGCAAACGGAGGGGGAGAGAGGTATAATGACTGTATGGAACAATTCTGGAATCTCTGGCACGGTTGCCGCAAGTACAGCGCAGGGTGCCTGCATTGCTACGTTTACAGGCGGGACGGCAAATACGACATCGACAGCACGAAGGTAAGAAAGACGAAAAATTTCTTCCTTCCCGTCGAGCGCGGCAGAGACGGACAATATAAATACCCGTCCGGCACGAGCTTTCCGACTTGTTTCACGTCCGACTTTTTTATCGAGGACGCCGACGGCTGGAGAGCGCAGGCGTGGGATATGATCCGCGAGAGGTCTGACTGCGAGTTCATGTTCATCACCAAGCGCATAGCGAGGATAGGGCAATGTCTGCCGCCCGACTGGGGAGACGGCTGGGACAATGTGAGCATAGGGTGTACGGTCGAAAATCAAGCCGAGGCGGACAGGAGAATGCCCGTTTTCGTCAACGCGCCGATAAAGCACAGGTTCGTATGCTGCGAGCCGCTTCTTGAAAAGGTGGATCTTTCGCCGTGGCTGGACGAGAGGACGGAGGTCGTCATCGCGGGCGGCGAATCGGACGAAAACGCGAGAGTGTGCGATTACGACTGGGTGCTCGATCTCAGACGCCAATGCAAGAGAGCGGGTGTCGCGTTCAGGTTCAAACAGACGGGCGCGATTTTTAAAAAGGACGGCAGATATTATGCCGTGCCGAGAAGACTGCAACAGGTACAGGCAAAGAAAGCGGGGATAGATTACTTCCCGACGGAATGACTGATTTTACTGTGATACAACATAAATCATAAAACTCCCTCGAGGGGAGTTTTATTGAAGTGGCGCCGCGAGTGTGTCGGCAGTCATGTTTTTCTTTTTCTCTTTAAGAGTTCCGTTATAATTGCGCGATAAAATTTCTTTGCTCGTGTCGGTTTTATCGATGTTTCCTTATTCTTTGTCCACGGGAGAAGAAGTCGCTTCCTCTGCTTGCGGAGGAATGATCGCGCCGTCTCCTTCGAGCGCGGGAGCCGTGTTTTCTTTTTTGTTGTACAAGGTGTCGTGTATGCGACCTTCGTCGGATTTCTTTATATTGTAGATTGCAAGTATAGACACGAGCATTATCGCAAGACCTATCAGCAGAAGCAGCACGTATCCGGTTTTTATGTCGCTCGCCACTTCAAAAGGCTGAGAAGCGCCCAGTTCTTTCTGATATCCGAGCCAGCCGAGTACCAGAGCGACAAGCGAAGATCCTATGCCCTGCGCGAGTTTGCGGAAGAAGGAATACAGCGAGTATATCGAGCCTTCATCGCGCTGTCCCGTCTTTATATTCTGATAATCTATACAGTCTACGACCATTGCCCAGACGATGACGCCGAACAAGCCGTTGCCGATATTTGCGATCATCAGAAAGAGCGTCCACATGACAATAGACAGTACGTCCACGCTCGCGCCGACCTCGGTGTATTTAAACGGGAATACGAGCATGCCGAGCGCGCCGACGAGGCTTATCGCGCATGAAACTATAACGCAGTTGCGTTTGCCGAAGCGCGCGACCAGTTTGCTCAGCATAAACATAACCACTATCATCGGCACATAAGAAGCTATCGTGACTACGGTGAGTATATCCGTATTGCGGAAGTAGGACTGGAACACTATCTGATTCATGCTGTTTGCGCCCACGAAGCAGATCGCCTGCACCATCGAGGCGATCGTAAGCGCCCATATAGGTCTGTTTTTTGCGAAGGCGAGCAGGACCTCGAAGTAATTCTGCTTCTTCTTTTCTATCGGCTGACCGACGTTGACGCGTTCGGTGGTCAGCTTGTTGACGCCGATGAGGGCAAAGAAGGCGACTACCGAAAAGCCGAGCGCGAGCCAGACGAACATTCCTCCCTTGAGATTTTCGTTTTCGTCGTAGACGAAAGAGGGAAGGAGCATTATTATCAGCATGGACACGCCCGCGCCCACGCTTCTGAACGTAGACAGCGAGGAGCGGTGCACGGGGTCGTCGCTTATCGCAGAGTGCAGAGAGCCGTAAGGCACGTTGACCATAGTGTAGAACACAGACCAAACCATATACGAAAGCAGACAGAGCAGGACTTTTACCGCATAGCTTGCCTGAGGTATCGGAAGAAATACCAGCGTCGTACATATGACGAGACCTATAGAGCCGATTGAAATCCACGACTTGTATTTACTTTTTCCTATTTTTACGCGATCGGTCAAACCGCCGATGATCGGGTCGTTGATCGCGTCCCACAGCTTGCCTACGATGATTATCCACGCCCAGTCCGTCTCCTTGATCAGCATATACTGCATATAGTACAGCATCATATAGGTGGACAGCAGCGTGAAACTCAGGTTGCAGGCGAAGTCGCCCAACGCGTATCCTATCTTGTCGCGCACTCCGAACGGGCGCACGGCGGCGGTATCCGTCATATGATTTTCCCCCTTGGCTTTATTTTTTTATCGTCTGCAAAAATCCGTTTATTATATCCGCCATCTGCGGATCTATTCCCGCGATTCGGAGCAGGGTTTTGACCTTGAACGGGCGCAGGAGTTTTACGTACCATTTGTTGACCGTATTGCCCGCGGCGAGTCTGAGCATGCCCTGCGCTTCCTTGTTGTCGAGCAGGGTGCCGACGCGGTCGTTTACGGAGAGGCAGTCCTCTTTGAACGAGCCGTCAGTCCCGAACCAGTTGCGCACCAATGTGGGCACGCCTTCTCCTAAAGCGTAGCTTGCGGGCAGAGCATCGGTGCCGCTGACGGAGATTTCGTCAGAGTATTTGCCAGCCGTCGCTACGATCTTGTTCTCGCCCGCTTTGACGGGTACGTCGTCGAATACGAAAACTCTGTCCGCTTTCAGCGTCTTTTCGTAGCCCTCGGTTTTTAAAGTGACTTCGGACAGGTTGGAGTATACCTTTATCTTAGCCGTGCCGACCAGACGCTGAGGATAGCGTTTTGCGGTGATATGCACAAATTTTTCGTTGCTCCAGGTCGCCTTGTACAGATAGAACGCGTCTTTTCTGATCTTTCTGTCTATAGTGACCAATCCTTTGTTGTTCCTGCCGCGCACGCCTCCTTCGTTGCGCGCCGCAGAGCCGAAGTCGAACATGTTCCAGACGTACGATCCCCACATCCATTCCCGAGCGTTCACAGCGTCGATATAGTGTTCGTGATAGATCGCCTGATACCCTTCGGAGTAGTCTCCCTGCACAGGGTTTTCGCTGTAATAGCCTATCACGGCTTCGGCGCCGTATTCGGAAAGGCACAGTTTCGCGTCGGGATTCAACGCGTGAAAATCGTCCAGCCACTTGTCGAGCGCATAGACCGTCTGCATGTACCAGCCGAAGTAGTGGTTGTAGCCGAGTATGTCGGTCAGTCTGTTGAGTTGAGAATCGGGCTTCGCCATAGCTACCTGCGCGCAGGTCGTGACGCGCGACGGGTCGAGAGTATGCGCGAGGTCGTTGAGACGGCGAAGTCCTTCGATCAGTTTTTTGTTGCGTTCGCCTGACAGCGTGATCTCGTTTTCTATGCCCCAGCAGAAGATGCAGGGGTGATTGATATTCTGTTTTATAAGAGAGGTCAGCTGTTCTTCCGCATTCTGCTGACGCGCTTTGGAGTATATCGTTATCACGGGGACTTCCGCCCAGACGAGCAGACCCTTTTCGTCGCAGAGCGTATAAAATTCTTCCGCCTGCTGATAGTGTGCCAGCCTGACAGAGTTTGCCCCGACTTCGAGTATCAGATCTATGTCCTCGGCATGTTCTTTGAGCGTAAGCGCGTTGCCTATCTTCTCTCTGTCCTGATGACGCGACACGCCCTTCAGTTTGATATGCTCTCCGTTGAGAAAACAGCCCTTGTCGCTTGTGAACACGATCTCGCGGAAGCCGACGTTGACCGTCCTCTCGTCCTCCGTCTTTGCGTTTCTGACGACGGAGCAGACGAGCGTGTACAGGTAGGGGTCTTTGACTCCGTTCCACAGGTGCGGGGTTTCGATCGTAAGCGATGCGTCGGGCTTGTCGGACGGGCGGGTAGTTTTGGCGACCGTTTCGCCGTCAGCGTTTTTGAGTTCGTAAACGCATACGCAGTCGTCGCAGGCTCCTGTGACCGAAGCCTTTATATCCAGCTTCCAGACGTCTCCCTCTTTTCTCGGCACGGCTGAAATACCGTCGCGACTGCCGTCGTCAAGCGAAAAATGGGTCTTTCCCACGCATATCAGGTTTACGTCACGGTAAATTCCGCCGTAGAACGTGAAATCTGCGGAGGTGGGGAATACGTCGGGCGCTATGGTGTTGTCGACGTATACCTCGAGCAGGTTTTTTGCTTTGACGAGGTATTCGTCTATTCTGAATCTGAACATAGAGTAGCCGCCTTTGTGCGTGCCTACGGGGATACCATTGATAAAGACTTCGGCAACGCTGTTGACGCCGTTGAATTCGATATAGCAGATGCCGTCCGTTTTTCCTAAGGTTTTGCGGTAAACGCATTTCCCCTGATAATAGCCGTTTTCTCCGTTCTGTCCGTCGATGCCGTTCCAGGTGTGCGGCAGCGAGACGTCGCTTTTTACGCCTTCTTTTTCAAACTCCCAGTCTTTGTTGATATTTATCTTGTTCAAAATTTACCTCCGCGGTCAAAGACCGACTTTTTGTTTGCAATTATATTATAGGCGCGTTGCGCACGTGGGTCAATACCCGATTTTTTCGCGCGGTTGCATTAATTTTATCCGCAAAATGCGTCAGTTTTATACAAAATCGCATTTATTGCCGACACTTTATTGCAAAACTCTTGCGCGTATGAGAAAATAACAGACAGAGGGGAATGACTTATGGGGCTATTGAAAAAATTCAGAAAATATATGGGCGGCAGGCGGCTCGAATGGCCGATACCCTATCGCGAAGGTCTGACGTTTAATGACATAACGGTGCGCGACCCGTTTGTGATAAAGGACGGAAAAGGCGGTTATATTATGGCGGGGACGATTTATCATTATAATTTCAACGACAGCTACGGCACCGTGATCTACAAGTCGTACGACCTCGCGACCTGGAGAGGACCGTTCACGGTGCTCGAAAAAAGCGCGCTTGACACGGTATACCGCGACTTCTGGGCGCCCGAAATTCACTTTGCGGGAGACAAATACCGTTTGCTCGTCACGCTGTCGCCCGAGGGAGGCAAGCGCGGCACATATATGTTTTCGTGCGACAGCGTTGACGGAAAGTACGTTGGCGGAGTGCGTCTGACCCCTAAGGACTTTTCCTGTCTTGACGGTACGCTTGCGGAGCAGGACGGCAGATACTGGTGCGTGTATTGCAGAGAATATATCGAGTGCGACGACGGCGAGATACGCGCCGTAAGACTCACAGAGGATATGAGCGGAGTTGAGGACGGGACGGACGTGCTGCTTTTCCGTGCGTCCGACAACGTATTCAGACCGACGCGCGCAAGGCAGAAGGTCACAGACGGTCCGTTCTGCTTCAGAGAAAACGGGCAGTTGAAAATGCTGTGGTCGACGAGGACGTCGGACAGGAAATACGTGCAGCTGGCGGCGCGCGCGACAGAAGACAGGATAGACGGCAGATGGGAGCAGGAGGGCGCTGTTTATACGTCGGACGGCGGGCACGGAATGATATTCGACGATTACGTCGGGCAGAGATATCTGATACTTCACAGCCCCGACGCGCGCACTGCTTTTACAAAAAAATACGAAAGACCTGTGCTTATCAAGTACGATCCGAAGCGGAAAATTGAGTAAGGCAGATTGAAGAAAACCACACGGGCACGTAAAATTTACGTGCCCGTATCGATCGTACCCGATTATCGTTTACTCGAAGCGGGTATGCTTGACCTTCAATGCGGTCATCTTGACGGGAAGCCACAGCGTGTATATGCCTAATGTTATTACGCAAAAAAACCGACAAGCGGCGAAAAATGACCGTGATCGAGTATACGTAGCGTCTCAGCCGTTGAAAAAACCGCCGCGGTATGGTATAATATATCTATGGCTATAAAAGGGATAGTTACCAAAAGGTTATACGTAAAATACACGAGATGCCGCCGTGCGGCGAGATACGAGGCAAGCAGCCCCGATTCGGCAAAACTCAGTCTTACGATAAGGCAGAGGAGAGAGGAGACGAGACAGCTCTCACGTCTCGCCCGTTCGCTTTTCACGGGAGGAGAAGAAGTCGGCAGTCGTGCAGACGATTACGTCGCGCTGACCGAACTTGCGAAAAAGACGGACTCTTTGTTGTCCGAGGGCAGGACGGTTTACGACGGCGTGCTTCTCGCGAAGAATTTCAGTTGCGCTTTCGACGTCGCGGTACCTGCTGAGGACGGCGTCAATTTTTATGTGGTAAAATGCGCTACCGCTCCTTCCGAGAATTATATCAGAGAGCTTGCATATCTCGCGCACGTGGCAAAACTCAAAGGGATCAAGGTCTCCAAAATTTCTCTCGTCGTCACAGATCAGAACTATACGCGCGGCAAAGTCGTCAAGGAATCCGCATTGCTCAGGAAGATAGATCTGACAAGGCGCGTCGCGCGCTATGCGGACAAAGTGGCGAAGAATTGCGAAGAACTCGCCGCTTTCGTGCAGAAAAGCGATTTCCCCGACGCAGAGCTTTGCGCCAACTGCGAGAGACAGTTCGGGTGTGAGTATTTCGCCGACTGTTTCGGCAAGTGGCTGGACAAGCCGTCGCTTTTTACCTTGCACGGCGTGGACTCTGCGACCAGATACAGACTGTACGCGGACGGCATCGTCTCGATGGACGATCTCAGAGCCAACGCGCATCTGCTCAAACCAAAAGTTGCCAACCTGATAAAGCTGTATGACGAAAAGGCGGTCTCGGTCAACAAAAAGGAGTTGCAGAAGTTCTTGTCGGGGCTGTGGTATCCGCTTTGCTTCCTCGACTTCGAGTCGCTTCAGTCGTGCATTCCGAGATATCGCGGGGTCAGACCGCTCGAGACTGTCGCATTCCAGTATTCCCTGCACGTGATAGAAAAAGAGGGAGACGCGCCCGTGCATTACGGCTATATCGCTCCCGACGGAGAGGACGGCAGAGAGGAGATCGCTAAGCGCCTTGCAGAGCAGATACCCGCCAATTCGTGCATCCTCGCGTTCGGCAAATTTCTCGAGTGCAAGGTGCTGGGTCAGCTCGCGCAGATGTTTCCCGACGTGCGTGCAAAACTTCTGACGGCTCGCAACAACGTCCGCGACATCGGCGCGGTATTTGCAAGCGATACCGTCTATTACGGCGACTCGCTTGGCTCGCGCTCTCTCAAGACTATATACAGGTGCGTAGATCCCGATGGCGCGCACGGTTACGAGGTTGGGGCTGTGCACAACGGCGCGGATGCTATGGCAACCTATCTCATGTTTCCCGTGATGAGCGAAAAGGAGAGAGAGGAGAGGCGCGCGGCGCTGTGGGAGTATTGCAAACTGGACACACTCTCTATGATAACCATACTCGAGGACATTAAGAAAAGAGTCTGAATTTTCGTGCCCGTGTAGATAATATAATGTTGCGGAGGAAGATGACATGAGATATTTCGTTGCTGTCAGAGACAAAGAGATCTTTAAAGAATATCTGTATAAAGAGTATGGGCGCCTGTCGGTGGCTGCGTTTGAAGAAAAGGACAGGGGCAAGATCTACGACCTGCTTCTCGAGCAGTTTTTCAAAGAACATCCCCGTTATTCGAGCGGAGACAAGATACTCAAATGGTACTATGCCGGCGTACTGGACGAAAACGAAGTCCTCTATCTCGTCTATTTCGACAAAAACAGGTTTTACGAATACGGCGTGATGGACAAGTCCGATTTCTTCAAGGCGATAGAAACAGAAAATGCCGAGATGATAAAGATCGCGGACAAAGCGGCGTCGATCAGAGAAAAGTACGACGCAAATACGATCGTGCGCAAAAGATCGTATATCGCGGGATACAAGAAGTTTTCTTATTTCGACGTCGACGCGGGCGTCGAGATACCTTTCAGAATGAAAGAATGCAAAGGAGAGGGAAAGAAGCCGCTTTTCATCTATCTGCACGGAGCCGGTTGTCTCGGCAACGACAACATGAAACAGTTTGCGGAATTTTGTACGGTCGGCATCGATATCAAAGAGGATTGCTTCGTTCTTCTGCCTCAATGCGACAATCTGACTTGCGACAATCTCAGCACCATAAACGTGTTCGCAAAGACGCTCAGACGACTTGTCGGTCAACTTGAGGAAACTTACCCGATAGATGCGGACAGGATATACGTTACCGGCATTTCGCACGGCGGAGCGTGCACCTGGTATTCGCTATACGACAACCCCGGTTTTTATGCGGCGGCAATACCGCTCATGAGATATTTCCCCGACGGCGATTCCGACACTTTCGACGTCGACGCGTTCAAGGGCGCAAAGATATGGGCGGGTCACGCGAAAGACGACGACGTCGTGCCGTCCGACAGCGACGTCAAAGTCTGCGGCAGACTCAAAGACGTATGCGACGTGAGGCTGAGTCTGTATCAAAAAGGCGGTCATAAAATGATGAAAAAGTTTTATGCGGGCGAAAAGTGGCAGGAATGGCTTTTCGATCAGAAAAGATAACGGCGGTAAAAGTTTTTTCAGGACGGAATAAAGGAAAAGAGGACCTCGCAAGCGTTGGCTTGCGGGGTCCCGTCTATATAAGGATTTTCTTGTTCAAAGCACTTTTGACAAAAACTCTTTGAGTCTTTCGTTTTTCGGG
>CALWKV010000006.1 GCA_944381355.1 uncultured Christensenellaceae bacterium | reverse complement strand
GCGCGCGCCTGGTTCAAGAAGATAGAGGACGGCAACGAAGAAGCGCTCTCGCTTTTCGGTTACTTCAAAGAAGTGACGATGAAAGAGGTCGACAGGATATACAAGCGCCTCAACGTCACGTTCGACTCGTATGCGGGAGAGAGTTTTTACAACGACAAAATGCAACCCGTACTCGACGAGCTTGAGGAAAAAGGACTGCTCGAACTTTCTGACGGCGCAAAGGTCGTCAGGTTCGAGGGCGACAAGATGCCCCCGTGCCTTCTCGTCAGAAGCGACGGCGCGACGTTGTATGCGACGCGCGATCTCGCGGCGGCGGTATACCGCAAAAAGACTTACGATTTCTACAAATGCCTTTACGTCGTGGCTTATCAGCAGAACCTGCATTTTCAGCAGATATTCGAAGTTCTGCGCCTTATGGGCAAGCCGTGGGCGGACGATATGGTGCACGTGGCGCACGGCATGGTATCCCTGCAGGACGGCGCGCTTTCTTCGCGCGGCGGCAGAGTGGTGTTCGTCGAGGACGTTCTCAACACGGCGGTCAGAAAGGCGGGAGAGATAATTGCCGAGAAGAATCCCGACCTTAAGGACAGAGAAAAGACGGCAGAACAGGTGGGCGTAGGCGCGACGATATTCGCAATGCTGTTCAACAGCAGGATAAAGGATATGGTATTCGACTACGACAAGGTGCTCAACTTTGACGGAGAGACGGGACCTTACGTGCAATACACCTATGCGCGTTGTTGCTCGCTTCTCGAAAAATGCGTTGCAGACGGCGACGATTTCGACGAGGACGGCATTGCCAATCCCGAGGCGTACGCGCTTGTCAAAGCGCTCGAAAAATATCCCGAAAGCGTCAGGCTCGCGGGAGAAAAATACGAGCCGAGCATAGTCGCGAGACAGATCGTGGATATAGCGCAGGCGTTTAACAAGTTCTATTTCGAACACAATATAAAGAGCGCCGCTCCCGCGGTCAGGAATGCGAGACTCGCGCTCGTCGGAGCAACGCGTCAGGTCATAGAGAGCGGTCTGACTCTGCTTGGAATTGCAGCTCCGCAAAGAATGTAAAACCTACACGGGCAGGAAAATTTTGTACCCGACAACGGTAAGGAAAGGAGGCAGGATATGTTGGTAGACAAGAGAATAGAGACACTCGCGAAAAACCTCGTCAATTATTCTTGCAGCGTGCAGAAGGGCGAAAGCGTGCTGATCGAAGCGTTCGGCATCGACTATCAGCTCGTCAACTGCATAGTTAAAGAAGTGTACGCGGCGGGCGGATACCCGTTCGTCAGTCTGTTCGACAACCGCGTTCAGCGCGAACTGATGAAGGGAATGGACGAGACTCTCGCTAAGAAAATGGCTGAAATCGACTGCGTGAAGATGGACAAGATGGACGCCTATATCGGTATCAGAGGCGGAGAGAACGCTTACGAGACCTGCGACATAGCTTCTGACAGAATGAGCGCGTACAACAGATATTATTCCTATCCCGTTCATCACGAGAGGAGAGTCGCGCACACAAAATGGGTCGTTCTCAGATATCCGACTCAGGGCATGAGCGCGATGTCCGCAATGAGTACCGAAAAATTCGAGGACTTCTATTTCGACGTGTGCAATCTCGACTATCGCAAGATGGACGAGGCTATGACTCCGCTCGTCGAACTTATGAACAAGACAGACAAGGTGAGGATCGTCGCTCCCGGCACGGATCTGACGTTCTCGATCAAAGGCATAGGCGCGGTCAAGTGCAGCGGACTCAGGAATATCCCTGACGGAGAAGTTTACACCGCTCCCGTCAGACACAGCGTCAACGGCAGGATAACTTACAACGTGCCTTCAAGCAAGGACGGCATCAGGTTTGAAAACGTGTCGCTGTTGTTCAAGGACGGCAAAATCGTCGAGGCTACCGCAAACGATACCGAGGCGATCAACAAGATATTCGATACAGACGCCGGTGCGAGATACGTCGGAGAGTTCGCGATCGGCGTCAACCCGTTCGTGAAAAAGACGATGGGAGACATACTTTTTGACGAAAAGATCAGCGGCAGCATACACTTCACGCCCGGCAGCTGTTACGATGACGCGTACAACGGCAATCAGAGTGCGATACACTGGGATCTCGTGCTCGTACAGACTGCGGAATTCGGCGGCGGCGAAATATATTTCGACGACAGGCTGATCAGAAAAGACGGCATTTTCGTCGTCGACGAGCTTAAAGGACTCAACCCCGAAAATCTCGCGTAAAGGGGCAAAGCGGAAAAAAGTTAAATTTATTGCAAATCATTGTAATTTTTTTAACGTTGTGCTAATATATAAGCGATGCGGAAATGGCGCGAAAAGCCGTTTTTCGTACATTATCGGGAAAACTGCGCTGCACGCGCACTATCAACAATAGATAACAATTTCGGAGGTAATTTTTATGCCATTGGTTACATCTGCCAAAATGTTTAAGAAGGCTTACGAGGGCGGTTACGCTATCGGCGCTTTCAACGTAAACAATATGGAAATCATTCAGGGTATCGTAGAAGCCGCTACCGAGGAAAACGCTCCTCTTATTCTTCAGGTTTCTTCCGGCGCGAGAAAGTACGCCAACCCCACCTACCTGCGCAAGATGGTAGAAGCTGCTGAAGAAGTCAGCCACCTGCCCATCTGCCTGCACCTCGATCACGGCGATACGTTCGAGCTTTGCAAGAGCTGTATCGACGGCGGCTTCAATTCTGTCATGATCGACGGCAGCCACCATGCGTTCAAGGACAATATCGAGCTGACCCGCAGGGTAGTCGAGTACGCTCACGACCACGGCGTCGTAGTAGAGGGCGAGCTGGGCAGACTTGCAGGCGTCGAGGACGACGTCAAGGTCTCCGCAGAGGACAGCTCCTACACCAGACCCGAAGAAGTCGAAGAGTTCGTCACCAAGACCGGCGTTGACAGCCTTGCGATCGCGATCGGTACTTCTCACGGCGCTTACAAGTTCAAGCCGGGCACCAAGCCGCAGCTCAGATTCGACATTCTCGAAGAAGTCGCAAAGAGACTGCCCAACTTCCCGATAGTTCTGCACGGAGCTTCTTCCGTTCCGCAGGAATTCGTCAGGATCATCAACGAGAACGGCGGCGCGCTCAAAGACGCGATCGGCGTACCCGAAGATATGCTCAGAAAGGCTGCTTCGATGGCTGTCTGCAAGATCAACATCGACAGCGACCTGCGTATGGCTTGCACCGCAGGCATCCGCAAGCACTTCGTCGAGCATCCGGATCACTTCGATCCCAGACAGTATCTCGGCGACGCGAGAGCCAACATCAAGTACATTGTCAAGCACAAGCTGACCGAAGTTCTCGGCTGTGCAGGCAAGGCTACCGAAATACTCAATTCGTAATTTGAGAAAATAACGGGACGGGCGGCGACGCCCGTCTTTTTTATAACATATTAAATGGAATATAAACAAAACGTCATAGGAATCGGTGTTCCGTATAGCTGCTAGTGACAAGTTGGCTGTGTTTTTGTTCAGTTGCATCGGAAAATATTCTAAAAATTTATAAAATTAGCTTGACAGCAAAAGACTATAATCGTATACTATAAATATTATTTATAAACTGGCGTGTGCGGGCTTGTATCAGAAAAGCAAACTGCGGCTTGCTTTTTTTATTTTTCGGCATTAGCCACTTAGGCTGTACGCGTGGGCAAAGTAGGGAGGAAATGGTCTATTTTATAAGTGATCTGCATCTCGGGCACAAGAGTGTTATCGACATGTGTCGCCGTCCTTTTGCAGACGTTGAGGAGATGAATGAGGCGCTTATTGCTGCGTGGAACGGCAGAGTGCGCAAGAACGACCACGTCTATATCGTCGGCGATTTTTCTTTCCGTTCCGACGTGTCTCCGGAAGAGTATCTCAAACGTCTCAAGGGCAGAAAGCATCTGATAATCGGCAATCACGACAGGACGTGGATAGACAAGATCGATCTTGCAAAATACTTTGAGGACTGGACGTCTATGCTCGTGACAGACTTCGGCAAAGGGAAAACAACGCTTTGTCATTTTCCGATGCTTGCCTTCGAGGGAAAATATCTGATACACGGGCATATGCACAACAACACGGCACGCACGTACTGGAGTTATTTGAGGACTATGGACAATGCGTTCAACGCGGGCGTGGATGTCAACGGTTTTATGCCCGTCACCTTTGAAGAACTCGTCGCCAACAATGCCGAATTCAGAAAAAACAATTGATGTCAGCGCATGCATTTGACCGTGCGCGTTAAATAGCCGATACAGCCGTACGGCTCGGACGTCTCCGCTTGTGCGGAGTCCAACGAAGGGGGTAGGCTGTCATAGGGGCGGAGCGGGTTTCCGCTCCGTTTTTTATATGTCTGCCAAAGAAAACGAGGCTCGCGGGCTGTGGGCGGCTTCTTTACGCCTGCACTTTGTCAAGCTCACGGGGTAATACCGCAAGAGTATTACCCCGTAACCTTTCCGCGTTCAGACGCAAAGCTGCTCGCCCACAGCCACGCTCACCTCGGTTTTCTTTGGCAATCCGTCCGCTTAGGGTATACGTAGAAGCCGTGCGCCCACAGCCTCGCTCATGTGTTTTCTTTGGAAAACAGTTGCACGATATATTATCGGATGTATTGCCTTGAAAAAATTAACCAATGATTGTAAAATCTATATAAAACTTTAACAAGTACAACTGTTTGATATTGACATATATCGCAAGATTATATATAATCAAGTCAATAAAGTCGGTTATATCGATATTGTGCCGACGGAGGTAAAGATGATTTGTAGGCATTGCGGAGCGACTTTCAGCGGAACGGTATGTCCTTTATGTAATACTAAAGCATCTGCCGATCAGTTCGTATGTTCCAACTGCGGGAATCAGCGATCGGGCGACGAGGCGTACTGCAAAGTGTGCGGACACAAGTACGATGATCCGTCTTCTTCCATCTCTCCGACAGCGGGAGGAACGGGTAGAGGCGGATCATCTTCTTTCGTCCCGCCGACAGCGAGAAGAACGGGCGCAGGCGGATTGCCGTCATCTTTCGTTGGGGGAACGGTAGGTACGGGCACACCTTCGTGGGTTACGGCTTCGCCCGTTACACCGACAGCCGCTCCGAGTCCGAGCGGAAGCGGAGCGAGCGCGCCGACGAGCGCGCCGTCTAGCGGCATAGACGTCAAATTGTTGGTTGTCGGACGCCTGTTTTTTTCCTTTCTGATCTTTCTCGCGCTTATATCTCCCGTAATGCTCCACGGCGGGCTGAACCTGAGCGGAAGCGGTTACGAAAACGCGTTTGCCGTGCGTGTGGACGGCGGGATCACCGCCGCGTGCGCGATATTGTTTGCGATAGCGGTCGGCTCGTTGATTTACGGCGTTTACAATTATATAAGGGGTGTGTATTACTGCGACAATTGCAAAACGCTTTTCTTTCTGATCGTCGATTGCGCACTGGTCGTTACGACGCTCGTCGTCTCGAGCGTAGCGTGTTCTGCGGCTGCGGACTGGTATGCGGACGCGGGTGCGGGTATGAGTTTCTGCGTGTTTGTCGGGGCGGCGGGTACGCTGATTTTTATCGTCAGAGTTATTGTTTCTGACAATCTTATAAGTGCTTGGAGCTGTGTTTCGGCGAAAAAATTCAACAAGATCTCGGCAATTGTCACCGCGTCCGCTACGGCTGCGCTCGTGGTTGCACTTTCGATAACGGCGATCGTCGGTACGTGTTATACTGACCCGTGCAATTCGGCGTCCTATGCGTTTGCGGAGACGAGGGCAGACGTCCTCAGACAGTTCGGAGAGCCTGACGGCGTTGCCTACGGAGGAAAAGAATACACCTATTACAGCACGGAGTACGTCAATATCAACAGGATGGTCGACGAGCTTGACGAAAAAATGCAGGAGAACGACTACAGCCAAGACAAAACTGCAAAATTTGCAGAGATCCGCAAAGGTCTTTACGACAAGAAAACGAGTTCGGGTTACAGGATCGTGACGATAAAATTTGACAACGACGGCGGCTTCGACGGCAAAAACGACACGGTGGTGTCCTACAAGGCGGTAGCCAAGGGCTGGAAAACAGGAGAGATGACAGACCTCAAGATTTACGACGCCGCTTACGTACCCGATAACAAAAGCGTAGTCATTTCTTATTTTGCGCAATACGAATCGGGTAGTTTTATAAGTGACACCGTGTTCACGGATATAAGCGATTACGATCCCTCGACTGGCGCTATTGTTGTTCGCAACATGTTTGGAAAGTTTACGATAGATCCGGAGGAACTCGAAGACGCGTCCATGGCGGGGGACTCGGCGTTTGTTTTTGACGATACTCTCTATGTTTTCGACGATCTTTACAACAAGATAATGGTATTGCCGTCAAGTGTGAAGAAAGTCAAGAGAATAGTCGTTATGGACGGGGTGGAATCGATAACTTCAATTCAAGCCTTCGAGGCGTTCGAGAAAGCGGAAAGGATATCGCTTCCCGACAGTCTTACATATATCAATATCGACGGGCTGAAAGATACCGCGTTTTACAATGACGAGGACAACTGGGATAAAGGCATAGCGCTTTACGCAGGCAATATGCTTGTCAAAGTGAAAGAAAACGCAATATTGGGATATAAAGTGCGCGAGGGTACGGTCAACGTCAACGCTTACGCTTTCATGGATGCCAACAAGCTGGAAAGCGTGACCCTGCCTGATGGACTCAAAAACATCGGCGAATACGCTTTCAGCGAGTGCTATTCGTTGAAAAATCTGAATATACCGAGTAGCGTGACGGGCATAGGTGACGGCGCGTTCAGCGGATGCAGTTCGCTTGCAAGCATAACTATACCTGAAAGTGTAACGAGCATTGGCTCTTCTGCGTTCGATTATTGCAGTTCGCTTGAAAGCGTAACGTTTGGCG
Source organism: uncultured Christensenellaceae bacterium (assembly GCA_944381355.1). Classification (GTDB taxonomy): domain Bacteria; phylum Bacillota; class Clostridia; order Christensenellales; family UBA3700; genus Ornithoclostridium. The sequence goes on along the minus strand of CALWKV010000006.1, from coordinate 726 downwards.
AAAACAGCTTGCTTGAAAGCATAGGCTCTTCTGCGTTCTATAATTGTAATTCGCTTACGAGCATCACTATCCCCGACGGCGTAACGAGCATAGGCGATTATGCGTTCAGCGGATGTAATTCGCTTGCAAGCATCACTATCCCCGACGGCGTGACGAGCATAGGCGATTATGCGTTCAATAATTGCAGTTCGATTGACAGCATAACGATACCTTTCAGCGTGAGTGATATAGGAGAAAATGCATTTGCCAACAACACATATCTGATATTGTATTGCGAAGCAAACGGAAAACCGGCAGGCTGGGCGTATTCTTGGAATAGCAGCGAAAATATCGTTGTATGGAACTGCAAATATAACGACGTCTCAAGCGACGGAAACGTTTATACAGAAGTGAACGGCATAAGGTACACGATACAAGACGGTTCGGCAACGGTTGCAGTACAGCCGAAAGACGTCGGAGACAGTATCGAGCTACCTTCCGTTATAGAATATAAAGGCGAGTCTTACAGCGTAACGAAAATAGCCGAAAACGCTTTCAAAGAGTGCTTGTCGCTGGAAGACGTGACGATCCCGTCCAGCGTGGTATACATCGGGGCGCGCGCGTTCAGCAATTGCAAATCGCTTGAAAGCGTGGATTTTGAATTGACAAGCAGATGGTGGTGCTTTTATATCGGCACATCGTCGAGCGTCACGAATCTGCCTTCTTACAATGTCGCTCAACCTGCCG
>CALWKV010000005.1 GCA_944381355.1 uncultured Christensenellaceae bacterium | reverse complement strand
ATTCAAACTGAGATTTTGAAAACACGATATCGATATTGTCACCCGAAAGATCTGTCGTCTCGTCCTTGCCGATATCACAAGAAGCGAGCGAAAAAGCTGTCGTGGTCAAAGCAAAAACAAGCAACACGAATAAAACAAACCGTCTTTTCATAATCCCTCCGATTTTCTGTCATTATATCTTATAAACGGTTTATTGTCAATACCCAGGGCTTTTGCGGCGATTGGCACGACTTTGCTTTTGATATCGTAAAAATAAAAAATCCCCGAGAAAACCTCGGGGAAAACTTTGACAGAAAAAAATCAGACGCCTCTGTCGATCGCGGTGATTCCCGTGCGGCAGACGTTCTTGACGCGCATGTCTTTGCCTTTGCAAAGCGCCATGACCGCATCCATGAATTTGTCTATCTTGTGGCTCGTACCCGTAAGCTCGAGGATCATCGACTTGGCGGTGATGTCAAGTATCAGCGCGCCGAACTCGTCGGCAAGCTGAACAATGCCGTTGTCGAAAGAACTTTCCGTGACTACTTTGACGAGAATAAGCTCTCTGCAAACGCTGTCTTCTTCTTTGAGCGCGGTGACGTTGATGGTCTCCTCGAGCTTGAAAGTCTGCTTGACGATCTGATCGAGCGTATTCTCGTCGCCCTGCGCGGTGATGGTTATTCTCGAAATCTTGGGATCGTCTGTAGTCGCGACGGACAGAGAATCGATGTTGAATCCTCTGCGGCCGAAAAGACCTGATATCCTTGCAAGTACGCTGGGGTTGTTGTACACAACTACCGATACTATGTGTTTCATAAAATCGCACCTTCTATACCATTATTGGTATATATTATACAACAATTGCTCCCCGTTGGCAATACTTTTTTAATTTATTTGACTCTTAAAAGTATTTGCTGAGCAATCTGACGAGTTCTTCGTCTCCGTCCTCTCTGACCGTCGTCGGTTTCTTTGCCGCCTGCCTGTCGAGCGCGTTTCTCAGTTTTTCCCTTACGTCGTCCATACCGTCGTCCTTATCGCGTTCTATCCCGGTATAAGGCAGGAAATCTCCGTTTTCCGCCGCCGCTTCGACAGGTGCAGTCACGCTCTTTTTTATGACGTAACACGCGTCGCATCTGTCGGACACGGCGCTCTCGCTCTCGACCGCTATCAGCACTTTTTTACCCTGAGCCTTTATGCCTGCGATCATCGGGAGCGCGTCCACCTCCGCGCATACCAGAAGTATAGCGTCGATGTTTGGATTTTTGCAGGCGCAGGCTATCGCATCCACCACCTGTCTGATATCGACTCTGACTTTCTTGCGGTTGTGAAGGGGCAACGCGACTTCTGCCCCTACTTCTCTGATATACGGATTGAAATCGCCGTTCCTCTTTGCGTTGTAACCGTAAAATTTGACTTGTTCGTATTTTGCGCCTACATCTGCAAGCAGTTGGCTGTAACTTGAAAAATCCAGCTTTGCGGCGCCCAGATCTATAAAACACGCGCAGTTCATAATACCTCCGTCAAGCATGATTTACTCTTTCCGAAGTCGCTTGTAAAAATCGGATTTTTTCTGCCCGTGTAGATTATCAGTTGTTTTCTCTTTTGCCGAAGAACAAATATTGCTGTGCATATCCGCTAAGGTTGCCGTATAAGGATACCAGATATTTTCTTATTTCCTTTCCCGAGCCGTCTTTGCCCGTCATATCTCGGTACACTTTTTTTATCCAGGTATCCACGGGGAAAACGTCGCTCTTGTGATACGCAAAAAGCAGTATGCAATCTGCTACCTTAGGACCAACGCCCTTGAGTGTGCAGAGATATCTGTTGGCTTCGTCCCCGGACATATATCTCGGCTTTTCAAGGTCGAAGCCGTCCGCAACAGCCCTTGCCGTCTCACTGAGATAGGGCGCTCTGTAACCCGCGCCGAGCGCCGCATAGTAGTCTGCGTTCTTTGCCGCCATAGCCTGCGGTGTCGGAAACGCGTAATAGCCGTCCTTTTTCTCTCCAAGCCCCTCGCATATCCTTGCAAGTATACCCTTTATCCTGGGTATATGGTTGTTGGCGGACACGATAAACGACATCAGCATTTCAAACGGATCCTGATTGAGAATACGTATGCCGCCGCCCGAATCGATCGACTCTCTCATCATAGGCTTGTCCGACAGCGCGCGCTTTATCGCGCCGTAGTCGTTGTCAAGATCGAAAAACCTGTACCAGTAATCGGGATCGTCGCTTTTTATGACGACGCTCTCCCCCTGTTCCGCTATGCAACGCTTGTCGAGAGAAAGCACCTCGTAGACATTCTCTCCTATCTGCGAATATCTGAATATCTGCCCGCAGTCGAGCGTCTGCCTGACGTCGAAATCTTCTCTGTTCTTTACAATTATATCATTTGTATTCATCGCGTTTTTCAGCCTTTTTTGCGGCATTTTGCCGACTTTTGTATTATTTATTCCAAAACCGCTTCGCCGCTCTCCGCCAGCGCGCGAGCGCTTCGTTCTCCTTCCACGTTGTCAGCTCCGACACGTCGAAAGAAATATTCTTTTATTCGCGCACCGTATGAATGCCCTCTCGCCTCGGCGCAACGGGTAAGGTTGCGTTGCACGGCGATGAATTAAGGAGCGGATTTCTGAAGCGTGAGCGCAGATAATAGTATACATATTTTCAAGCGAACGCTACGGAAAGACGCTTGAAAGTGCATTGTACGAATGCCCCGCAACTTCCGATACGCCGCGACTGAACGGTTGCGGTCATACTCTCGGGAGATGCTTTTCATTGCGTATTTTTGAAGCGTGAGCGCAGATAATAGTATACATATTTTCAAGCG
>CALWKV010000004.1 GCA_944381355.1 uncultured Christensenellaceae bacterium | reverse complement strand
AGAAATATCTGTCCTACCTCAAGAACAAGGGCTGCAAGATATATCCGCCCGACGTCAACAAGTCGCGCGCCGTGTTCAAGACAGAAAACGGCGGTCTGCGCTTCGGTCTCGGCGGTATTAAGAACGTCGGCGAAGCGGCGATGCAGACGCTCGTCGAGGAGAGGGAGAAGAACGGCGAGTACAAGAGCATAGCGGACATGCTGTCAAGACTGCCCGCGGGCACGATCAACAAGCGCATTTTCGAAAACCTTATCAAGGCGGGAGCGTTCGACGGCTTCGGCTATACGCGCGCGTCGCTTATGGCGAGTTACGAAAGCATGCTCAACGTGTCTGCGTACGAAAAGAAAAAGCAGGGCAGCGGTCAGATGTCGCTGTTCGACTTCATCGAGGAAGAAAAGACAGACGACGTGCCCGCGCTTCCCGAGTTCCCGCCCAAGGCTCTGCTCGACTACGAAAAGGACGCGCTCAACATATACCTGTCGGGACATCCGCTCGACGAGTGGAGAGAGTTTCTCGAAAGACAACCCTTCACGCTCGAGCCGCTCGCCGAGTATCTCAAAGAGATAGCCAATCTCCGCGCGGGAGAAGCAAGTGAGGACGAGGGCATGGAAGACTTCGACGAGGGCGGAGGCGGTTATCTCGACCTGATAAAGACGTACAACGACAGAGCCGTCGCGGTATGCGGCATGCTCAGCAACCTCTCGCCCAAGGTCACCAGGACGGGCAAGCTGATGGGCTACGCGACGCTCGAGGATCTGCACGCGACAATAGAAGTCGTGTTCTTCCCCGCGGCGTTCGCCAGGGTGCACCACGCGTTGCCCGACGACGCGATAGTCAGGGTGACGGGAAGGCTCAACCTCGAGGAAGAAAGGGCGAGCCTTATCGCGATGGACGTCCAGCTTCTTAAAAAAGAAGACGCGATGCAGGATGACGAGGAGAAAGCCGAGGAGAGCGACGACGTGCTCTACGTCAAGGTGGACTCCAACCGTCAGTACGACGAAGTCAGAAGTTATCTGAGGCTCGCGCCGGGCAGGACGGAGACGTTCGTCCAGTTCGACGGCAAGCTGTACAGATGCAAAGAAAGGGTGGATATACGCGGCGCGCTCGTGTCCCAGCTCAAAGGACTGCTCGGCGAAAATTGCGTAAAAACTGCCAAGAAAAAGAAGTGACGGGAGAGCCATACGCGCTCAAAAGGGCGGCGACACGGCGGGCATAAAGCAAAAAACGGCAACGTCGGGCGCAAAATATTAAAAAAATGTGCAAAACAATAGTGTTTTTGCGCCGTATTTGGTATAATCCTATTGGCAAACAAAGAGGTATGCAATGGACGAAAAGAATTTTCTGACCGACGATTACATCGTCATAAAGGCGCTCGCAAGCCCCGTACAGATAATAGGGCTGACGCGCGGCGACAATACCAAGCCGCATCATACCGAAAACCTCGACAAAAGCGAGGTCATCGTGATGCAGTTTACCGAAAAGACTTCGGCTATCAAGATAAGAGGGAAAGCTGAAATCTACACAAAGCACGGCGTGGTGGTTTGCGGAGAGTAAAACACGCGCTATTCCGGAGGTATCATGAAAAGAATCGGAGTTTTGACGAGCGGCGGCGACGCCCCCGGCATGAACGCCTGCATCAGAGCGGTAGTCAGATACGCGCTCAACAAAGGTCTCGACGTGTATGGCATAGAGCGCGGTTACGTCGGACTGATAAACAACCATATCAATCAGATGAACCGTCGTTCGGTCTCCGACATCATTCAGCGCGGCGGCACCATTCTCAAGACCGCGCGTTGCGATGAGTTCAAACAGCTTGAATATATGTCGCAGGCGGTGGATAATATGGAGGCTTACGGCATCGATGGTCTCGTCGTCATCGGCGGCGACGGCTCTTTCAGAGGCGCGAAAGACCTTTACGACAATTTCGGCACACAGGTCATCGGCATACCCGGCACGATCGACAACGACCTTGCCTATACCGACTACACGCTCGGCTTCGACACGACGGTCAATACGGTGCTTAACGCGATCAACAACCTGCGCGACACGATGACTTCGCACGACAGAGTGTGCATCATCGAGGTCATGGGCAGAAGGTGCGGCGACATCGCGCTTTATGCAGGTCTCGGCGGCGGCGCGGAACTCATACTCGTACCCGAAGTCCCGTTCGATCTGGCGGCTGTCGTCAAGAGCATCAAACTCAATCAGAGGATAGGCAAGACCAGCGATATAATCGTGCTCGCAGAGGGCGTCTGCAAGGCGGAAGAACTCAAGGCGAAGCTCAAAGAGCAGGGAGTTACGGGATCGATCAAGACGACCACGCTCGGCTATATCCAGAGAGGAGGCGCGCCGTCCAATCAGGACAGAGTGCTCGCGGCGCAGTTCGGCATGCGCGCGGTAGACCTGCTTCTCGAGGGCAAGGGCGGCAGAGTGGTCGGCATACGCGACAACAAGATTGTGGACGAGGAAATAGGCGCGGCGCTTGCGATGAAACGCGAGTTCCAGACAGATCTCTACAACCGCACAAGAATACTCAGCATGTAGTTTTATCTACACGGGCAGGAAAATTTACAGGACAAAAGCCGCTTGCGGCATAAATACAAAAACAATTATTCGGAGGACAATATAATATGGAAAAATTGGTCGGCGCTTGTATGTTCGGTCAGTCCGGCGGTCCCACGTCGGTTATCAACTCTTCCGCGGCAGGTGTTTTCACCGAGGCGCTGAAGCAGGATTGCATCACTGCGGTCTACGGTGCGGCTCACGGTATCAGAGGCGTGCTTGACGAGGAATTCTATGACATTTCTCAAGAGGATATGAAAGAGCTCATGCTCCTCAAGAATACCCCGTCGTCCGCGCTCGGTTCGGTCAGATACAAGCTCAAGCCCGAAAAGGTCGACGACACCGATTACAAGAGACTTCTCGAAGTTTTCAAGAAGTATAATATCCGCTATTTCTTCTACAACGGCGGCAACGACTCCATGGATACCTGCAACAAGGTCAGCAAGTTCATGAAGAAGTCGGGTTGGGAATGCAGAGTAGTCGGCGTACCCAAGACCATTGACAACGACCTTTACGGCACCGATCCTTGCCCCGGTTACGGCAGCGCGGCAAAGTACGTCGCTACCACGATGATGGAGCTCAAGCTCGACGCCAACGTATACGACACCCCGATGATCACCGTTGTCGAGATCATGGGCAGACACGCAGGCTGGCTGACTGCTGCGGCAAGCCTTGCAAATTACAAGGGTCTCGGCGCAGATCTTATCTATCTGCCCGAAGTTGCGTTCTCCGTCGACAAGTTCAAGAGCGACGTCAAGGCGGTCATGGAGAAGAACGGCGGCAAGTGCATGGTAGCGGTTTCCGAGGGTATTTCCGACGCAAGCGGCAAGCTGATCGCAGAAGTGCTCGCAGGCGACAACCTCGCTCGTGACAGCTTCGGTCACGCTCAGCTCGGCGGCGTTGGCGCGGCTCTCGCCAATATGTGCAAAGCAGAGTTCGGCTGCAAGACCCGTGCGGTAGAGTTCAGCCTCATGCAGAGATGCGGCGCGCACCTCGCTTCCAAGACCGACGTCGAGGAGGCTTTCAAGGCAGGCGCGGCGGCTGTCAAGTACGCTGTAAAGGGCACGACCGACAAGATGGTCATTCTCAAGAGAGACATGAGCAGCGGCAAGTATAAGTGCAAGGTCGGCGTCATGAGTGTCGCCAAGGCGGCAAACGCAGAGAAGAAAGTCCCGATGGAATGGATCATCAACGACGGCACGATGCTTTCGCAGGAATACATCGACTATGCGCTCCCGCTCATTCAGGGCGATTGCAAGGCTCCTCTCGAGGACGGTCTCCCCAGATTCGCGAAGCTCAAAAAAGTGCTTGCAAAGAAGTAATTTCAGAAAATCCGATAAAAAATCCTCGAGGTAACTCGAGGATTTTTTTGCGGAAAAAAATTATTTTTTATAATATTCCGTGAATAAGTCGTTCGGCGTACATTCGAGAATATCACATAGCGATTTCAGATTTTCAAATTTTATTCCCGATGTCTGATTGTTTACTATTTTGTTAAAGTTTTGATAACTCAGCCCCATCTGGGTGTACAGCCAGTATTTTGTTTTGCCTTTTTCTTTCAATATCTCGTTTATACGCAGGTGCATTTTTAATCTCCACATTATATAATCTGTACATTATATAAATATCATACGGAAGCACTTGACAATATAGACCTACGCATTATATAATGTACACATTAGATATCGGAGGATTAGCGTATGAAGAAGTTCAATTTTATTTTTGTTTTGATAATTTTAGTGCTTTGCTTATCGGTTTTTATCGGTTGCAAGGATTCGAATCCGCTTGAAGACGCGTTCTATGAGTTGCCAGAATACGCCGATTACGTAGATATTGCATCATGTCTTACCAAAGGCGACGATTTTTCTTATGTCAGCATCGATACAAATCCTTACGACAGAGAAGATTACACTAATGTAGATTATTTTGAGATCGTAGAAAAATACAATGAGTTGCTCGGCCTTCCCGATTATTTGTATGAGGATATGTTGCACACTTCCGCCATTGACGGCGCTCAGACAGAGAGTTTCGACAATATTACCGTGAGATGGAAGTATCATCCCGATAACGGACTTGAAGTCACTTACAAATACAGTAAATAAAGAATAAAGCGTCATAACCGCCCTTCGGGGCGGTTTTTTCGTGTCCGAAAAGGCTTGCGGCGGTAAAAGGGCGTTTTGTTTTCTCCGCGCGGTCTCGTCGGGGGCAAAGCGCGGTATTGTAAAGGTCGGGCGAATGTGCTATGATTAATAAGCGAGCGGCCGCGCCGTTCGTCTGTAAAAACGGAGAACGGTCAGAAAGGAGAAAACCATGCTTGCATACGTTTATAAAGACAAAGGGCGCTTCGCGCTTGAAAAAAGGGAAAGACCCGTTATCACAGACCCTAAGGACGCGATAGTCAGGATAACTCTCGCGAGTATTTGCACCAGCGATTTGCACATAAAGCACGGCTTCGTGCCGCGCGCGGTCAAGGGGATAACGGTAGGGCACGAGGCGGTCGGCGTGGTAGAGCAAGTCGGCGCGGAAATCACGAACGTCAAGGTCGGAGACAGGGTCGCGATCAACGTCGAGACGTTCTGCGGAGAGTGCTTTTTCTGCAAGAGAGGATATGTCAACAACTGCACGGACAAGAACGGCGGCTGGGCGCTCGGGTGCCGCATAGACGGATTGCAGGCAGAGTATGCAAAAGTGCCGTTTGCCAACACGGGCTTGACAAAAATACCCGACAACGTTTCGGACGAAGCCGCGCTTTTCGTCGGGGATATACTTGCTACGGGATACTGGGCGGCAGACATTTCGGGCATAGAAAAAGGGGATACGGCGCTCGTAATAGGCGCGGGACCCACAGGGATATGCACCGCGCTTTGCGCCGCTTTGAAAGAGCCTGCAAGGCTTATTATCTGCGAAAAGGACGAAAAAAGGAGAGCTTTTGCAAAAAGCGTATGTAAAGGTGCGGAAGTTATCTCTCCCGAGGAAGCCGAAAGCTATATCAGGACGACCTGCCCCCGAGGCGGCGCGGACGTAGTGTTCGAGGTCGCGGGCGCGGAGAACACGTTCGAGCTTGCCTGGAAGTGCGCGCGCCCCAATGCCACGGTCGTCGTGGTCGCAATGTACGACAAGCCGCAGATCCTGCCTCTCCCCGATATGTACGGCAAAAACCTCACTTTCAAAACGGGCGGAGTGGACGGCTGCAAATGCGACGAGATACTCTCTCTTATCTCCGCAGGCAAAATTGATACGACGCCGCTTATCACTCATACTTTTGCGCTGAAAGATATAGAAAAGGCATATTCGGTTTTTGAAAACAGACTCGACGACGTGATCAAAGTTGCGGTGAAGCCGTGAAGAGGCAGAACAAGAAAAAATTATGAGACTTGACGAAGCTATAATCAAAAGGATAGAAGAAATATGTCGGGAAAAAGACGTCAGCATTTGCGAAGCGGCGCTCGGCGGCGGAAAGTCTCCTTCTGCAATATACGATCTTATAAAAGGCAGGACGAAGTGCTCCAAAGTGGAGACGGTCAGAAGTTTTTGCGAAGGAGCGGGCATAACGCTGTCAGAATTTTTTAAGCCGGACTATTTCAACGATCTCGAAGAGTGACGGTATAGTCTTTAAAAAGTCGAAATCCGCGACGAAAAAACCATCCGTTTATGCGGATGGTTAATTTTTGTTCAGCAACGCATTGAAATCACATTTAAAAAAATTGCACAGTACGGATAAGGTTTTCATATCCGGCTCGGCAACACCGGTTTCCCAGGTGCTGACAGTTCTTTGACCCACTTTGATCTTATCGGCAAGTTCGGCTTGCGTAAGTTTTGCGGATTTTCTCAATTTTTTAAGATTCGTTTTGAAATTTAATTCTACCATACAATAATTTTACCAAAAAAATTGGTAAAAGTAAACGGGGTAAAAATAATTTTACAGGACATATCAGGGAAAACAAGTTTGCCGAAAGGATATCCGCAACGAGCAAACAAAAAGAACGGCGAAAGATGCCGAAGTCGATTTTACCAAAAAAATTGGTAAAGATAAATATGTGTCTCGGGAAAACGGAAATTATCAAACGATTTAAATACTGAGAGGGGAGTCCGTCAATTAAGACGGTTTTACCAAAAAAAATAGTAAAAACAAACGTCAACGACATACAGATTATACAGGGAATATCGGGATAAACAAGTTTGCCGAAAGGATATTCGCAACGAGCAAACAAAAAGAACGGCGAAAGATGCCGAAGTCGATTTTACCAAAAAAATTGGTAAAAACAAGTATGCATCTCTAAAAAGCAGATTTTATCAAACAATTTATATATTGAAGCGCAATCTTCTTGATTAAGTTGATTTTACCAAAAAAATTGGTAAAATATATTCGCTTTTGTAAACGGACGGACGATCCGACGCGAGAACGGCTTGAAGATAAAAGAGAGGCACGGGAGAGAAACTGTTCTTTGTGATCGGAAATTATCGAATCAAAACAAAAAATCATAACTAAAGGTATTGACATATAAAATCAAATGTGATATAATCCGCTTAGAACTCAAATCAAGGGGGTGGTTTATACGAAAACTATATACAGTTGCAAAAATTGCGATTGCCTGCTTTTTGACAGACCGAGCAAGGATTACGGGAGATGCCCGAGGTGCGGGCATAAGCTCTATCCTGACGGCTATCATAGCGAGGCGGTGTCGGACGGCTACTACGACGGTTTCATGGGAAAGATCTATCCCGCCCCGTCGTGGCCTGAGGACAGAATGTAAACAAAAAGGCGACCTTCGGGTCGCTTCTTTTATTTGTTTTGCAGAGTATCTGTCGGGAACTATAAAATTTAATTTTGTGTTCCGGGTTGAAGCTTTTTTGTAAAACACACGATACGGTTTGCTTCTTTGAAGCCGCTGTTTAAATGAAAGGCAATGCTGAGGCTGTTATCGAGTTCGCAATCGGATGCAAATTCAATGCAGCCTTTTGCTTTTGCCCAGTTTTCGCACGCTTTTAGGAGTTCTTTTGCAAAGCCTTTTTTTCTGTACGGTTTTTCGATGAAGATGCCTTCGAGATAGCCTGCGGGAGAAGAGACCGTTCCCTCCACGTAATCGCGCCTGAGTCCGCATTGAGCGAAGCCGACGGCTTTTCCGTCGACGCATTTTATAAAGCAGGCGCAGTCGTCGTCCGAAACGACAGACGAAAACTCGTCCTTGAGTTCGCTTAAAGGGCAGTCGCGCCATAGCAAAGAAGCGAGGCGGGTAATTGT
>CALWKV010000003.1 GCA_944381355.1 uncultured Christensenellaceae bacterium | reverse complement strand
TTGTTGTTTAACATATCCAGTATAACAGATATCTTGAACTCTACGCTATACTTCTTTTGCTTTTGCCCTTTTTTTGCCATAAAATATGCACCTCCAAAAGTGTCTAACTTTTGGGGTGCACATCATTTCCGCGGTTTTTTTAATGAAATTTTGAAAAATTTTCGGCAATGTATTTTTCAAATCTTTTATAACAATATTCTTTTTTCTCTCCCGTTGAAGGGTCTTTTTTGTGTCCGTTGAACCATATAGTGCGTTTGCCTGCATTTTTACCTGTTTTATTAGTTACGCATTCCTCTAAAAATTCTTCTGACGACAAGATCCACATTGTTTCCATTCGCTCAGAATAAAATACGAAATAAAAATTGTCTCTTTTTTCGTGCGGTATCGCTGCAAATAAGGCTGCGTCTCCTGCGCTAACGGTGTTTGAACGCGCTTTGATCTGAATTTCAATGAATGTGCCGTCGGATTTTTTTACAATGCAATCGACCCCGTGGTCGTCCACAAGCGGCAGATAGACGTCCAATCCTTCTATTAACATTTTACCTATAAGATTGTATTCCATTCTTTTTCCGAAACTTGCGACGCTTCTGAACGATTTTCCCATATTTTCTCCTGATTGATAGATTTACGCAATAAGTTTATCATAAATAAACTCACAAATCAATATGGCGGCTTTAGCTATTGTATTTTAAGCGCGCGCGTGCTAAAATATAATTATGTTTTTACCGATAACTCCGCAAGAATTGAACGGGCAACAGCCCGATATAGTTTATGTTATAGGGGAAGCGTATTGCGATCACCCGTCGTTCGGTCATGCGATCGTGTCGAGACTGCTTGAGAGCCTCGGCATGACGGTGGCTATTCTTTCTCAGCCGCAAAGCGACGCGGATTATCTGAAGTTCGGAGAGCCAAAAGTCGGCTTTTTCGTCTCGAGCGGCGTAGTCGACAGCATGGTCAACAATTACACGGTGGCAAAAAGGCGCAGAGACGTGGACGTTTACAGCGAGGGCGGCGACGTGGGCAGACGTCCCGACAGGTGCGTGGACGTATATTGTCACAATCTCAAAAGACTTTTCCCGGGAAGTGCGATCGTCATCGGCGGCATCGAGGCGTCGCTCCGTCGTTTTGCGCATTACGATTACTGGGCGGACAGGGTGATGCCGAGCATACTCGTCAGTAGCGGCGCGGATCTTCTGATATACGGCATGGGCGAGAGACCGATAACGGATATAATAAAACTCGTGCAAAAGGGAGTTCCTCTCAAGGATATCCGTGACGTGCGCGGCACCTGTTATCTCGAGAGTTACGACAGGCTTTCGTCAAAGCTCAAAAAGGCGATAGATGACAGAGACGCCATTTTCTGCCCGTCGTTCGAGCAGGTCAGAGACGACAAAAAAGCGTACGTCGAAGCGTTCAATATCCAGTCGAAACAGAACGATCACGTCAAGGGCAAGACGCTTCTTCAGAAGCACCTCGGCAAGTATGTGGTACAGAATAAAAATCAGCTTCCTCTTTCGCCCGAGGAGATGGATAAGGTATACGAATTGCCGTATATGCGTGACTATCACCCGTCGTATATGCGCGGAGTGCCCGCGATGCAGGAAGTCAAATTTTCGCTGACTTCGGTGCGCGGCTGCTTCGGGTCGTGCAACTACTGCGCGCTGACCTATCATCAGGGCAGAATAGTGCAGAAAAGGTCCAAAGAAAGTCTTATAGACGAGGCGAAAAAACTCATAGAGGACAAAGATTTCAAGGGATATATCCACGACGTGGGCGGACCAACCGCCAATTTCCGCGACCCTGCTTGCAAACAGCAGTTCAAACGCGGAGTATGCGCGGAAAAACCGTGTATCGGGTACAGAAAATGTCCCAATATGCAGGTTTCGCACGAGGAATACGTAGAGCTTCTGCGAGAACTCAGACAGCTCGAAGGCGTGAAAAAAGTGTTTGTCAGGAGCGGTATAAGATACGATTACGTGATGTACGACAAGGACGACACATTCCTTAAAGAACTGGTGAAGCACCATGTCAGCGGTCAGCTTAAAGTCGCGCCCGAGCACGTGTCGGAAAACGTACTCGAAGCGATGAACAAACCGCCTTTTTCGCTTTATCTCGAATTCAAGAAAAAGTTCGACGATCTCAACGCGCGCCTCGGCAAAAAGCAGTATCTTGTGCCTTATCTTATTTCGTCGCACCCCGGGTGCACGCTCAAAGACGCGATCAGGCTTGCCGAATATCTCAAGTCGATCGGCTACATGCCGGAGCAGGTGCAGGACTTTTATCCCACGCCGTCGACCAAGTCCACCTGTATGTATTATACGGGCATTAATCCCGATACGGGCAAGCCGATATACGTGCCCAAGGACAAGCGCGAAAAGATGATGCAGCGCGCGCTTATGCAATGGAGAAAAAAGAGCAATTACGACCTTGTGCACGAGGCGCTCGTAGAGGCGGGCAGGCGTGACCTTATCGGGTTTACCGAGGGCTGTCTGATCAAGCCGACCAAAGAAGAAGCTGCCGCAAATGCGAAGGCAAGGCGGGGCGAGGGCAAAAACGTCGGCGCATGTAGTGTAAACGGCAAAGACCGCAAGGCGGCGCAAGACAATGCAAAACGCGGCTTTACCGACACGGGCAGAAAAAATAAGTCTAGAGCAAACGACGGCGCAAAGTGGTCGGTAGATAAAAACAAGCCAAAGCCGCAGAGCACAAAGAGAGGCAAAAGATGAGTCTTATCACAGACGTCAAGCCGTGCAAACGCGATAAAGACAGAGTCAATCTTTACCTTGACGGAGAGTTTTACGGCTCGGTAAGCGCGCTTGTGGCGGCTTCTAAAAGACTGGAAGAAGGCAAGGAAATCGATGAAAAAGAGCTTGCCGCCGTCATATTCGAGTCGGATAAACGCAACGCGTTCGAGTACGCGCTCGGATACATCTCGCGCTATGTCTGCACGCAGAAGAAGATAACGCAGAAGCTGTACGAGAAGGGATACGGCAAGGTCGTTGTCGAATACGCCGTCGACAAGCTGAAAAGTTACGGCTATATCGACGACAGAGAGTATGCCGTGCAATACGTTACGGTAAACCGCGGAGTCAAAGGATCGAGACGGCTGAGAGAAGAACTTGCAAAGCGCGGCATTGCGGAGGAATATATCCAAAGCGCGCTCGCCGACGTCTCGACCGAGGAGGACGACGCGTTCGCGCTTGCGGCAAAACACAGCGCGAGCAAAGACCTCAAAGACGAGAAATACGTTGCGAGGCTGTTCAGATATCTGTCGTACAGAGGTTACGGGCAGGACGTGATAGCGCGCTGTCTGGCAAGACTGAGAGAGGAGCGCAAAGGAGAATGACTGTCATGAGATACGCTGTTTCCAACAAGGTTATGTCAGAGAGCGACAAAGCGTGCATTGCGGGCGGCGTGCCGTCCGTAGAGCTTATGGCGCGCGCCGCGAAAGGCGTTTTCGACAATATAGACAAGAGCGGCAAGACTTATATAATATGCGGCAAGGGTAACAACGGCGGCGACGGTTTCGCGCTTGCCTGCCTCATGCAAGAGGCAGAATGCGACGTGTCCGTCTATTTCATTTCGGAGCAGGTGTCTGAAGATGCGCGCTATTACAGAGAACGACTCGAACGGGAGGGCTTCAGCGCGATCTATCCCGTGCAAAAATGCGACTACGACTGCGATCTCATCGTGGACTGTATTTTCGGCACGGGTTTTTCGGGCGTGCCCAAAGACGAATACGCAGACGTCATATCTGAGATAAATTCAAGCGCCGCGCAAGTCGTATCGGTGGACATTCCCAGCGGACTTGACGGCACGGGCGGCGTTGCCAAAATTGCGGTCAGGGCAGACAAGACGGTGGCGATACAGGCGGTAAAGAGCGGACTTTTGCTGGGTGACGGCAAGGATCTGTGCGGCGAGATTGTCACGGTCGACATCGGGATCGCGATAGTCGGCGAAAAGTATGAGGTTGTCGGTGACGGATTTATCAGACCGCTTTTTGAAAAAAGAAAAAACAACTGCAACAAGGGCACTTTCGGCAAAAGCCTGATAATAGGCGGCTCGACGGAATTTCCCGGCGCGCCTAAACTTGCGGAGGCGGGCAGAGCCGCTCTGCGCGCCGGAGCGGGTCTCAACACGCTGTGCGTGCCCTATTCGCTTGTCGGCGCGTATGCCAAGAGCGTCGTCGAAAGCACGCTTTTCCCAATGGCTGACAGAGACGGCAAACTCGCGTTCGACAAGGGAAGCATAAACCGCGCGATGAACGGAGTGACCGCCGTCGCGATAGGTCCCGGCATGGGAAGCGTCAAAGAGGAAAACGCGAAAATATGCGAATATATCGTCAACAACTTCGATTGCGACTGCATTCTCGACGCAGACGCGCTCAACGCGTTCGGCACTGAAATCGTGCGCCTGAAAGATAAGAAAGCGAGACTTCTGCTGACTCCGCACCCCAAGGAAGCGTCGCGCCTCACGGGCAAGAGCGTTGAAAGCATACTGGCTGACCCCGTGGCTAGCGCGAAAGAATTAGCTCAAGCCGTAGATTGCGTCGTGCTGCTCAAGGGCGCGACCACGGTTGTGTCAGACGGTGAAAAGACCGTGCTTGTTGCCAATGGGACTCCAGCGCTCGCAAAGGGCGGGAGTGGCGACGTGCTGACGGGCACGATATGCGGCTTTGCGGCAAGGGGCATATCTTTATTCGACGCGGCATGCGCGGGCGCGTATCTTTGTGCGGAAGCGGCAAAAGCCGCAGAGAAAGAATACGGCGACTGGGGCGTGCTCGCAAGCGACGTCTGCAAGGCGGCAAAAAGCATCGTGGATACGTACGACGCGTGAATATAAAGACAGACGCATATAAAATTTTTTAAAATCATTTATTATATTTGACAGGCGCCTGTCTTTAATGATAATATGTGTGCAAGGTAGCGAACTCGGTCAAAAGACCGTTTATTGTCGGCTTTGTTCCGACCTCGCAGGCAAGAGACAGCGAAAGTTGTCTCTTTTTTTTTGTTTCTGCACATAAATTGAGTCGATAGGGGCATTTTTGATCCGAACAAAAAAAATATCTAAAGTAGGAGGCATTGTCTCTTTATAATTCAAAATACGGTATACAAAAAAGATATCTTGCGTCGCGATACGGATTTCTCTTATGCGATTCAAAGCGACGAGAGACGTGAAATTATTGCATATAAGGCATAATAGCGCAAAATTTAATGAGTTTGCCGATTAAATCCCCGCGCTTTGTCAAAAATAACATTGTCCCGATAAGTTTCATACAATGAGACGGGGGCAATTTATTTTACGGAGACAAAGATGATAAAAAGAGGAGAACTTTACTATGCCGATCTCAGCCCCGTTGTCGGAAGCGAGCAGGGAGGGGTAAGACCCGTACTGGTCGTGCAGAACGACGTCGGCAACAAATACAGTCCTACGGTGATAGCGGCGGCGGTGACGAGCAGGATCAACAAAGCAAAACTCCCCACGCATATAGAACTGGAAGCCAAGGAGTACGGTCTCCCCAAAGACTCCGTCGTGCTTCTCGAGCAGATACGCACGCTCGACAAATGCCGTCTGAAAGACAGGATAGGGGAAATACCGACTGACGTGATGGTCAAGGTCAACCGCGCGCTTATGATAAGCCTGGGGTTTTTTGAATAAAGGATTTCGCGGCGCATAAGCCGCGATTTTTTTTGCTTATAAAAACGCTTTCGGCAGGAACAGCATATCTGCATGGACAGGCAGGAGAGCAAAACGGCGTCGGCAGGCTCCCGGCGGTAACAGATCATGTCTTTACGACGCTTTAAATTCTGCGAAAGTGCCAAAAAATGAATAAAAACTGCCGTTATTTTTATAAAACGAAGTCTCTAAATTGTAAAATTTTGTCAAAAAATATAAACACGTGTCTAAAAAAAATCAATATTTATCGCATTTTTTTAAATTCAAAACATTGTATTAATATTAAAAATGTGTTAAAATGTTTCTTAGGTTGTGAGACCTTACACTTATAAGGAAGGAAAATTATGAAGAAACTCAACGACATTGCAATTCTTCACAAGCTGATGGGCACGGATCCGACTAAGAAAGAAGACGTTCAGCCCAAAGAAGCGCTGTCTTATTCCTTTGCAGGTCTGGGACAGAACATTATCTGCCAGTTGGTCACCACGTTCTTTATGATGTACATGACGGA
>CALWKV010000002.1 GCA_944381355.1 uncultured Christensenellaceae bacterium | reverse complement strand
CATGATTTTTATTGTAAAATTTCACTATTTACAAATCCAACTATATTTGATATAATTATTATAATAAAATGAGAGGGCAAAATATGAAACAGGTCATTTTTGTAGTAGAGGACGACGCGGGCATCATGGGGTTATACGCGATGGCGCTCGAAAACGCAGGTTTTGAGTTCTGCGGCTTCAACTCGGCAGAAGACATGTTTGCAAGTTTTGCAAACGGTAAGCGTTGCGATCTTATAATACTCGATATCATGCTCCCGGGTATGAGCGGGTTGGATGCGCTTGCCAGACTCAAGCAAAGCTCGGACTATTCGGCTATACCCGTAATCATTGCCAGTGCTAAGGATGACGAAAAAAATAAGATCGGGGGACTGGATGCGGGTGCAGACGACTATGTCTCAAAACCGTTTTCGATGAATGAACTGGTTGCGCGTATAAGAGCCAATCTGCGCAAAGCACCCGTTGCGGCAGAAAAGGAAGGCGACGTGCTTGCTTACGGCGACATCGTCATCAATGACAGAGAGCACGAGGTGCACGTCAACGGGCAACCGGTGCAACTTACTCTCAAGGAGTACAATCTTCTGCATCTGTTGATGGAGAATATCGACACGGTCGTCAAGCGCGACAGGATTCTTTCTGTCGTATGGGATTATGATTATGTAGGAGAGACGCGCACGCTCGATATGCATATAAAGTCTTTGAGGAGCAAACTCGGAGAAAAAACGGACAAGCAGTATATCGTCACTGTCAGGGGAGTCGGGTACAAATTCAGTAAAATATGAAAAAGAGAATACTGAGAAAGATATTTTGGGCGACGGCGCTGGTCTTACTGCTCAGCGTTGTCGTTTGTTTTTTGGTGATTTACGGCGTCACCTATTTTTCCAAATACACCGCGATCGAAAAGAATATTCCTGCATACAACGAGCGGATAAAATCAGCTAGCGGGATCGAAGAACTCAGGGACGCTGTAGTCGGAGGCGAAGGGCTTATGTACGTTGGAGTGTTGTCTTCTGACGGTACGCTCATTGTTTCCAACAGTACGCTGAGTGAGGACGATTTTGCTGTCAAAGACATTGAATTTACAAAAAAGGTACGCGAAAACGGGTCTGTGACAAGGCTTGAGAAAATTTACAGCGACAGAGAAACTATGGTCATAGTCTATGTGTCGATAGAGAATTCGCAACTTGACGAAAACGGCTATGTCGTCGTGGCGTACGGCATGGATATGAATTTCAACGACCTCTATTTCTGGTTGGCGGTAGGCGGTTGTATTGCAGTTTGGATAATTATAGCCCTCATCACCTATGCGATTTTTACAAAGTACATCAAGGGTGAAGTCGTGCCGTTGGAAAAAGTGCAGATAATGCTTGAAAATTTCAACAAAGGCAATTATAAACCTGTAAATTACGAGGCTGAGTATACAGAGATAAACAATATCGTCGACAATATCAATATGGCGGCGGAAAGATTGTCGAATACGATGTCTGATCTGAAATACGAGCAGAGTAAGACCAAATTCATAATAGAAAACGTCGCGCAGGGAATTATTGCACTCAACGCGCAAAACACGATAATTATTTCAAACGACGTCGTTGCAGAGATATTCAATACAAAAGCCAATATCGTAGGAGTAAAAGCAGAATACCTTATCAAGGACAAAAAAGTGCTTGCCGAGATAGAAAAGGCGGTGGAGTCGGGAGAAAACGCCACGGCGGGAGAGATCGAGGTCAACGACAAATATTATCGCGTGGATTGCAGGATCGTAGGAGACGGCATATTCGAGGAGATCAAGGGGATCAAATATTTCCTGCTGATCACCGACGTTACGAGCGAAGCGAATATGGCAAAGGTTAGAAGCGAGTTTTTCTTCAACGCTTCACACGAACTCAAATCTCCGCTGACGGCGATAATGGGTTTTTCCGAGTTGATGGCTGACGGAGGACTTTCGAAAGAGAACCTCAGAAAGTGTGCAGGAGATATTCATGAGAGTTCAAAACGCATGGCGGCGCTCATTGACAAGATGATCACGTTGGGCAAGCTGGACTCTGCAAAATACGCCGAAAAGACGATCGAGGACGTTGACGTCAGAAAGATCGCCGACGAGGTACTCAGACGTCTTAAGATAATCGCAGATTCGATAGGCGTAGAAATGTCTGTCGAAGGTAACGCTACACTCAGGGGAGACGCCAATCAGATATATACTTTGCTGTCTAATCTCGTAAGCAATGCCATTAAATACAACAAAGAAAACGGCAAAGTGACAGTGTCTTTGTCTGAGAGCGAAACCGAAGTGGCGATCAGCGTCGAAGATAGCGGTATAGGCATCGCGAAGAAAGACATTCCGCGTTTGTGTGAGAGATTTTACCGCGTAAGCAGCGCACATTCAAAGACTTCTCTCGACAGCAACGGTCTGGGACTTTCAATCGTCAAACAGATTGTCGACGACTGCAATGCTCAACTTGCGATTGAAAGCGAAGTGGGCAAAGGTTCTAAATTTACGATAACTTTCAAGAGGTGAAACATGTATCCTTTTAAATTAAAAGCTGCAACTAAAGATTATGTGTGGGGCGGCATCAAACTCAAAGAATTTTATGCAAAAGAAGGCAATGGCGACGTGATCGCGGAGAGCTGGGAAGTATCCTGTCATCCGGACGGACCAAGCGTGATAGAAAACGGGCAATACGAGGGCATAACCCTTGCAGAGGTGCTTGATGCGAACCCGCGCTATAAAGGCATCAACAGCGAGAAATTTCCGTTTTTCCCGATACTTGTCAAACTTATCGACGCAAAGTCCAACCTGTCGGTTCAGGTGCATCCGGACGACGAGTATGCGCTCAGCCGAGAAGGGCAGTTCGGCAAGACGGAGATGTGGTACATAGTCGAATGCGAAAAAGGCGCAGGCGTTTATTGCGGATTTAAAAAACCGGTTACAAAAGAGCAGCTCCGCTCGTCTCTGGAGGACGGCACGGTCACAGAACTTCTCAATTTCGTTGAGGTGAAGAAAGGAGATTGCCTGTTTATCGAAGCAGGTACCGTGCATGCAATATGCGGAGGGTGCGTTATTTGCGAGATACAGCAGAACAGCTCTCTGACGTACAGGCTTTACGATTACGGCAGACTTGACAAGAACGGCAATCCGAGGCAGCTTCATATCGACAATGCGGTGGACGTGACCGATACGACAAAGGTCGTCAGTCCGAACGCCGTAACGAAAGTGCTCGGAAACGGCGTCACGAGGCTTGCGGAATGCAAATATTTTACTACCGACAAGGTCATGCTCGACGGAGAACACGCATTTGAAGTCGGCGAAGACAGCTTCCTGACCGTAACTTGCGTCGAAGGCTCTGCAGAGTTTGTCTACAACGGAAAAAAATATCCCGTCGGAACCGGAGACACCTATTTCCTTCCTTCGGGCATGGGAGAGGTCAGAGCAGAGGGATGTGCGGAACTGATAACCGCGAGAGTATGACAAGAAACGTCTTTTGCATAAGATAAAGATAAATCACCGCTTTTCCGACGTGTAGCGAAAAAAGCAGGGGGGGGAACTCCTGACAGACAGAAAGGGAAGTTGTGATCTTAAAAAAACGTAATACCATATAAAAAACTCCCGACGAGGTCGGGAGTTTGCTTTTGTCATTACAACTTATCACTTGTTTTCGGTCGTGTCTATGGTCGTGTCCTCAATGAAGTTTGCGCTGTTAGCGAATTTCTTGACAGACTCGATTGCAGACTCTGCCGCAGCTCTGGACTTGTAACCTTCGCCAACGCCGTACAGTGTGCCGTCGACCTTGAAGATCTTATAACGGAAAGTGCCGTTCTTCTCCTCGTCGATAGCGTATGTACCGTTGTTGATCGTGTTGCGGAAACCGTCGACCTGTTTTGCCTTGGGTTTGATCTTGTAGTTTTCGCTTTCGTAAAGTATCTGTCCGTTGTTCGCCTTGAGCTGGAACTTGTAAGGACGAGTAGGATTCTTGCTGTCTTTGATGATGACATATTTGCCGTTGGACGGTTCCGGAGCTTCGCCGAAGAGCAGTGTGATATTGTTCTTGTCGGTAGTTGCGGGAGCAGCATCTGCTTTTGCCGCAGGCTTTCTGACGGGAGGCTGTTTCTTGGCGGGAGCCGCAGCAGCGGAAGCCGCTTTTGCCGCCGCAGGTTTTCTGACGGGGGGTTGTCTCTTGACGGGAGCAGCCGCAGGCTTTTCTTCTGCAACGGGAGCTTCCTCAACGGGTTTTTCTTCGACAGCGGGAGCTTCCTCAACGGGTTTTTCCTCGACGACGGGAGCTTCCTCAACGGGTTTTTCTTCGACAGCGGGAGCTTCCTCGGCGGGTTTTTCCTCGACGACGGGAGCTTCCTCGACGGGTTTTTCTTCGACAGCGGGAGCTTCCTCGACAGGCTTTTCCTCGACGACGGGGGTTTCCTCAACGGGCTTTTCCTCGGCTGCGGGAGCTTCTTCTGCCGTTTCTTCTTCTTTTGCTGCTTCAGCACCCGTGCTTGCTTCGCTGAGAGCGACTTCTTCAGGTGCACTCGCATTGTCGACAACGTCGGGTACGACTGCGGGTTTGACGGGTTCGACCGGTTCGGACGGACGATCGGGTTTCGACGATTCGTCGCCGACGGTAACTACTATGTCAGCCTTTTTCTTGGCTTTTTTCGTGCTGCTTTTGGAAATGATTGCTATGAGGATGATGCAGATCACAACGATTACCGCAGTGATAGCTATGACCATCCACATCGTTAGCCCGCCCACTACGCTCTGCTGCATGAAATCAGTGAAAGAAGCTGCTGTGAGCAAGTTGATTAAATTTGTCATAATAATCGGTTTCTCCCTTTCTTGGTATAATTTAAATATATCACACTAAAGTGCTCTTGTAAAGCCAAAAAAAATAAATAAACACATTAATTTAATTATTTTTTTGCTTTTCAAACAAGCCCGTCTTGCGTTTTTGCGTGTAAAAAAGACGTCGTCCGATTTATTGCGCTACATAAAAAATTCAAAATCAATTGCAAGTTGATCTAAATCGGTATATCATAAATAAGTGAAAAAAGGCGGAGGAAATATGCATACTCTTATATTGAAAGGTGAAGACGCATTAAAAACGGGAGCAGGGCTGATTGCTGCGGGAGAAGTGGTTGCTTTTCCGACAGAGACCGTCTACGGACTGGGTGCCGACGCGTTTAACGGCGAAGCGGTGAAAAAGATATTTGCCGCAAAAGGCAGACCTTCTGACAATCCGCTCATCGTGCACGTTGCCGACGCAGAAAGCGTAAAAGCTCTGGTTGACGGCATACCTTTTGGCGCGCGTCTCGTGATGGATAAGTTTATGCCGGGACCGCTGACCGTGATAATGAAAAAGAGCGACAAGGTGCCCGAGAGCGTAACGGCAGGGCTTGACACGGTTGGCATCAGAATGCCGTCGCATCCCGTTGCCAGAGCGTTTATAAAGGCTTGCGGCACTCCGATCGCTGCACCCAGCGCAAACAGATCGACGCATATCAGTCCGACCAGCGCGGAGCACGTGTTTGAAGATATGGACGGCAGAATCCCTCTTATTATAGACGGCGGAGACTGCGAGGTGGGTATCGAGTCGACGATAATAGATATGTCGACAGACGTGCCGACGATACTGAGACCCGGCGCGATAACCGCCGAAATGTTTGCAGGAGTGCTCGGCGCCGTCAAGACTTTCAGCGGGAAAGTGGTCGTAGCCAAAGCTCCTGGAATGAAATACAAACACTATGCTCCGTCGTGCGATACCGCGGTAGCGCTGACCGTCGAAAGCGCAAAAAAGGCATACGACGAGGCAGAGAGAAATGGTTTGTCTCCCGTGATAGTCGCGTCGAGCGGATTTTGCAACAAGCTGGACGGACGTACTCATATAGACGTGGGCGCTTCTGACGCCGATATATGCCGAAACATTTACGCAGCGCTGCACAGAGCCGAAAAGATCGCGGGATTCATCATCTGCGAACACTTCGGAGACAAAGGCGTCTGCGGATCGGTTATGAACAGAGTAATGAAGTCGGCGGGAGGTAAAACCGTATGAAAATATTGTTCGTATGCACGGGAAATACTTGCAGATCTCCGCTCGCGCAGGCGATAACTCAGAGAATGTTGGATGACAGAAAGATAGACGCAGAATGCGAAAGCGCGGGACTTACCTGCGGCTACGGCGAAGAAGTTTCTGAAAATTCACGTAAGATTATCGCAGAAAGGGGAATATTCTATACGCATCAGTCGAGACCTGTCACGAGACAGCTTCTCGACTCGTCCGACATGGTGATCTGTATGACTTCGCCTCACAAACAAGCCCTTATGCCGTATGTGTCCGCAGAGAAGCTGTACGAGGCAAAAGATCTGACAGGAGAGGAGATCGACGACCCTTACGGCAAAGATCTGCAGGCGTACAGAGATTGTGCGGCAAAGCTGGACAAACTCGCCGACGCGGTATGCAAAAAAATTTCGGAACGGTAAACCAAGTCATGCTTTTTCAGTGAAAAAGCGCGGTTTATGTTGCAAATCGTCAAAAAAATAACTAATCTTTACAAGGCGGCAAAACTGTGATAAAATATATTCAATTGAATCGGATAAATATTCTTGACTTTCCGCAAACGAAAGAGTATATCAGGTTACAGGTTACGTATTTATCCGCCAGTTAAAAAATCATGAGGAAAGCTGTATGAAAATTGCTATCGGTTGCGACCACGGCGGAATAGTTCTCAAGCCGGCGATCGTTGAAGTACTGAAAAAAAGAGGCATCGAAGTCGAGGATTTCGGCTGTTACGACGAGAGCAGCGTCGATTATCCCGATTACGCGCTCAAAGTCGCAGAGGCGGTGTCATCGGGAGAATGCGACAAGGGCATAGTGCTCTGCGGGACGGGCATCGGCATATCGATTGCCGCCAACAAGGTCAAAGGCATAAGAGCGGGAGTGGTACACGACGAGTTTACCGCGGAGATGATATCCGCACACAACAATGCCAACGTCATTGCTATAGGAGGCAGGGTCGTCAGCCCTGAAAACGCGGCGAAAATGGTCGCGAAATGGCTGGACACTCCGTTTCAGGGAGGCAGACACGAAGGCAGAGTCGCGAAGATCACTGCGATAGAAAACAAATATTTCAAATAAGGTGAAAGATGGTTCAGGAGATCATTGACAGCATAGTCGAGGCAGAAAATCAGGCTGAGATCATCGTCAAGGAGGCAAACGCAAAAGCCAAAGAGACGGTGGCAAAGGCAAATTCCGCCGCTGAGGACGCGATTGCCGACGCAAAGGAAAAGGCAAAATCCGAGGCAAAGAAGAACCTGGAGAAAGCAAGGAAAAAGGCGGACGAGGAATATGCGGACGCCGTCGCCGCCAACGCGAAAAAGATCGAGGCTCTCGGCAAGACTGCGGGGAAAAACCTCGACAAGGCGGCAGAGGTCGTCATCGGGAGGCTGAAAGAAAGATATGCCCGTAGTTGAAATGCGCAAACTCGTCCTGATCGGCAATTCGTCCGAGAGGGAGAGTCTGATAAAACTTCTGCATACCGAGGAATGCGCGCAGATCGTTGCCGCCGTCAAGCCCGAAGGAACACGCTATGCCGACAAGCAGAGCGCGCTGGAGGCTTTCGGTGCGAAAAAGGCGAAAATAGACTTTATTTTCGACCTTATGAAGTCATGTCAGATAGAGGCGCAGTCCCTTATAAAGGCGAAAAAAATCAGCTACAAACCCGTCAAGAAGCCCTTTCTCGCAGGCAAACCGTCGCTTACGATGGAGGAATTTTACAATACGCCTTCTCTCGAAGATGGCGTTTACGACGTTGCCGAAAGACTGACAAAACTTTCGGAAGAACTCATCAGAAACAAGGCAAACGAGATAAAACTCAAGAATACGGTAACGCAGCTTCTGCCGTACAAAGACGTCGACGCAAAGCTGGAATCCTTCAAGGATACCGCCAACGTCTGCGTTATGCTCGGCACGCTGCCTTCTTCCAAGAAAACGGCGGTGCAGAAGGCAGAGGACGAAGGAGCGCAGATTCTTTATTTCGACGCGGGTACTGTCTGTACCGTGGTCTGCATTTTCCTGAAAGAAAATTACGACGCGGTCGCGAAAATACTTTCGGACGCAGAATTTACCGCCTGCACGCTGAACTATACCGGCGTGCCCAAAGACGTTATCGCAGAAAGCGAAAAACTTGCCGAGGCAAACGAGTCTATGCGCGAAAAGCTGATAGAGCAGATAATTTCGTACGAGTATATCCTCGACGACTGCAAGAGGCTTTACGACTACTATCTGATAGAAGAACGCAAACTCGAATGCGAGATGCAGACAAGCTGTACCGAAACTTCTTATATACTCGAAGCGTGGGTGCCCGAGGGCAAAGCCAAAGAGCTTGACGAGGCGCTGGAGAGCAGTCCTCTCGCGCTGACTTACGAGATCAGAGAGCCGCTTGCGGAAGAAAAACCGCCGACATACGTAGAGGACAATGCGGTGGTAGAGCCGTATCAGTCGGTCACCAATATGTTCAGCGCACCCGCATACAGAGAGATAGATCCCAATCCGTTCGTTGCGTTTTTCTTCTTCCTTTTCTTCGGAATGATGCTTGCAGACGCGGGATACGGTCTGGTACTGATGATCCTTACGGGCATAGTGCTGATAAAACAGCGTCCGCCAAAGGGACAGGCAAGTCTTGTGAAGATCATATTCATGGGCGGTTTGTCGACAGTTATCTGGGGTATAATTTTCGGCAGTTATTTCGGATATTCGGCGACGGATCTCGGTATCTGGTGCTGGTTCAACCCGATCGAACAGCCTATGAACATGTTGTTCCTGAGTCTCGGAATGGGCGTGTTCCAGATGTGTTTCGGTCTGGGGATAAACATGGTCGCCATGTTCAAGCAGAAAAAACCTCTCGACGCGATCTCGGGTACTCTTTCGTGGTACTTTATGATCCTCGGTCTCGCGCTGGCGTTCGGCAGTTCGCTTATAAAGGCGGTCACGATGCCGTCGTGGGTCAGGACGGTCGGTTACGTGCTTCTCGGCGTCGGCGTTTTCCTGCTGATGCTTTCGGGCGCGCTGCACAAAAAAGGAGCTTCTAAGGTCAGCGGAGCTTTCGCAAGGCTTTACGATATAATAAACTTTTTCTCTGACCTTATGAGTTATACGAGAATATTCGGTCTCGGACTCGCGTCTGCGGTCATAGGAATGGTTTTCAACGAGATAGGCTCGCTGATGATGAATATGATCCCGATCAAGGCGATAGGCGTGATCGTAGCGGCGGTCGTGTTCCTTATCGGACACGTATTCAATATAGGCATCAACGCGCTCGGCGCGTACGTGCACAACTCGAGACTTCAGTTTGTCGAGTTTTTCGGAAAATTTTATACCGGCGGAGGAGAGCTGTTCCGTCCGCTCGGTTGTGAAATGAAATATTACTATATCCACAATCAGGAGGTAAAAAAGTAATGAACGGAGCTTATATCGCTATTATCGGCGCGGCGCTTGCCGCTCTGATGGCAGGTTGCGGCAGCGCAATAGGCGTAGGCACCGCAGGACAGGCGGCGGCAGGAGTTACGAGCGAAGATCCCGACAAGTTCTGCAAACTGCTCATTCTCCAGCTTCTTCCCGGAACGCAGGGCATATACGGTCTTATCATAGCATTTATCGTATTTATGCAGACCGGAGTGCTCAGCGGAGAAATCGCGCAGATGACCAATATGCAGGGCTGGGCAATGGTTGCGGCTTGCGCGCCTATGGCTATCGTCGGTCTCGTGTCCGCTATATATCAGGGCAAGTGTGCTGCGGCTTCTATCGCGATGGTCGGCAAGAGGGCAGAGACTTCGGGCAAGGGTCTGCTTCTTACCGTCATGGTCGAGACTTATGCGCTTCTCGCGTTGCTGATCTCGTTCCTCGGCGTATTCTTCATAGCGTAACGTAAAAGCGTATGAACGGCAAGCAGGCAATAATAGATAAGATAATCGGCGACGCCAACGCAAAGGCGGCTGAGATCGCTGCAGAGGCGCAGGCTAAGGCAGACGCTATCGCAAAAGAGGCGGCAAAGGCAGCCGAAGCGGTGATCGCAGAAGGCGAAGCAAAGAAGAAAGCCGCTTTCGATACCGTCATCGCCAATGCGGCGGTGGTCGCAGGTCTTGACTGCAAGAAAGCGCTTCTGACCGCCAAGACGGAGCTTATCGGCGCGGCGTTCGACCGCGCGGCGGAGCTTTTGCGCGCCGACAAGAAGAAGTATTGCGACTTAGTGGGCAAAATGATCGCATCGGCGGCTGAAGACGGCGACAAAGTGCGCGTGGCAAAAGAGGACAAGGACGTTCTCGACAAGGCGTTCGTCGACGCGGTCGCCAAAAAGCGCAAGATAAAACTCGCGCTCGACAAGGAGTACGCACCCATCAAAGGCGGCGCGATACTCGTCGGCAAGAACTACGACAAGAACCTTTCGCTCGACATCGAACTGCAGACTCTCAGAGAGGAATGCGAGGGAGAAGTCGCCAAGGTACTGTTCGGGGAGTAATAGATATGGCAAACAAATCGCCCGTATATTCCAACGCCCGCGTCAGGGTAATGGAAAACACCTTTCTCAATCAGGAGAAGTTCAACAGGCTCGTTTACAGCGAAAGCGTCGACGAGGCTGTGAGGGTGCTTATAGAATCCAATTACGGCGGCGGAGCGATCGCGGAGAACGGGGATTACGAAAAGATACTGCGCGCGGAAGAAGACAAGGTCAGCGCTTTTATGGCAGAATCCATGCCGGACGGTTGCGGTCTCGAAAGTTTTCTGATGAAACAGGACTACCACAACGCAAAAGCGCTCACCAAGGCAAAATATATGCGTATAGACGACGCAGATTTCATGCTTGCGCCTCAGGGCGTAGTCGATCTTGCTCTGCTTAAGGAGTGCGTCAACAGCGATACCTATACGAGGTTGCCTGCGCTTATGGCAAAGGCTCTGTCCGATATAGATCTCGCGCGTGCAAACGGCGACAAGAGCCCGAGGACGATTGACGTCACGCTTGACAAGGCATGTTATGCAGACGTGCTCGCGGTAGCGAAAAAAGGGAAGCAAAAGACCGTGATCCGCTACTGGACTGCGTGCGTCGACTTTGCCAACATAACCACTTTCATACGCTCGCGCAGAGAGGGTGAAGAACTCAGATCGTTCAGAAAGGCGTACGTAGACGGGGGAGAAATACCTCTCTCTGCTTATGAGAGCGCTTACGAGGCGAGCGACGAAGCGGTGGGTGAAAAATTCAGATACACTTCGTACGGGAAGATAGTCTACGAGGCCTTTTCGGGAGAAGCAAACGCGATGGTTGCATTCGAGAGGGCGCAGGACAACTACCTGCTCGATATCTTCAAGAGAGACCGTACGGATATCTTTTCAACAAGTCCGCTCGCGGGTTTCTACGTCGCGAAAAAACAGGAGATCAAGGTCGTGCGCATGATTCTTATCTGCATCAAGAATCGCGTGGACACGGCGCAAATAAAAGCAAGATTGAGGGATTACTATGCGTGAGGGTAAAATAGCCGTAGTCGGAGACAGAGATCTGATACTCGCGTTCAAGGCGATAGGTATGGAGGTTTTCGCCGCCACCGACGTCGAACAATGCGAAAATCTGATCAAGAAGCTGGCAAAGACTCATGCGGTCATATTCATCACCGAGGATTACGCCAAGGCGTGCGAACACGTGATAAGCCGCTACAAAAGCACCGCATATCCCGCGATCGTGCCCATTCCGTCGGGTGCAGGAAGCACCGGTTACGGCATGGAAAATATAAGAAAAGATGTCGAAAAGGCTGTCGGCACGGATATATTGTTCAATAAGGAAGACTGATTATGCAAGAAACAGGAAAGATTGTAAAGGTCGCCGGACCGCTTATAGTCGCGGAAGGACTCAAGAACTGCAAGATGTTCGACGTCGTCCGCGTCAGCGACAAGAACCTCATAGGCGAAATAATAGAGCTGAGAGGAGACAGAGCCTCCATTCAGGTTTACGAGGAGACGGGCGGTCTCGGAACGGGCGAGGACGTGGTGTCCACCAACGAGCCTCTTTCCGTCGAACTCGGTCCCGGTATCATCGAGGGCATCTACGACGGTATTCAGAGACCTCTGAACAAGCTCGTCGAAGCTACGGGCGACCGTATCGCGAGAGGCGTCAGCATGTCTGCGCTCGACAGAGAGAAAAAATGGAAATTCGTACCCAAAGTCGCTAAAGGGGACAAGGTCACGGCAGGCGACGTCATCGGTACCGTGCAGGAAAACAAGGTCGTCGAGCACCGCATTATGGTGCCCTTCGGCGTCGAAGGCACGGTCTCTAAAATATCCGAAGGAGAATTTACGATAGACGAGGTCGTTTGCACGGTAAAGACCGACAAGGGCGACAGAAAACTGACTATGACGCAGAAGTGGCCTGTCAGACGCGGCAGACCTTACAAGACCAAGATGAGCCCCGTCACTCCGCTCGTTACGGGACAGAGAGTAATAGACACTTTCTTCCCCGTTGCAAAGGGCGGCGCGGCGTGTATACCCGGACCTTTCGGCAGCGGCAAGACGGTCGTTCAGCACCAGCTCGCGAAATGGGCTGACGCCGACATCATCGTCTATGTCGGTTGCGGAGAGCGCGGCAACGAAATGACGGACGTTCTCAACGAATTCCCCGAACTCGTCGATCCGACGACGGGAGAGCCGCTCATGAAGCGCACAGTGCTTATCGCCAACACGTCGGATATGCCCGTTGCGGCGCGCGAAGCCTCGATATATACGGGTATCACGATTGCAGAATATTTCCGCGACATGGGCTACAACGTGGCTATCATGGCAGACTCGTCGTCACGCTGGGCAGAAGCTCTGCGCGAGATGTCGGGTCGTCTCGAAGAAATGCCGGGCGAGGAAGGCTATCCCGCATACCTCTCGTCACGTCTTGCGGAATATTACGAAAGAGCGGGTATCGTCAAGACTTTAGGGTCTGACGACAGAACGGGTTCAATTACCGCGATTTCGGCGGTCTCGCCCCCGGGCGGCGACCTTTCCGAGCCGGTCTCTCAGGCGACCCTCCGTATCGTCAAGGTGTTCTGGGGACTCAGCGCGTCGCTCGCTTACAGAAGGCATTTCCCCGCAATAGACTGGATACAGTCATATTCGCTGTACGGCGACAGCATGGGAGAGTGGTACAAGGACAACGTCGACGGAGAGTGGGAAGAAAACCGCGCAAAGGCGCTCAGGATATTGCAGGAAGAAGCTCAGCTCGAAGAAATAGTCAGACTCGTCGGTATGGACGCGCTCTCTTACAGCGACCGCCTTACGATGGAGACGGCAAAGTCGCTGAGAGAGGATTATCTGCATCAGGACGCTTTCCACGAGGTGGATACCTATGCGAGCCTCAAGAAGCAGTTTATGATGCTGAGGCTTATACTCGAGTGCGACAAGTACAGCCGCGAGGCGCTCGCAAAAGACGTCGATCTCGACGATATCCTCAAGATAGGCGCGCGCGAGATGATAGGCAGAACAAAATATATCCCTGAATCCGAACTGTCGAAGATAGAACAGATCGGTAAACAGATGAGACAGCAGCTCAGCGCTCTGTCGTCGCAGGAATAAGGGGGAGAATATGCTGAAAGAATATAAATCGATAAAAGAAATAGTCGGACCGCTTATGTTGGTCAGCGGCGTGTCGGGCGTAAAATACGACGAACTTGTCGAGATAAGCGGTCAGGACGGCAGCGTCCGCCGCGGAAAGGTCCTCGAAGTGAACGGAGACAACGCGCTCGTTCAGCTCTTTGAAGGCTCGCAGGGCATTCAGATGTCCACTTCCAAGGCGAGATTTCTCGGCAGGAGCCTCGAGCTGGGCGTGTCCGAAGATATGCTCGGCAGAGTTTTCGACGGACTGGGCAACCCCAAGGACGGCGGCGCCGCGATAATCCCCGAAAAGAGGATAGAAATCAACGGTCAGCCGATCAACCCCGCCGCGCGCGATTACCCCGACGAATTTATTCAGACGGGCGTGTCCGCGATAGACGGTCTAAACACACTCGTCAGAGGTCAGAAACTTCCCGTGTTCTCGGCTTCGGGTCTACCGCACGCACAGCTTGCGGCGCAGATCGCGAGACAGGCAAAAGTTCTCGGCAAAGACAGCAAGTTCGCGGTCGTTTTCGCCGCTATCGGCATTACCTACGAAGAAGCGGAGTTCTTCATGCAGGACTTCAGGCGCACGGGCGCGATAGAAAGGGCGGTCATGTTCGTCAACCTCGCCAACGACCCCGCGGTCGAGAGAATAGCGACTCCGAGGATGGCGCTTACCGCGGCGGAGTACCTTGCGTTTGAAAAAGATATGCACGTGCTCGTCATCATGACGGATATCACCAACTACTGCGAGGCCCTGAGAGAGGTCTCCGCGGCGCGTAAAGAAGTGCCCGGCAGGCGTGGTTATCCCGGATATCTGTATACAGACCTTGCGACGATATACGAGAGAGCGGGCAGGATCAAGGGCAAGGGCGGAAGTATTACGCAGATACCCATCCTGACCAGGCCGGAGGACGACAAGACGCACCCGGTCCCCGACCTTACGGGATACATCACCGAGGGACAGATAATCCTCAGCAGAGAGCTTTACAAGAAGGGTATCAATCCTCCCATTGACGTTCTCCCGTCGCTGTCCCGTCTCAAGAATAAGGGTATAGGCAAAAACAAGACGAGAGAGGATCACCCCGACTCGATGAACCAGCTTTTCGCGGCGTACGCGCAGGGCAAGGAGGCGAAAGAGCTTTCCGCGATCCTCGGCGACGCGGCGTTGACTCCCGTCGACCGCAAGTATGCAGAGTTTGCGGAGGCGTTCGAGGAGAGATACGTCAATCAGGGCTTTACAGAAAACAGGTCGATAGAGGAGACCTTGCAGATAGGCTGGGAACTTCTGACGATATTGCCGAGAACGGAGATGAAGCGTATTTCCGACAAATATATCGAGCAGTATTATGACAAAATAAAGAAACCCGAAGCGGAAGAATAATTCATTATGGCTGAGAGACTTAAAGTAAATCCGACAAGAATGGAATTGAGACGACTCAAGGACAGGCTGAAAACGGCTGTCCGCGGTCACAAGCTGCTCAAGGATAAGTCGGATGAAATGATAAGACGGTTTATGGAATACGCCAAGCAGAACAAGGCTTTGAGAGAGGAGGTAGAGGAAGAACTCTCCGACGCTCTCAAGAGTTTTGTCCTTGCGAAGGCTGTCAGCGACGAATACGCGATTCAGGAAGCCGTTGCGATGCCGTCGTCTCAGATCACGCTCGAAGCCTCTACCAAGAACGTGATGAGCGTCGTAGTGCCCGAATTTAAACTCAAAAAGACGCAGGGAGAGGATAAATATCCTTATTCTTACGGCTCTGTAACGGCAGAACTCGACGGCTCTATCGCCATACTTACCGAGCTTATGCAAAAACTCGTCAAACTTGCAGAGATAGAAAAGACCTGCAATATGCTCGCAGACGAGATCGAGAAAAACCGCAGGAGAGTCAACGCCTTGGAGTACGTGATGATACCGCAGACAGAGGAGACGATCCGATATATCACGATGAAACTGGACGAAAACGAGAGAGGCAACACCGTGAGACTGATGAAGATCAAGTCTATTCTCGCTGACAAACAGTAAACGGAGCAATCTTTTATTTTCCGACGGTCTGTCCGTCGGATTTTTTATATATAAACGCTTATAATCTACACGCACACGAAAAAATATTATAAATATGATCAAATAGGAAAGCAAAAAAGTTTGTCCTTTTGTCATACCTTTGCACAACGCGCAATATGCTTTACTGTACAAAACGGAGGGCTTATGACAAAAAAGATAATCATTGCAGTCAGTATTCTCGCATGTTGCGCTCTTATTTTTGCGGCATGCGGAGACAACAAGACAACGGACGAGATTTTGTCCGAAAGCGTAAGCAGTCGTCAGAGCGCGTGTTATACAGGTTCTGACGAAAACGTAGAGATTACGTTGACAACACTGTCGCAAGAAGAGGCGTTTATTGCCGACGGCAAGGTCGGCAACGTCGTGACGCGTACGACTCTCGTGGTCAGGTTTGCAACGGCTCCGGAAGGAGACCTCGCTTATACGTTGCAGTCGGAGACAGGAAAGATCGAGGGTACGCTTTCAAAAAACGTCCTCGGAAGTGCTTACATTGCCGATATCGCAGATGTTTCCGCTATAGGAACGCCGACGACCGTTGTCGTGACAGTGAGTGGCGGAGAAGAAGAAACGACGTCTTATTCGATCGCTCTTAACGACAGAATGGCTGATGTGATAGATTCTGACGAAGCGGTAAAGACGGCTTACGAATATTATAAACAGCAGATAGACGCAGAGATCGCGTCCGAGAACGGCTGGCAGAGAGAGATATTCGTGAGATACGTCGGTGACAGAAACGATGCAAGCGGCAAATATTATTGGTACGTTTGCTTTGCCCGTGACCGCGGAGACGATATGTCTGTGCTCATAGATCCTGCGACCAAAGAAATAGTCAACAGCAGAGTGAGACCGTAACAAGTCAGGTTAAAAACATCCTTAGCGTGCATTTGCGTATGAGGATGTTTTTATGTGATAACAAAAGGCGCGTTCTTCAACGGAACGCGCCCTTTGCGTCATTTTATATCAGAATTTTTCATCTGTGCTGATTTTTCTTGTTTCGCTTTTTCTTTTTCCTGACGCAGCTTTTCTTTTTCCTGTTCTTTTTGCTGACGTTTGAATTCTTTGCGTTTTGCGTTGGCTTCGTCTTTTTTATTTATATTGTAAAGGGAGCCGAATACGCCGCCTATCATCTTTACAAGTCCGCACAGTCTGTGCTTGTTGCCCCACAGCAGCATGCCGTCGATTATACGCTTGTCGATAAGTCCGCTGGATATGCCTATGAGACCGCGCAAAGGCATCCCTTTCATGCCTTGAGTCAGCATTATCATCGTCGTCATGTCTGCGTCGGGCACTTGCGATTTGATCAGTTTTGGCGCGACTTTTATGATTATCTTGCCTATCAGACAGCAAGAGAAGTCGCCGATAGTCGTATTCTGATTGAATTCTCCGCGTTTCGGCGCGACGTTGGGTGCGATCTCTTTGCCGTAAAGGTTTTTGAACTGGCTGTCGTCTATCGTCTCCGAGTTCTCGATGTCGTAATACTGCGGGCATATCGCCGCGTAATCAGGCAAAGGCTGAACGTCCTTGAAATCTACGTTGACCGTGCCTTCGAGTCTTATGTCGCGCGACGACGAGCCGACAAGCACCGAGTATTCGCCTGCGGGAGCGTACCACTTGGACGTAGCGGTGTTGTAGAACGCGAAAGAACGCATATCGAGGTCTATCTTCACCTTTACGCTTTCGCCCGCCTTGAGGAAGACTTTTTTGAAACCTTTCAGCTCTTTGGGCGCCTTAAAGACTACGGGGTTTTTGTCGGAAACGTATATCTGACATACTTCCGCGCCGTCGTATTTGCCCGTGTTCGTGACGGTGAAACTGACAAAGTCCTGAGAACATTTCAGCCCGCTGTATTCAAACGTAGTGTAAGAAAGTCCGTAACCGAACGGGAAAGCGACTTCTTTTTTCGCGGCGTCGTAATAACGGTAGCCTACGAAAATGCTCTCTCTGTATTCTACGTTTATCGGACCCATCGGGAAGTATTTCGAAGCAATCGAGTCGTTTTCGGCAAGAGGATAGGTCTCTGCAAGTTTTCCGCTGGGATTGACTTTGCCGAAAATGACGTTGTAGATGGCTTCGCCGCCCGCTTCGCCCGGGAGATACGCGTTGATAAGAGTGCTTGTGTTGTTAAGCCACGGCATCAGTACGGGCGAGCCGCCGGAAAGCACGAATACGACGTCTTTCCCCAGTCCTTTCAAAGCGCTGACCAGCTTATCGTGTGCGGAAGGAAGTGCAAGGTGGGTGCGGTCGTAGCCTTCGCTTTCGTAGCTGTCGGTAAGACCGATGAAACAGACGATCGTGCCGTCGAAATTCTTCGCCTTGTTGATCGCTTCGGCATAAAGTCTTTCGTCGTGCCCGTTGCCTTTCAGAGAATAGCCCTCGGCGTAGTCGAATTTTTTGCCTTTCGCTGTCAGACAATCTGTGAAAGATACGAGTTTGTAGGGGTTTATGCGGCTACTGCCGGAGCCTTGATAACGGCTGTGTTTTGCCAGCGCGCCGATGACGAGCACGTCTTTGTTTTCGTCCGCGGGGAGCAGATTTTCGTCGTTTTTCAGCAGTATTATGCTTTCTTCGGCAACGCGTCTTGCAAGATCGTGAGCCGCGTCGTAATCGGCTTTATAATTCTCTTTGCGTGCCGCTTCGCATCTGTAGAGCATACTCAGTATGCGTGCTACGACTTTATCGAGAGCGGCTTCGTCGAGCGTGCCTTTTTTCACGGCTTCGACAATGCGCTGATCGTTCATTCCTCCGCTTGCGGGCATTTCCAGATCCATACCGGCGCGTATACCTTCAACGCGGTCGTTGGTAGCGTTCCAGTCGCTGACGACAAGTCCGTCGAAGCCCCACTCGCCTCGAAGGATGCCGTCGAGGAGACGGACGTTGTCCGACGCGTAAACACCGTTTATCTTGTTGTAGGAAGCCATTACGGTGTAAGGCTGTTTCTTGACGCAGGTCTCGAACGCGGGCAGATAGATCTCTCTGAGCGCACGTTCGTCGACGATGCTGCTGATGGTCATTCTGAGATATTCGTTGTTATTGGCGCAGAAATGCTTGAGAGAAGTGCCGATGCCGTTTTGCTGTACTCCTTCGATATATGCCGCCCCCAATTCTCCTGCAAGATAGGGGTCTTCTGAAAAATACTCAAAATTTCTGCCGCATAATGG
The DNA here is from genome assembly GCA_944381355.1 of uncultured Christensenellaceae bacterium. Lineage (GTDB taxonomy): Bacteria > Bacillota > Clostridia > Christensenellales > UBA3700 > Ornithoclostridium. The sequence continues at coordinate 3,210 of CALWKV010000002.1, read as the reverse complement.
GGAGCGCTTTATGTTTACACCGGGACCGAGAAGTATGTCAACTTTCTGGTCAAGGCACTGTTTGCCCAGCGCGTCGCCGACTTCTTTCGCGAGGTCGGGATTCCAGGTAGCGGCGAGCGAAACTGCAGGCGGAAATGCCGTTGCAGGGAAAGAACTCTTGAGTCCAACGTTGTCGTCGTCCTCGTTTTCTTTGCGCAGTCCGTGCGGGCCGTCCGACATGACGAAGCTGCCGATGCCGAGTCTTTTGATCGGCTTCGTCATCCAGAAATCTTTGCCCGAGCAAAGAGACGCTTTTTCTTCTAGGGTCATTTGAGAGATGAGTTCTTTGATTTTGTTTTTGTCCATAAAAAATCCGATTTTTGTCCGTTTTTATATATAATCATAATAGCATTTTTCCGTGTCGGTTGCAAGCTATATTTTGCATATCTTGAAACATTCTTATTGTACTTTAACGGTTAAAATGTACGAAAACACACTCTCGTTGAAAAATAGCGGAAAAACTTTAGCCGTTTTTGTCGCAAACGGTCAAATTGCGGTTGTATTCGTTTGACTTTGCGATGTAAAAAGTTCTAAAATTAGAAAAAGCGACAAGGAGATTTCTAATGGCTAAAATTGTAAAAGAAGGTCTTACTTTCGACGACGTATTGCTGATTCCCGGTTATTCCGAGGTCCTTCCTTATCAGGTCGATCTGTCGACTAAACTCACGGACAAGATCACTCTCAATATTCCGCTTCTCAGTGCGTCGATGGATACCGTTACGGAGCACGAGCTGGCTATTGCCATAGCACGTGAAGGCGGTATCGGTATCATACATAAAAATATGAGTATCGAAGAACAGGCTGCGCAGGTCGACAAGGTCAAGCGCAGTGAAAACGGCGTAATTTCCAATCCGTTCTTCCTCAGCCCCGAGCATACTCTCGCGGAGGCAAACGATCTGATGAGAAAATACCGCATCAGCGGCGTTCCCGTCACCAAAGGCACAAAGCTTGTCGGCATAATCACCAACAGAGACCTGCGTTTCGAGACGGATATGACGAAAAAGATCGGCGACTGTATGACCAAGGAGAATCTTGTCACCGCTCCCGTAGGAACGACGCTCGACGAAGCGCAGAAAATCCTCGGCATGCACCGCATAGAAAAGTTGCCTCTCGTAGACGAGGATTACAATCTCAAAGGGCTTATCACCATCAAAGATATAGAAAAGGCTATCAAGTACCCCAACAGCGCTAAGGACGCCAACGGCAGACTTCTCGCAGGCGCGGCGGTCGGCGTGACTACTGACGTTCTTGACAGAGTCGACGCTCTCGTCAAAGCAAAGGTCGACGTGATAACCATCGACACCGCTCACGGACACTCCAAGGGCGTGCTCGACACAGTTTCAAAGATCAAGGCGGCTTACCCCGGCGTAACGTACATCGTCGGCAACGTCGCTACCGCAGATGCTACCAAAGCTCTTATCGACGCGGGCGCAGACGTCGTAAAAGTCGGTATCGGTCCCGGTTCTATCTGCACGACCCGTATCATCGCGGGTATCGGCGTACCTCAGGTCACCGCTATCATGGATTGCGCAGAAATGGCTGACAAATACGGCAAACGCGTTATCGCGGACGGCGGTATCAAATTCTCGGGCGATATCGTCAAGGCGATCGGATCGGGCGCAAGCGCAGTCATGATAGGAAGCCTTTTTGCAGGTACGGAAGAAACCCCGGGGGATATCGAAATGTTCCAGGGCAGAAGTTTCAAAGTTTACCGCGGTATGGGTTCTCTCGGCGCTATGGCGGCAGGCAGCAAGGACAGATATTTCCAGGCCAACGCAAAGAAGCTTGTCCCCGAAGGCGTCGAAGGCCGTGTTCCTTACAGAGGCTCGCTGTCCGAGGTCGTGTTCCAGCTCATGGGCGGTCTCAGGAGCGGTATGGGATACTGCGGTATGCCCAACATCGAAATGCTCAGAAAGAACGCTCAGTTCGTCAAGATTTCCAGAGCGTCGCTTATCGAGAGCCACCCGCACGACATTTCGATCACAAAGGAAGCTCCCAACTATTCGACCAAGGGCTGAAAACGCAAGGCAGATATCATATAGAAAACAGATATCGGAATTGTGAAAAATCGATACGCTCCCGTTTCGGAGCGTATTTTTTTACTTGTCAGCGTGCAATGTTTTGACTTTACGGCGTGCGGCTAATATAAAAATTGTCTAATTATGCGTGCACAAGTGTGCGTGTGTAGAACAAATGAAAGATTGCCTGTGTAAAAGAAGCTGACAAAACAAGGTCTTTTCTTTATGCTGATTGCAGTAAAGCGACCACTTATACGTTATCGGCAAAAGGAAAACCAAAGCGTATAAGTCATATCCGTTCGCTCTCACTCTCAAGTGCGACGCCTTAAAATCGGAATGTTATTATTATGATAAACGCCGTGATTGAGATGAACGGTCATCGGGGAATAATAAATATGCGCTTTAATTTAATGATAATGGTTTTAACGGCAATGAAAAAACCTTGCTCCGCAGGTTGATTGACAAGACATAAGGTTTGTTGAATTTTTTTTGCTCGGTCTCGTTCGGTATAAATAGATCAGGCAACATTCGCTTCGGCGGTGCGTGATCGTTTTGACATTGCGTCGCTTTGGTGCGGAATGCAGTCGTAATAATGCTTTGGAGCAAGTGAAGATCGTAAAAATAATAATGTAGATCGATGGTCTTTTACAACAAATGCTTTAATATCTGTTGAATTAATAATTGATACTAATTGATAATAATTAATAATACTTAATAATAATAAAACGATTGAGATGCATAAGTCTTTGCCCGTGTGACGGGTGCATTGACAGGCTTCGCATTATGCTATTCAGTACGAGTAAATACGGCTTGAAACTGCTCGCAGTCTAAGACGATGAGTTTAAACGGGTGTTTCATCGCGGCAAGCGCAGACATTATTACAATATTTCATATCTGGTATCGTTGAAAAACACGAAAATGTGCGCCTAAGAGGCGGCGAGTATTATTTTGGTCTGGTATGCGACCGTGCAGTCGGATAGACGGGCAACGTGGTCGCATTATAGTATAGTGAGACGGCGTGAAAGACTATCTTTAGTAGGGTGCAGACGACTCGATAGCACCCGTATTCCGTCGGATAAATAGTTGCAGATATTTTTCTGATTTTACTTGTTTTTACTGTAAAATAATGTTATAATAGTAACCGTTAAAGCAC
>CALWKV010000001.1 GCA_944381355.1 uncultured Christensenellaceae bacterium | reverse complement strand
TACTATAAGATTTTAACAAAAACGCGCCGTCAAGTCAATTTATTGTTTTATAATAATATCCTGCATATATGCTCCCACGTCCGCATTAAACGCGTTTTAAAAAGTGAATTCTCCTTTGTTTTTTTGTTACCGTTTTTTTCAGCACGCTATATAGTTGTATTTTTAAGTAATTTACATTATTTTAGTCTGTAATTGCTTGATTTGATTATGAGTTATATTTATGTATTTTAACGTATATTTTAGTATATTTTATTACATTGCTTTTTTAACACCGCAAGTCCCTGCCGCAGACACGCCATCTACGCCTCTGCTTTTCGCACGACAGGACGTATACGGCAAAAAAATCACGCACTTGCCGTGCGTGATCGTTTCAGTTAATAGTTTTCAGGTCAGCGTTTTCCAGCCATATCTTTTATGATATCCCACAGCGTAGCTTTGGGAATGTCGCTTTCGCTGACGAGATCGAAGAAGTATTCTTTGCCGTCGTGCGTTATCTTTATCTTCCCTATTAAGTCTCCTTTTTTCACGGGAGCTTTTATTTTGTCAGGCAATTCGTACTCGACCTTTATTTCGTCGCCCTGCTTTATCAGCACGGATGCGTCGACTGCCGCAACGGGCGTCATCGTCTTAACTCTGCTTTTCTCTACGTCTACGCTCTTTTCTATCTTCTCTCCTTTCTTGCAGACAATCTCGTTTCTGAAGTTGGCAAACGCGTAGTTGAACAGCTTGCATGCCTCGGCAAACCTCGTCTTGCTGTCGTCCGCTCCGATAACAGTCGCGACCGTCTTGACTCCGTTTCTCTCTGCGCAAGCCGACACGCAGAATTTCGCCGTCGCCGTATATCCCGTCTTACCGCCGAGACAACCGCTGTACTGTCGTATCATCTTGTTGGTATTTGTAAGCGTGGTTACTCTGCCCGACGGATGCACGAAGTCCTCAGTCCAGATTTTCGCATACTCGTGATAGGACGGATATTTCATGAGTTCTCTCGTCATGATATTCACGTCGCGAGCCGTAGAATACTGCTCTCTTTCTGACGGTAGACCAGTCGGATTGGCGAATTTCGTGTTGGTCATTCCCAGTTCTTCCGCCTTGGCATTCATCTCGTGCACAAAGCCCTCCGCGCTTCCGCTGACCGCCTCTGCAAGCGCTACCGCCGCGTCGTTGGCTGACGCAACTATCACTCCCTTGAGAAGATCGTCGACCTTATACTTTTCGTGAGCGTCGAGAAACATCTGACTGCCGCCCATTGACTGAGCGTATTCAGAGACCGTGACTTCGTCGTCAACGGCTATCTTGCCAGCCTCTATAGCTTCGAAAACAAGGTTTGCCGTCATTATCTTGACCATACTGGCTATCTCGTGCTTGCTGTCCGCATTGTAAGCGTAAAGCTCTGCGCCCGTAACGTAATCAGTAAGATATGCAGAATGACAATTGACTGCAAAGGTATCTGAATTACCTGCGCTTGCCGCATAGTCAGCTTTGTCCGCAACGGCAACGCTTGCTTCTACGTCCGGTATTTCGCTTGCATACGCCGTCGCGGAACAAACAGCCGCCGTCAACGCAAGCAATGCCGAAGACATTATCAACTTTTTCTTCATACTTCACCTCTCTTTCAGAATGGATTTAGTATAAGAAAAAGCGCCGCAAATATACGGCGCAACATAGCTCTGTATTGCTATCTTGATCCTTTAACCAGGTTTTCAACGCATATGACAACAGCCGATGTCAGCATACGGATTGTTAAATAACGATCAAGTTTTAATTTTTTTTGTAATTTACAATCACTTCGGACATAAGTTCGTCTTCGGTCATTTCTCCTACCAGATACTTCCTGAGACTTTTTTCCGTCTCCGGCTCTACGTCCATACCTTCGATACCCCATATCGCTTTGATATCGCTGATCTTTCTTTCTATCTCTTGCTGAGTCAGTTTGCTTTTTTCTCTCTTCATACTGTATTCTCCTTTATGCGTTCGGCGCGGCGTCGACTTCTTTTACCGTATATTTTACGCCGAAAAAGTCGGCGATGCGCTCCGCTATATAATAAAATCCGTCTATCGTACCGAGATTTTCGGCAATTTTGCCCTTCTCGTAAACGATGAGAGGCACGTTTTCTCTCGAATGGTCGGTGGACGGAGTTGAGGGGTCGCAACCGTGGTCGGCGGTAATAATGAGCATATCTTCGTCGCCGATTTTCTTCAGTATATCGGGCAATATACTGTCGAACGCGTTGAGGCAGTCCGCATATCCTTTCACGTCGTTTCTGTGCCCGTAGACCATGTCGAAGTCAACGAAATTGGCGAATACGAGCGCGTCTTTCTGCGGTTTGTATCCGAGCAATCTTTCTCCGACCTCGGTATTGCCGTGCGCGGAGAGCGCCTCGGTTATGCCGTAGCCGCAAAAAATGTCGCTTATCTTGCCGACGGACACGACCGCGATACCGTTTTCGGCAAGCGCGTTGAGCACCGTCTTTTCAGGAGGCAACAGCGCATAGTCACGCCTGTCCGGCGTGCGGTAAAAATTACCCTCGGCATCTCTCGCAAACGGTCTTGCGATTATTCTGCCCACGCTGTCTTTCCCCGACATTATCTTTCTCGCCTTTTCGCAACAGTCGCAGAGTTTGTCCAGACCGAACGTCTCAACGCTCGCGGCGATCTGCAATACGCTGTCTGCCGACGTATAGACAATGGGTCTGCCCGTCTTTTCGTGTTCTTCGCCCAGTTCTTTGATTATCTCGGTACCGCTCGCCGCCTTGTTGCCTAGCACGCCGTCCACGCCCCATGCGGCGCACAGCTTGTCGGTTATGCAAACGGGAAATCCGTCGGGATAAGTCGGATGCGGCGATCTTACGATAAGCCCCACTATCTCGTAATGCCCCGTCGTGGTGTCCTTGCCCTCAGACCTTTCGACAAGTCTGCCGAAACTTGCCTCGGGAGACGCAACGGGCGTGCCGAAGTCTGTCCCGTCTATGTTGTCGAAGCCGAGCGCGCGCAAATTGGGGATATTCAGGTAAGGATAAATAGCCTTGTATGTATTGCTGCCTGCGTCGCCGAACTTGTCGGCGTCTGCCGCGCCGCCTACACCGAGGCTGTCGAGTACGATCAGATAACACGTTTTCATAACTATATTTTAACATCAACGCGGTGGTTTTTCAATACGTATTAGCATCGTCTCCCCTCTTTTCTTTGCTTTTTTGACAACATAAGCGATTTTGCGAGTCAGCGCAAATGCTATAATCGAATCATGCAAAACAGATCCTCTGTATCTTCATATCTTCTCTCTCTGGGCGTAAAACCTTCAAGCAAAGGCTACCGCTATCTTGTAGAACTCATCACCGCCGTGCTCGACGGCGAAGAAATATTGCCCTTAAAATACGTCGGCTACAAAATCCTGTCGCAAAAATACAGCGCGAGCACGGATTGCGTAGACAAGAATATTCAGAACTGCATTTCCAAGGCGTGGCTTGACGGCGATATCGACGCCCTTTACGGCGAATTCGGCAATACGATAGACGTCGATAAGGGGAAACCCACCGTCAAACAGTTTATTATGCAGGTATGCGAAAATCTGTCTGCAGGAAACCTATGATGGCGCGACGCAAATGTCCGCGCGGACAAGCCGTTTCTTTTTGAAACTTTTGATAAACATTTTTTCATGCATTTATCTTTTTACGGCGCATTTTGTCGCTTTTTGACACTTTGCGTCGCATAATCCGTAAAATCCGCGCATAGTGTTTTATATGCGGTCGAAAAAAACGAAATTTTGTCTGAACGTCAATTATTTCAAAAACACTGTTTCGGCGTTTGTGGACGAACACTCGTCGTTGATTGCCGTTGTGCTGTGCGCCTGCCTTACCGGCATACTGCTCGGCATAGTCGTCGCGGTCAGATTCGGCGAGGAATACTACAAACTCAACCTTTTCGCAGCCCTCAAGTCGGGGGAATACGGCAAATTCCCGAGCTTCTTCAAATTTTTTCTTCTTGCCGTTGCTACGCTGGCAATAAACTTTACTTGCGTATTTAAAAAATATTGCGCCGCTCTCGGCTTTTTGTGGGCGGCGTTCCTTGGCTACCGCTTCGGTCTCTGCGTAGTAGGCGCGGCAAACGTAGCTCTTATCGACGGCATATTGACAGCCGTTTTCTTCTACTTGCCTCTGCTTGTCGGATATCTCTTTCTGTCCGTTGTCTCTATCGGCGCGGCAAGCAAATACTGGATCGCAAAAGGCGCAACGCTCACTTGCTCCCGAGCCGTGACCGAGCTGCTTTCTTTCTATGCGGCGCTTCTACTTTGCTTCGTCGCTCTCGCTCTCACGGTCTGCGTGATAATGCCGTGGCTCGTCGCTCTCATTCTGCTCTGAGATAAAAACTGAATAAATCAAGAAAGGCGATTTTCATGAATATTTATCATCGGACGCGAAGCGGATTGCGGAGAATAAGTAGTCAGCTCGATGTTGACCGCTTTTTCGGCTTAACTCTGCCATTTAAAACTATCGTAAAAGGTGTCGTCATTCTACCGTTTGCAATACAGTAAACGTATTTAAGGCAAACAAAAAGCGGACGGTTGCCCGTCCGCTTCTTGTTTGAAAAGATATGTTATTTCGCGTATTCTACGCGCCTTACTTCTCTTATCACGTTTACTTTGATCTGTCCCGGATATTCGAGTTCCGCTTCCAGCTTCTTTGCGATCTCCTTTGCCATAAACATGGTCTTGGAATCGTCGACCTCGTCCGGCTTCACGATGACTCTGATCTCTCTGCCCGCCTGTATTGCGTAAGACTGCTCTACGCCGTCGAACGAATTTGCCAGGCTCTCGAGTTTTTCAAGCCTCTTGACGTAATTCTCGAGCGACTCACGTCTCGCGCCCGGTCTTGCGCCCGATACCGAGTCTGCCGCCTGCACGATTATCGCTTCGAGCGTCTGCGGCTCTACGTCGCCGTGGTGCGCTTCTATCGCGTGTATGACCGCGCGGCTTTCCTTGAATTTCTTTGCAAGCTCTACGCCGATAGTGACGTGAGTTCCTTCAAATTCATGGTCGACCGACTTGCCTATATCGTGGAGAAGTCCCGCTCTCTTGGCGACTTTGACGTCTGCGCCAAGCTCCGACGCCATCATTCCTGCGAGGAAACACACCTCGAGAGAGTGATTGAGCACGTTCTGACCGTAACTGGTACGGTATTTGAGCCTGCCGAGAAGTTTGATGATCTCGGGGTGCAGACCGTATATGTTCGCATCGAACGCCGCCGTCTCGCCCGCTTCTTTGATCTGAGCGTCCATCTCTTTCTTTACCTTTTCGACGGTTTCTTCTATCCTCGCGGGATGGATCCTGCCGTCTGATACGAGTTTTTCGATCGTAAGCCTCGCGATCTCGCGTCTCACGGGATCGAAGCCCGATATGGTAACGATGTCCGGAGTGTCGTCAATGATGAGGTCTACGCCCGTACAATTTTCTATCGAACGGATGTTTCTTCCGACCCTGCCGATAAGCCTTCCTTTCATATCCTCGTTGGGAAGAGATACGACCGATACCGCAATTTCCGAAGCGTGATCCACCGCGCATCTCTGAAGCGCCATGCCCACTATGTTTCTCGCCTTTTTGTCGGCGTCTTCTTTTGCTTGCTGTTCGATCTCTCTGACCTTGACTTCTGCGTCCTTTCTCGCCTCGTCGAGCATTTCTTCCATCAGGACTTCTTTCGCTTCGCTCTGGGTCATGCCCGAAACCTTTTCGAGTTCCTGCACCATAGCGGCGTGAGCGTTCCTGACTTCGCTTTCGAGCTGTTCGACTTCTGCCTCTTTCTGCTCTATCTGCTTTTTCTTCTCGTCGATGAGGTCGGATTTTTTATCGATAGCGACTTCGCGTTTCACGAGCTGGTCTTCACGTTGAGAGAGTCTCTGTTCCGTTCTTGACAACTCGGCTTTTTTCTCGCGCGTCTCTCTGTCCAATTCCTGACGCAATCTTTGCTGCTCTTCCTTTGCCTCGACCTTTGCTTCCTTGAGATACGTTTTCGCTTCGCTCTGGGATTCTGCTTTCAGCTTGTCGCATTCCTGCTTGACGCTGCCGACCGCGCGGCGCGCATAAAACCTGTACACTACCAAACCGATTGCCACTCCGACGACTGCCGCCGCGATCGCGATGACCGCAACTATACCGCCGGAAATTCCCGCCCCAAGGAGGAAGGTCAAGCCGATGTTACTGCTTAACATTTAAACCTCCTGATATTCAATTTTTAAGTTTCGTTTACCCGAACACGTCGGGTATTGTCTTATTATAACCTTATTTTACGCGCGTTGTCAATGTAAATCAAAATTTTTGACCTGCATCGACTATTTTTATGTTATTGCGCGTTCGTTCCGAGTATTTTTTCCTTGATTTCAGCCATGAGTTCGGGATTATCCTCGAGATATCTGACGGTATTGTCTCTGCCTTGTCCGATCTTCTCGTCGTTGTAGCTGAACCAGGAACCGCTCTTGACGATGACCTTTTTCTCGATCGCGACGTCAAGCACGCAACCCGCCTGCGAAATGCCCTTGCCGAATATGATGTCGAACTCGGCGGTACGGAACGGGGGTGCGAGTTTGTTTTTGACGACTTTCGCTTTGGTGTGGTTGCCGACGAACTCTGCGCCGTCCTTGAGAGTGTCGCCCTTTCTGACTTCCACTCTTATGCTCGCGCCGAATCGGAGCGCGCGGCCGCCCGGAGTGGTCTCGGGGTTGCCGAACATAACGCCCACTTTCTCTCTTATCTGATTGATGAAAATTATGCAGGTGTTGGTCTTGCTGATGATACCTGTCAGCTTTCTGAGAGCCTGAGACATAAGTCTCGCCTGTACGCCGACCGAACTCTGTCCCATTTCGCCGTCGATTTCCGCTCTCGGGGTCAATGCCGCGACGGAGTCTATGACGATGAGGTCGATAGAATTGCTCCTCACAAGCGTATCTGCGATATTGAGAGCCTGCTCGCCGTCGTCAGGCTGCGATACGTAAAGGTTTTTTACGTCCACGCCCAGATGCTCGGCATACACGGGATCGAGCGCGTGTTCTGCATCAATGAACGCAGCGATGCCTCCGCCCTGCTGACAGGACGCGATCGCGTGAAGCGCGACGGTAGTCTTGCCCGAAGATTCCGGTCCGTATATCTCTATTATTCTTCCGCGCGGCCAGCCGCCGATGCCGAGAGCCATATCGAGCGTAAGGCAACCCGAACTGAACGTGTCGACCTTCATAACGGTCTCGTCGCCCAGCTTCATTATCGAGCCTTTGCCGTACTGTTTCTCGATCTTTGCGATGGCGTCGTCAATAAGCGCGGATTTTTCCTTTGCCTTATTGTCGTCAATCTTTTTTTCCATAATTACCTCATTATATTTTTCTTTTTATAGTCTGCCCGACGGCGATATCGCCGCGGATAACTCCGATAAAATTATAAAGCGCAAAATTTGTCGCCGTGTTGCGCACGTACTTCCTGTCACCGTCGATCATAAGTTCCAGAACGAGCGCGCCGTTTGCAGCTGCAATAGCAACGTAACACAGACCGACAGGAGTGTCGAACTCATCGCTGTCGGGACCTGCGCAACCCGTCGTCGACATCGCAAAATCGGTGATGCGGTTGGCAAGAAGTCCTTGTGCCATTTCCTGCACAACTTCTTTGCTGACTATGCCGCAACTCTCGATTGTCTGAACTTTTACGTGCAGACGTCTGATCTTGGCGCTGCTACCGTAGGTCACGAGACCTTCGTAAAATACCTCGCTCGCGCCACTTACGTTGACAATCTTCGAGCTGATAAGACCTCCGGTGAAAGACTCTGCGACACTAAACGTCTTGCCCGCGTTTTTCAGCTCTCTGACGACGACTTCTTCGAGATCCTCGCCGTCCTCAGAATAAAGGGCATTGCCGAGCAGGCGCTTGAGCGCGTTTACGACGCCGTTGAACACGATCTCGTCTGCGGTGTCGTTTATCACGTAAATAGTAAAGTCACGGTATTCTTCGTTTATTTCGATACTGACGCCATCTGCCGCCGAAGCTCTGACAGCCTCGAGGACTTCTCCGTCGATATCGAACGCTTTGAGCGTACACAGATTTTTACAGTTTATCATAAGTTCACCTTTTGTCGATCGTTTGCGGGTCAGTCTTTTTTCTCTGCCCCGTCAGAAGCGCTCTCCTTGTTGTCAGAGAAAAGCGCTCTGTTTTTGACAATATAGTTTATACCCGAATACACTGTGAGCACGGTTGCCATGATGAGCATAATTCCCGCCGCCCACATCGTCGACTCGCCGAACGAGCCTCCTATCGGTACGAAAAGCGCGGTGCCTATCGCGGCAAGCGTGATCACCGTCTTTGCTTTGCCCCATATATCCGCCGCGAGAATAAACTTCTTGGAGGCGGCTATCTGTCTCAGCAGTCCGATTATAAGCTCTCTTGCGATTATGACTATAGTGCATATCATCGCAACGTACTTCATGCCCCAGATGAAGTTGCCTTCCATTATGAACGCAAGTCCCGTCAGCACGCATACTTTGTCTGCGATCGGGTCGAGGAACTTGCCGAGCGTCGTGACCTGGTTGTACTTCCTCGCGAGGTACCCGTCGAGAAAGTCTGTCAGCGCGGTCGCTATGTAAAGAAGCGACGTCACGAAGCACAGTATATCCCCCACCTGCTTGTTTCCAATCCCGTAAAAGTGCATTTCAAGACAAAACAGCACTATCAGCACGGGAAGCATGACGATCCTCGTCACGGTTATTTTTGTCGGTAAATTCATTTTACAGTCTCTCCTATAAGGTCGCAACCTTCGCTGCCTATTATGCGTACATCGTAGAAATTGCCTATCTCGAGACATTTCCCGGAACGGAACCACACTTTTGCGTCTACTTCGGGCGCATCGCGGAATGTTCTGCCGACAAATGCTCCCGCATCTTCGTCGATGCCCTCGTAAAGCACCTTTTCGACCTTTCCGACGCGCTTTGCCGACAAGTCGTTCATTATCTTCTCCTGCAGACGGTACAGCCTGTCGTAGCGCGCCTGTTTGACTTCTTCGTCTATCTGACCGTCCATTCTTGCCGCCGCGGTGTTGTCCTCCTGCGAATATCTGAAGAAGCCGCATCTGTCGAGTTTCTCCGACTTGAGAAATTGCTCCAGTTCGTCGACGTCGCTATCGGTTTCTCCGGGGAAGCCGACGATGAACGTGCTTCTGATGCAGAAATCGCCTTTAGCGCGTATCTTGTCGAACAGCGAGATTATCCCCTGCTTTGTGATACGCCTGTTCATCCTCTTTAATATCTTATCGCTTATATGTTGACACGGAATGTCAAGATATTTGCAGATTTTCGGATTGTTTGCTATATAATCAAGCAATTCGTCGCTTATTCCCTCGGGATAGAGATACAATAGTCTGATCCATTCGATATCGAGCGCGCTGAGTTTTTCCAGCAGGTCTATAAGCATGCACCTGCCCTCGAGGTCATAACCGTATCTTGTCAGGTCCTGCGCAACGACAACGAGTTCCTTTATCGGATAACATTTCAATAGTTCTTTCGTCTCGTCAACGAGTTCGTCCACGGGTACAGACGTGTATTTTCCTCTTATCTGCGGTATAGCGCAATACGTGCAATGATTGTCGCAGCCTTCTGCTATTTTCAGATATGCGTAATGCGGAGGCGTCGTCAGCACGCGCGCTTTGGTATGCTTTCTGAAATCCTTATCGTTGGGCAGGCAGAAGGTGTTTTTGCCGTCCAGATCTTTAATGATACGCGGCAGAAGATGGTAACTGCCCGTGCCGAGAAATGCGTCGACTTCGGGAAAACCGTCCTTGAGATCGTTCATATAGCGTTGAGGCAGACACCCCGTGACTATAAGGTATCTGCATTTGTCTTTCTTGTACTCCGCCATCTCGAGTATCGTCGATATCGCCTCTTTCTTTGCCTCGTCTATAAACGCGCAGGTGTTGACGACTATGACTTCCGCGTCTGCGGGATCTGACGTAAACTCAAACCCGTCAGACTGAAGATATGCGAGCATGTTTTCCGAATCTATTCTGTTTTTGTCGCAACCGAGCGACACAACTCCTATTTTCAAATATCCCTCTCAATGCGCAACGGCTCTTCCACCGCGCGAAGTATCATTTATATTTAGTCTGCAAACCGTATCGACCGCTGCCGACAACGTCCTGTCTGTCGACCTGCCGCTGCCGAAGCCGCACGACCGCAGAGTTTAACGCGTAACCGCTGCCTTTTCTCTGTCCTTAGTTCAGGAAACCGTTCTGATCTCACACCCGACAGACCTATTCTCCGTCTCCTCCGTTGTCGTCAGAGAAAAGTTTGTCATACTCTTCTTTAGTAATGAGTATTTCTCTCTGCTTGTTACCCGGTGCAGGTTGCGAAATAAATCCGCGCGCTTCCATCATATCGAGAAGTTTCGCCGCTCTCGGGAATCCGAGATAGAGCTTTCTTTGCAGCATGGATATTGATATCGAGCCGCTGTCAATAGCCAGTTTGACCGCCTGAGCGAACATAGGATCCTGATTGCCGCTGCCGCCGTCGCCGTCAGACGTTACGGAAGCCTGACTAGGTTCTTCAGGAACGTAATCTATCGCCTTCTGTATCTCCTCGTCGAAGTAAGCCTCGTTGTTGGCATTGACCTGCTCTACTACCGAAAGCACTTCTTCGCCCGTTACCATAGCGCATTGCAGACGTACGGGAAGCGGCTTTGTACTGAGCTTGTAAAGCATGTCGCCCTTTCTGAGCAGTTTTTCCGCACCGGCATAATCGAGTATCGTCTTGCTGTCCACGTTGGAGACGACCGCAAAAGCTATTCTCGTGGGCAGGTTCGCCTTTATCGTACCGGTAATGACGTCTACCGAGGGTCTCTGCGTAGCGACGATGATATGCAGACCCGCCGCGCGCGCCTTTGCAGTCAGACGTTTGACGAGAGCTTCAAACTCTTTAGCGGAAGGCGATTGCATTATGTCCGCCGCCTCGTCGATTATGATGAGGATATACGGCATCTTCTGCATTTCTTTGTTGCTCTTGCAGACAGCGTTGTATTCTTCGATATTGGACAGCTTGTGCAGTTTTATTTCCGAATATCGCCTTTCCATCTCGTCGATCGCCCACTTGAGCGCGTTGATTATCTTAACGTTGTCGCTGAGTATCTCGGGAACGAGAAGGTGCGGCAGACCCTCGTATTTGTTGAACTCGACTTCTTTTGGGTCGATAAGGATAAGCCTGAGGTCCTCGGGAGAATATTTGTAAAGCATACTGACGAGCATACAGTTGAGACAGACAGATTTACCTGCACCCGAAGCGCCCGCTACCAAAGCGTGCGGAAACTCCGTTATATCGCCGACGTAACACTCTCCGTCTATATCCTTGCCGAGCGCAAAGAACAGACCGCTCGACTTGCCGTTGTTGAATTCTTTTGAATTGATGATCGGCTTGAGACCTACGATACCTCTCCTTTCGTTGGGTATCTCTATACCGACGAATCTCTTTTTGGGTATCGGCGCTTCTATACGTATGCTCTCCGCCGCGAGACACATCGCTAAGTCATTGTAATGATGCGGTATCTTGTTGACGCTTATGCCCGGCGGCACTTCCAGCTCCAGTCTGCTGAACGTAGGACCTTTGACCACGTTGACAACCTTTGCTTCAATGCCGAAGTTGGCAAGACAGGTCTCGACGCTCTCTATCTTCTCCTCGAAATCTGTGCCCGAATCCACTTCTTCGACATAATCTCTCAGACAGTCTATCGTAGGCGGAACGTAAGGTTTACGCCTTACGTGTTTCTTGGGTTTGGGCTGCTCTGCGGGAGTCGCAGGGGGTACAGGGGCCGCAGATACAGCAGAGTTCACGCTCTCCTTGGGAAGTACTACGGGGCTGATAGGCTCGCGTTTCTTCGGCTCTGCGGGCACGACGGGCTGAGGCTTTTCTTCTTTTCCCGTGTCGCTTACGTTACTGCGCTCGTAATCATCCTTTCCGCCCGTAAATCCTTTGAGCGGATCGCCGCCGCGTTCTGTCTTGTCCTCTGCTTCCCCGAACGCGTCCATCGAACCGCTGAGCAGGGATTTTCCCGAAACGGGTTTTTCTTCGCCGTCGCTTTCGTCGAGGAGCTTGTCTATATTGGAGAAAAGACTGCGCGTTACGTCGTCGTCGGACTTGTCCGCAACGTCGTCTGTCCTGTCTTCTGTCGGCGCAGGCTCGTCCGCCAAGTCGGGATATCCGCTCTCCGACACTCCCGTGCTTTCTTCGAGGTCCTCTCCTGCGTTTTCTGCCTGCTCTCTTTCCTGTTCCTCGCGCATGCGACGCAGATTTTCTTCCATCGTGCGCATTCTGGAACTGGTGCTGTACCCCTCGTAAATGTCTCTTTTATCTTCTTCTTTCGGCTTTACGGGCGCATTTTCCTGCTTCTTCGCGCCGCCGTACAAGATGTCCCAAGAACTTCTTGCCTCTGCCTTGTTGTCGTCCGAAAGAGCAGGTCTCTTGCCGTCGCGATTGTTGTACAGTTTGTCCATCGCGTCCTGCTTGCGGCGCTTGTTGTATACGTCGAGTGCTTCGTCGACTACTTTGTCGCTTATCGCGTCGTCAACGCGGCGATCGGTCGTATAATAGGACGAATAATCTTCTGTCTGCTTCTCGGTGCCGATATCTTCGATTTCTTCATACGAAACGGGTTTTTTGCCGAAGCGTCTGCTTACGCGATTGGAATGCTGCCTGCCGTCCGCATCGCCGTTGTATATCTCTCTTTCGCGTTCCGGACCGTCGTATACTACGCTGCTCTGCTCCGAATATTCCGAAGTCGGTGCAACGCTCTTGCCTTTTTTGGATCTGAAGCCGAACTGCCTCGCCCTGAACGTGATCTCCCTGTTGAGCTGAGACACGACGAGAAGCGCGACCACTCCGACAAGAAGAAGTCCCGCGAGCACTTCGGAGACGATATAGAGTCTCGTCGGAAAATAAAGAAGCAGCGCGCCTATCCAGCCGCCTGCCGTGTCGGCATTGTTATAGCACGCTTTCATATAATCGCCGTAGCCGGCGTCCGCATAAGCTCTGGAGGAATAGAGGTGTATCATGCATATTACCAACGCGACCGCAACGACGTACAGCAACGTCACAGCCGTCGTCACGCTCCTCTTTCTGTTGAGCATCACCGCGAGACCTATCAGCATACCGCTGATCGCATACGCGTATATCGCGTAACCGAATACCCCCGTCAAAAACTTGGTAACGACCGCACCTGCTTTGCCGAATACGCCGAACAGAATGAGACTCAGCACCAAAAAAACGCTGAATACCGCCAGTCCGTTGGCGAAACCGGAATTCTTAGAGCGGGCGTTTTCCGCTTCTGGTCTTTTCCTTTTCAATTTGTACTCCTTTCCCGTACTGCACGCATATTTCCCGTATGCAAAATCACATCGCATTTATTATATCACACGGGTCGCCAGATTTCAATCTAAAATAATATATAAATTATTACCTTTATTTTGCACGTTAAAATATAATGCAAAAGCGAATAATGCATGTATGTCCGTCGGCAGAGCGATAAGAAAAAACCGTTTTATACATAAAATCAGCCTCTCCGAACATACGGAAAGGCATGCAATTTAATATGTATTCTTACGAACCGGCGCGTCCTCGCTCCTGAGGCGCACCGAATAAGTTTTTCCTTGTTAAGACTGCATCTGCGCACAAAAACAAAGCACACGCATTTCTACATTCTACCGGTAAAGTATATCTGCAAAGTCATCGGCGTCAGCGCCCTGCCTCTTGCCTGCACGTCCTTTTGCAGTCCCTTAAATCATGCAACGGAACACGTGAGGCACGCGATAATTTATTTCGCACGCAAGAACGAGATCGTACGCAACGGACTTTGTCTTTTTTAGACAGGCGAAATTTATTTTTTATCGCACTTGTAACCTTCTTTTTTACTGAGTCCGTTCTGCCTGTCGAAATTTTCTTTGTTCTTGTTGAGATAAAGAGCGAACAGTTCGTCGGCATCCATTCCCGAAGTCAGGCACATACTGACGAAGAAATGCAGTATATCCACTATCTCATACTTAATCTTCTCATCGTCAAGCGGCTTCGGATTTTTCCACCACTTGAAGTTGACCTCGTCGATAAGCTCTGCCATCTCGCTCATCATTGCGAGCGTCTGACGTTGCAGCCACTCCGCTTTATCGCTTCTGTCAAGCCCTCTCCTCTCTGCGATATCGTCGTTCAGCGCCTTCTGCATCAAGAAAATTTTGTCCAGTTTGTCCATATTTTCATCTTCGAGTATTTCTTTAACGTCCATATTTTTCCTCCGTTATTTCCTTATCGCGGCGTAGAGATCGTCCGAAATTTCTCTGCCGACGTACGCGAGACTGACTTTCGTCCTGTCGAACTCGCAAGCAAACGCATCGTTGAACTCTGCAAAAGTTATCATGTCGAGTTTCGAAATCAGATCGTCGAAATCGACGAGTTGATCCGCCATCAGGAGCCATTTGCTGTAAAAACGCATAAGAGCGCCGTTGCTCTCCTGCCCGAGTATATACGCGGCTTTCGCCTGCTGTATACCGCGGTGAAATTCTTCTTCGGTAAACCCGTTTTCTCGCACGTCGTCGATTATATCCGCAACTATTTCCACCGCTTTAAGCGCCGATTTAGCGTTCGTGCCCACGTAAACCGAGTTATACCCGTTGTTGTAATAGCTCGAATTGTAAGAATAAACGCTGTACGCAAGCCCGTGCTTTTCTCTGACTTCGGCAAACAGTCTGCTCGACATACCGCCGCCGAACACGTAACCGCCAGCCGTCACGGTCAGATAACGTTTGTCGACCATACTGACGCTCGGGAATGCCATCGCGATATTCGCCTGCTCTATCGGCTTGAACAAAGTCTTTACGCCGCCCGTCGTAACGTGCGCGACGTCGTGCCATTGTCTGCCCGCTTTGGACGCGAATCTGCCCTCGAAATATTTCTCTACTATCTTTTTCGCGCGGTCGGCGCTCATATTGCCGATGATCGCAACAACCGTGTTCTGCGCGCAATAATTTTTGTCGATATAATCGAGAAGATCCTCTCTACCGAGTTTTCCGACAGTTTCTCTCGTCCCGAGAATGGGTCTTGCAAGCGGATGATCGCCGAAGTAAAGCGCGCTGACCGCCTCTGTACACACGTCGGCGTTATCGTCGTCGTTCATCGCGATCTCCTCAAGGACTACCTTGCGCTCTCTTTCCAACTCGTCTTTGTCGAAAACAGAGTTGAAAAGAATGTCTGACAATATCTCTGCACACTTTTCTCCGTCCTCGTCTATACTGAACGTGTAAAAACACGTGGAAGTCTTGCTCGTGAACGCGTTTATCTGCGCGCCGAGCGCGTCTATCTCCATAACTATATCGAGAGAACTTCTCGTCTTTGTGCCCTTGAAAAACATATGCTCGAGAAAATGCGATACGCCGTTATTCTTCTCAGTTTCGTTTTCGCTGCCCGCGCCTGTGAGTATGCCTATCGCTACCGAACGCGTATTTTTTCTCTCAAGATGTACGAGCCTCAGCCCGTCGGAAAATCCGTAAACTTTTGCTTTCATTTTGCCTCCGATATATATCAGTATAAAATATTATACGCTATTTGTAAAGTAATAACCCCCTTTTGCCCCGCGCGCGAATACCCGACGAAATACTCTCATATATTGCAAATGGAGGCTTTTATGAAGTTGGTCGAAAAAGGTTCGTTTACAGGCTCTAAAGAGAAAAAAATCGCCATGATCACGGAGATACTCTCCGATTGCGCCATCGTTATAATGTTAGTCAGTCTATGTATAATCGGACTGGGCGGAAGCGGCGCTTACAGCATAGCTTTTTCTTCGGGCGGAGAAAATTCTCCGATATACCGCGGTGAAAGTTCGCGCGCCGAAGTGTCGCTGATGTTCAACGTCTATCAGGGCAACGAGTATCTTGAAAGCATTCTCGACACTCTCAAGGCTTACGGCGCGCACTCTACCTTTTTCGTCGGAGGCAGCTGGGCAGACGACAACAACGCCTTGGTACGGCGGATCGTCGACGAGGGGCACGAAATAGCCAATCACGGGTATTTCCACAAGGACGCGAAAGATATGTCTTATCAGGCGAACAAGAGCGAGATCGTTGCGACCAACGACCTGATAAAGGCGATCACGGGCAAAACCCCGACGCTTTTCGCTCCGCCGTCGGGAAGCTACGGTAAAGACGTACTGAACGTATGCTCCGACCTCGGAATGAAAGTGATAATGTGGAGTCGCGATACGATAGACTGGCGCGACAAAAACACGCAGACGATATATACACGCGCGACCGACAAGGTGGAGGCGGGAGAATTGATACTCGCCCACCCCACTTACAACACGGCGGAAGCCCTGCCCGACATTCTGAAATATTACAAAGAACGCGGACTGACTGCAGTCACCGTATCGCAGATAATAAGCAAAACGGTATGAACGCGCCCCCGCCTTCCGCTACGCGCTCCGAACAACGTATGAAATTCGCACAGATCAATGCAAAAATCAGCTTTTACCGCAACGGGAGTGCAAACCAGAACTACCGTGCGTAGAAGAACGTTGTCAGTCTGCAAAACCATCGTTATAGCCACAACGGTACAACGCGCGGAAAATCCGTCAATCCGTTTTATAAATCAGACTGAAATCACAAAATCGTGAACGACAAAAAAACGCGTAGGTTGTCCGACGCGTTTTCTATGCTTTTTGCCGCTTTTACAGCTTCTTCACAAGGCTGAGCGAAATGCCCTTCTCGGAAATGCCGTCTACCTTGACGATGACCTTGTCGCCGATATTGACGACGTCCTCTACCTTCTCGACTCTCTTTTTGTCGAGCTTGGAGATGTGGATCATGCCGTCCTTGCCGGGAGCGATCTCGACAAACGCGCCGAAACTTGCGGTACGTACGACAACGCCTTCGGTCTCGAGACCGATCTCGGGATCGTTGACGATGAGTTCGATAATCTGACGCGCTTTAGCGATCATATCCTCGTCCGGGCTTGCGATATAAACGTCACCGAAGTCGTTGATGTCGATCTTGACGCCGGTCTCGTCGATGATCTTGTTGATCGTCTTGCCGCCGCTGCCGATGACGTCTCTTATCTTGTCGGGATTGATGTTGAAAGATATGATCTTGGGAGCGTACTTGGACAGGTTGGCTCTCGGAGCGGGAAGAACCGCGAGCATCTTGCCGAGTATCTCGAGTCTGCCGACTTTAGCCTGAGCGAGAGCCTTGCGCAGAATCTCCTCGTTGATACCCTTGATCTTGATATCCATCTGGATAGCGGTGATACCTTCGGTAGTGCCCGCTACTTTGAAGTCCATATCGCCGAGGAAGTCCTCGAGACCCTGAATGTCGGTCAGAACGCTGACCTTGCTCTTGTCCTCGTTGGAGATAAGACCCATAGCAACGCCCGCAACGGGTCTCTTGAGCGGAACGCCTGCGTCCATAAGCGCAAGGGTGCTGCCGCAAACACTAGCCTGAGAGGTGCTGCCGTTACTGCTGAGAACTTCGGAAACCGTTCTGATAGCATACGGGAAGCTGTCCTCGCTGGGGAGCATCGGCTCGAGAGCGCGCTCTGCGAGAGCGCCGTGACCTATCTCGCGTCTGCCCGGGCTCTTCATAGGCTTCGCCTCGCCCGTGCTGTACGGCGGGAAGTTGTAGTGGTGAATGTATCTCTTGCAGACCTCGTCGTCGAGACCTTCGAGCTTCTGAACTTCGCTTATGCTGCCGAGGGTCGCGCAGGTCAACACCTGAGTCTGACCTCTGGTGAATACGCCGCTGCCGTGAACTCTCGGGAGAACGCCGACCTCGCACCAGATGGGTCTGATCTCGGTCAACGCTCTGCCGTCGGGACGAATACCTTCGTTGAGTATCTTCGCTCTGACTTTTGCTTTCTTCATTGCGTAGAGAACCTCGCCCATGTCCTTCTTGCCTTCGGGGAACTGCTCCGCGAAATGGGTATAGACGTCGCTGTCGAGTTCTTCTTCTGCCTTTTCTCTCTCCTGTCTGTCGAAATGGCTGAGCACCTCGTCCATCTTCTTGTCTGCGTACTCCTTGACAGCCGCTTCGATCTCGGGAGCCGGATGATACAGCTCGGGAACGATCTTCTCCTTGCCGATCTCTTTCTGAATGCCTTCAATGAACGCGACGATCTTCTTGATCTCCTCGTGTCCGAACAGGATCGCGCCGATCATCTCTTCTTCGGTAACTTCGTTTGCGCCCGCTTCAACCATCAATATTGCCTCTTTGGTACCGCTGAGCGAAAGGTGAAGTCTGCTTCTGTCTCTTTGAGCGGTGTTGGGGTTGATGACGTACTCGCCGTCAACGTAACCGACAACGACAGAACCCGTAGGACCTGCAAACGGAATGTCGGATATAGTCAGCGCGACAGAGCTGCCGATCATGGCGTAGACCTCGGGCGGAATGTCCGTGTCGACGGAAAGGCAGGTAGCAACGACAGCAACGTCGTTGTAGAAGCCCTTGGGGAACAGAGGTCTGAGCGGACGGTCGATAAGTCTCGACGTCAGAATAGCCTTGTCGCTGGGGCGTCCTTCGCGCTTCTTGAAGCCGCCGGGTATCTTGCCGACGGAATACATCTTCTCTTCAAAATCGACGCCGAGGGGGAAGAAGTCAATGCCGTCTCTCGGTGCCTTTGCCATGGTCGCGTTTACCATAACCACAGTATCGCCGCATCTGACGATACAGCTGCCGTTAGCCTGTCCGCAATACGCGCCCGTTTCGACGGTCACTTCTCTGCCGCCGATCTGAGTGGAAAAAATCTTTCTTTCCATTACTAACCTCCAATTAGTAC